>JBBDIE010000125.1:0-6441 GCA_040880545.1 Bacteroidales bacterium | reverse complement strand
GGCGAGTAAGCCGTGTCATACCCAAGGTGCCATTTACCAATGATACCTGTAGTGTAGCCTTTCTCCTTCAAATGATCCGCTATGGTAAATGCCCCCTGGTCCAATCCTTCGTGTCGGTAATGAACTGCATGAACAACACCTTCAATTCCTGATTTTTGTTGGTATTTCCCGGTGATCAAAGCTGCCCTCGTGGGGCTGCAAACAGGACCGTTTGAATGAAAATCAGTGAATAATATACCCCTTTCGGCCAGTGCATCAATTTCAGGTGTTTCATTCAATTCGCTGCCATAACAAGCCAGGTCTCCATATCCCAGGTCATCAGCAAGGATAATGACAATATTGAAGCCAGACTGCTTATCGGGTTGGCCGCATCCACCAATGACACATGAAAGTGCCAACAACATATACTTAGCAATTTTTCTAAACATCAGATCAGTGTTTTAAATATATAATGAATATAATCCGATGACATTAACAGACTGGTAACAATACATTAATATAGTCTGATAATGAAGCGTAATTTCAGAATTAAGCGAATATTAACCAATAATTAAGCAAATATTTTAATTTCACTTTCTTAAATACATTTCACCGAAGAATCTAAAAATTTAATTAAACTTGTTGAAAGTTCATTTTCTTCTGAAATTATCCGGACCTGAAGCAATAAAATTGCTTTAACCTTTTACACATAAATATCGTTCCTTTCGTTCAAAGGATATCCAACACTTTGAAAATAATTTGAATAATACTCGTTTTCAATAATTTGCAGCTATGAAAAAAGACCTATCCTTCCTTATCACAATTGCCTTTACTGCAACAATACCATTTTCATGCAGCCAGGAAAAACCTGAAGAACTCCCCAATATCATCATCATTTTTGCAGATGATATGGGTTATGGAGATGTCTCTGGTTTAAATCCGGAGGCTAAAACGTCCACCCCGGCCATAGATGAAATGGCAGAATCTGGCCTGGTATTCACAGAGGCCCATGCAAGTGCTTCTGTTTGTACACCGTCCAGATACGGGCTCCTGACAGGCAGGTATGCGTTCAGGAACAGAGTTAAAGGGGGTAATGTTGGCGGATTCAGCAGCTCGGTCTTTGAACCGGAAAGGAAGACTATGGCACATCTGTTGAAGAAAGCTGGATATACAACAGCAGCTGTGGGTAAATGGCACCTGGGGTTCGACTGGACCACCCTCAATGAGGATGAAACTCCCCGAATGGACAATGTGTCAAGTTATTCCAATGTCGATTATTCACAACCAATCAGCTTCGGACCAAACCATTATGGATTTGATTATTCCTTTATTCATCCGGCTTCGCTTGACATACCCCCATACCTGTTTTTACGGGATAACCGTGCCATTGATGACCAGATGGTTCTGTCGTCTGATGTATACCCCATTAGACTTGAGACGACAGAATATTCATGGGACAAAAAACACACTGAAGAGGGCGATATATACTGGGGAAAAGGTGTATGGTGGCGTAACGGTGAAATGGCAGAATCATTCAGGATTGAGAGATGTTTGGGAGATATAGTGGAGGACGGAACCAATTTCATTGAGAAACATATTTCAGAGCAAAAAAAGAATCCCTTTTTCCTTTACCTGCCCCTGACAGGCCCCCATACTCCCTGGGTCCCTGAAGATCAATTTAAAGGGAAGTCATCCGTCGATACATACGGAGACTTTATTCTTACGATTGATAATGTGGTCAAAGTTATAAATGACAAGGTAAAGCAACTTGGTATAGCTGAAAACACCATGGTTATCTTCGCTACTGACAACGGAGGTTACTGGCCTGAAGAGGAGATTAATCTGCAACAACACGAATCGAATTATGGGCGCAGAGGACAGAAGGGGGATATATGGGATGGAGGACACCATATACCAATGGTAATTACATGGCCGGCAAAAATTTCTGAACCTCAACAGTATGATCAACTTGTTAGTCTGACGGACCTGTATGCAACCTTCGCAGATTTAACGGGACAGGTAATGGACAATGAAAGCGGGGAGGATAGCTTTAGTTTTCTCCATGTACTTGATGGAGATCTATCCAGCCCTGTCAGAAATTCAATGATTCACAATACCTCCCGAAGGTTTTTTGCAATCCGGGAGGGTGACTGGAAATATATAGATATGCTGGGTTCGGGAGGGTTTACCCATCCTTCATTCATCGATATCGAACCAGGAATGGCTGAAGGACAATTATATAATATTAAGTCAGACCCATTGGAATCAAATAACCTCTTCTTTGAACATCCGGACATCGTAACTGAGCTGAAGCAAAAAATTATAGCAACAAAAGAATCCGGATACTCCAGAGTAATGACTGAGTAAAATATCGCTCATTTGTTATAAAAAAAAGGCCTGAATCATCAGGCCTTTTTTTATCTGTGGTTGCTTTTATTTACCCATGGGGTCGCCCATCTCAGACCGCCACTCATTATATTTCAACTGCAGGTTTTCATAAATTTCAGGATACTGCTCTGCAAGATTGAGGCCTTCTGAAATGTCATTATCCAGGTCGTATAATTCTATATCTCCCCTATTATTCTTTACAAGTTTCCACTTACCATTTCTTACTGCCCACCGGTCCTCATCACCGTCCCAGTAAAGATATTCGTGCAGCGGGCCATCCTGCCTCTCTTCTAACAGCGGAAGCATGCTTTTGCCGTCAATCAATCTCTCCTCCGTCGGTTCGATATTCAGAACATCACAGATTGTAGGCATGATGTCCAGTGATATTACAGGTTCATCAATCTTCCTGTGTTCAAAATATTGGGGCCAGCTAACCACAAACGGTACTCTGATACCCCCTTCATAAGTGCTTTGTTTAAAATCCCGTAAAGGTATATTATCGGCACTTACCTTTTTTGCTCCTCCATTATCCGAAAGGTAGAAGATCAGGCTGTTCTCATAAAGTCCGTTCTCTTTCAATGAATTAATTACATTATCAACGGCTATATCCATCCTGTGAAGCATTGCCAGATAAACATTCCTGTCGGGATTTTCATTGCTGAATTTTGCAATATCTACCTCAGGAGCCTGTAAAGGCCAGTGAACCGCATTAAAGGCGAGATAAAGAAAGAAAGGGTTCCCCGAAGAATTCTCCTCAATAAAGCCAATCGCCTCCCTGGCCAGATTATCGGTCAGATATCCGGTATCATGAATTATAACTGAATCCCTGTAAATACAATTATGCAGATCTCCCGGATCACAATCCAGCTCAAAATAATCATGTGCACCATGTCCGAGAAATCCGTAAAAATTATCAAATCCCCTGTTCAGCGGACGGAAGGGGGATTCTAATCCCAGGTGCCATTTCCCAAAAATCCCGGTTGTGTATCCATTATCTTTCAGAATATCAGCCAGTGTAATCTCATCCAGTGGCATTCCCTCCCTGGAATCTCCTGCTGTGTAAAATCCAAAACGCTGCTGATACCTGCCTGTCAGTAAACCGGCCCTGGTAGGGGCACATACATATGCACTGGCATAACCGTTGGTGAAGATCACCCCCTCGCTGGCGAGCTGATCAATCCCCGGAGTTGACACTTCATGCGGATGAATTTTATGATAGCTAACGTCCCCATAACCCTGGTCATCTGCCAGAAGAATAATAATATTTGGTCTATTGTTCTGGCTGTCCTCCTTTCCATTTCCCAGACACGATCCCATTACTAAACCAGTCAGAATAACCGGCAACATACTCAGTGGTAAATTACTTTTCATAATATTTTGTTTTAAAATAATATTAAAGCCTGCCCTGTTAATTGCAAAAATCTGAGGTTTCTTTTCATGCGTTTCTTATTAAACGGGGTTTACCCCTGTAACCACTCACTGTTTACTGACCAGGTTTTCCGGATCGGGCCTTGCTACTTCAACAACCGTAGTGAGAGAATCAACCTGTAATGTACTGGGGCCGTGAAAATACATCGGAACAGAAAATTCGATATCTGCGGTTTCCCCTAAATCAAGAAATACACTTTTCTTTCCAACCAGGTGCCCTTTTTTGTAATGTATGTTCCGGTCGATCTGTAATAACCTGATCTGAACCGTACCCAGTGTTCCTTTGTTCGTTACTGTAACCCGGACTGGAACATATTCATCGGCTTCTGCTTTCTCCGGGGCAGTGAGATTACTGAACACAAAATGGGGTGCAGCATCCGTCATGGACATGGGGGCACTGTTGTCGTCTGTACCCCAGTTCTTATTGGGTTCACTGCCCATTTCGAAAATAAAATTACCGCCGTTTACCAAATCATCATGGCTAAACCAAGTTTTATTGGTGGATTTTCCATTTAGCCTGACTTCCTGAATGTACTTATTGGCAGGAGAATTATTCATTGATTTTATCAGAATTTCATTGTTTGAATAATAATCCTCATCCAGTGTTATTGCAACCTCATCGAACAACGGGCTCCCGATTACATACTGATCTGTACCCGGGGTAACCGGATAAAAGCCCATGGCGCTGAATATATACCACCCCGATAATGTTCCTGCATCATCATCCCCCGGCAGACCTGTCTCACGGTCAGAAGTGTATAAATTCTCCGTCATAAACCTCACAATTTCCTGCGTCCTCCAGGGTGCCTTAACATAATTGTACAGGTATGGATAATGGATATCCGGTTCATTTGTAGGGTCAAAATACGACTCATTTTCTTCAAGGCCGGCAAATGCACTATCGAGCTTCCTGATAAATTTTTCCGGCCCTTCCATTAGTTGAACAACACCTTGTATATCATGTGGTACCGTCCATGAATACGTCCAGGCATTTCCTTCACAATAGAACTGGCTGTGCCGACCGCTTATGGTAGAAATAAACGGATTCATGGCCCATGATCCATCACTGTTTCTTGGCCGCATAAATCCTACAGCCGGGTCATAAACATTTTTGTAATTATAAGCTCTGCGCTGAAAATATGCATGATCCTTTTCTCGGCCTGAAAGCTTTGCCATTTCAGCAACACACCAGTCGTTATAGGCAAATTCAACAGTAGCTGACACAGAACCGGATATTTCCGGATAATAATCCCTTGAAGGTGCACCGCCAGGTCCGTACTCGTGTGTTCCGGCCACCAGCGATTTTTGGTAACCTGCATCTTCAGGAGCAAAGCCAACATCCATGTATTTATGCAACCCCCTTCTTCCCCATGGTACCCCCACCAGTTTTTCGGTTGCATTCTTATGCATAGCCTCGTAAGCAGCCTCTGAGTCGAAATCCCGGATCCCTTTAACATAGCTATCCAGAATTACAGACACAGCATGATCGCCCAGCATACCGCCCGTATACCCTTCCGACCAGCCCCATTTGGGCAGCCATCCTCCCTGCTCGGCAATCTTCAGCAATGACACTACCATGTCTCGCTGCCGTTTTGGTTGTAAAAGCACATACAGTGGATGAGCCGTCCTGTAGGTATCCCATAACGAAAACTCACCATAGTAGTTGAATCCTTCGGCTTTGTGAATCTGTCCATCAAAGCCTTCATAGCGATTGTCCACATCCGAAAGTATACATGGAGAAAGCATGGTGTGGTAAAGTGCGGTATAAAAGGTTGTCTTTTGCTCCTCTGTGCCACCTTTCAGTTGCACCTTCCTGAGTTGCTCGTTCCATATTTCCCTGCTCTCCTCAACTACCTGGTCAAAATTCCAGTGGCTCAACTCATGACTGATGTTTTGCTTTGCTCCTTCAATATCAACATAGGAAATTCCTGCTTTAACAAGAATTTCTTCATCCTCTCCTGTCCGGTAGTCAACAAAAACGCCCAGGGGGCCTTCCCCTTCTGATGCTCCATGACGAAGGTTCTTATGAATACCTTCTTCGTCCCATACTCCGGATACATTAAATGGTTTACTGAATTGCAGGCAAAATGCAATGTCGAAATCAGAACCATGATAACCGTTATATTTGCCTGTTCCCACAATGGTCGAATCATTCAGGATCCAAACCTCCCCTCCCCTGTATTTGTTAAATGCATGACTGACATTGACTAGTATATGCGACTCTTCAGATTCCGGAAAAGTAAACCTGTATAAAGCAACTCTGTCCGTGGAAGTTAATTCCGCATTTATCTGATAATCCTCCAGTAAAAAACTATTATAGCCCGGGGTAGTCTCTCCTGCCAAAGGGTTGAACTCCGACCTATATTCCCTGGGATCAACTTTGCGTGTACCTGTAGTTGGCATGATTCCGAGAACTGCCGACTGGGCATTCCCTCCGGTACCGCTGATATGCAGTTGGCTAAATCCTGTAATGTATTTTGCCTGAAGATAATTTCTTCTTAATTCGGTATCAGGTCCCGGTTTGACCATGGCAAAGGGTCTTGAAGGACTTACAATCGTGTGTCCCTGCTTTGCTGTCCCAATAAGCATATCAACATATGGAAGAACAGAATTTTCACTGTTCTCCTTATTACATGAACCTAATCC
>JBBDIE010000124.1:0-20676 GCA_040880545.1 Bacteroidales bacterium | reverse complement strand
CCGCATATTGATTTGGTGTTGATGGATTTAAAAATGCCTGAGATGGATGGCTACGAAGCAACAATTAGGATAAAAGAATTCAGACCTGATTTATGTATAATAGCCCAAACAGCTTATTCTAATGAAGTTGATAGAAATAGAGCCTTAATATGCGGCTGTTCTGATGTAATTAGCAAACCTATCAGAAGAGAATTATTGCTATCTGCAATTAATGAACAATTTCATAATTAGAAACTAAGTCCTGCTTTCAATGCGTTTTTTTATTCTTGTATGTTCGACAGAATATTCGTCTTAATACCATAATGATATGATAAATGAGATATAAATTAGGGCAGAGTACAAGCGCTCCCATCCCTTCGCAGTAAGACACTTGCTTCCCTTCTCTCTCCGGCGCATCTATTAAGGGCTATTCTCAGCTGCCCTCGGAAGCACGAGAACTGGCATCATTCCTGACCCTGATCATTGAGGACACCACTGACTTCGATGCAGAAGCATGGGGATTTGAATCCCAAATTAGATGCAATCAGCCGAAATGTCAGGGAACAATCCACAGTAGATTATTGATAGAAGAAGACCATGAAATCTATTGGTGCTGTCCTGTGTGCAAGAATGAGGGGATCATCACACATTGGGAGGACAGTAAATGGGATCGGAGGTAATATGACACGAAAAATATATTATGACTTCTTGGTTGTTAATGCTGGCAATTAATTTTAGGTGTGCATTTCGGGTGTGCATAAAAACAAAACACCCCGTAAACATTGGGTTTACGAGGTGTTTTCTGTAGTCCGTAGGGGAATCGAACCCCTGTTACCAGGATGAAAACCTGGCGTCCTAACCCCTAGACGAACGGACCAATTCCCAAATCTCTAAGATTGGGAGTGCAAAAATAGATGGATTTTTCATATTTTCAAACAAAACGGTACAATTTTCAAAATTATTAGCAATGTGGGGGATCAGCGTCGTGCTACGATGAACAATACAGCGCCACTATGGGTTATCCCCGATGTACCCCAAACTATAACAACCTGAAAATGACGGGAGCTATCTTTATTAATGCACCGTTTCGACAAAGGAAACCGTATGGGGCATTTTTCCGGCTAGGTTTTTCTATGATCCTGGTACTGATTATGCACTTTTTTCCACTGCAGGCACAGACCACTTCATCTGATCCGCTATACCGGTATTCAGTGGCCTATTTCGGGAACAACCTATGGAACCCTGGAGTTAAACTGGGAATGGAGTATACATGGAAAGTTAAAAATGCAACAGATCATGTTCCAAACCTGAAACGGTCTCTTCAAAAAGAGTGGGTCCCGGGTGCAAGCATCGGTTTTTATCTCGATCCGGGCAGTCATGCCGGACTTTTCAGCAATGCCGGGATCGGATACCGCAGAACAAACGGGAACGACCGGACCAGGTATGCCTCTCTGAACCCGGCCGGTATTTACAGATCGTTCCTTACAGAGACCTATGCGTACGACGACCAGGGCAATATTGAACGCGTTACACTGCCGGGGAACTTCTATTATGCCCCCGCCTTTTCCATAGGGATCGGAAAATTCACCGGTCCGGATTTACAATCAGGCTGGTTTACTCATCTTACAATCACCACCCTGATTCCCTATAACCATTGGATCATGCCCCTGATCAACCTGGAAGTGGGGATCATGTTTGGAAAGAGAGGAGGGACGCAATGAGAAATTTTATTACCATTGGCTGTATCATCATACTTGCAACGGTATTTGGTTGCAGTAAACCAGATCACCGGCTGGATGAGGTGATCTATGTCAGACACAAAGGGGCCGATATGCCGGCCTATCTGCATGGTAATCCCGAAGCAAAGGTTTTTGTTGTTGTGCTGCATGGCGCGGGTAGCTTCGGACTGGCATTTCGCGACGGGGCCTTCACTGAGGTATTGGAGGATAACTATGTAGTGGTTTACTGGGATCAGCGCGGACAGGGGATGTCGCAGGGCAGGTACGAGCAGCCCGATGACCTGGTAGGACTGATGGCAGACGATGTGATTGCCCTGGCCGGAGTACTCAGGGCTAAATATGGGAAGGAGATTCAGTTGTTCCTAATGGGACACAGCTGGGGTGGGGCACTTGGTACAACGGTATTGCTGAAGGAGGGTCAGCAAAACCTTTTCAGCGGCTGGATCAGCGTGTCCGGTGTGCACGATTTTCCTTTGTCGGCCGAATCGCGGCGCAGACAGTTGCTTTCCATTGCCGATGAGCAGATCGCAATGGGGAACACAGTGGAAAAATGGCAGGAGTTGCACGACGGGGTGTCGGCGTTGGACTCTCTCTCTGCCAATGATTACCAACCCACACTGCGATATGCCATGCAAACAATGAAGCTGCTGTATGAATCGGGCGTCATTGAGCATTCACTAGCTTCTGAAAAACTGTACCGTGCCATCATAGACAACAACCCGGTAACGTGGATGGTCTCAAACTTCTTCAATCAGCCGGTGAATGTCGCCCTGGCAGACGATTACTCATTGTCAGATCTCCTGCCCGGGATAACGCTTCCGGCGTTGCTGATCTACAGCAAATACGATGTGAGCGTTCCCCCGGTAGTGGGCCGGGATGCTTATGAACGGCTGGGGTCAGCAGAGAAAGAGCTGTTGCTCTTTGAACACTCCATCCATCATCCGCATGACACTGAACCGGACAGGTTTGCCGAGGAGGTGGTACGTTTTGTTGAAAAGTTCCGGTAACAAGGTGCAGAACCTGCCTTAAAGCTTCCTCAAATCATACAGGTCGCTGCGCCGGTCCTTCAGGTTCCTTACACTGCCAAACTGGTGGAGTTCCCGAAGGAGTCCGATGTCCACATCGGCAATGAGTATCATCTCCGTGTTTGGGGTGGCCTCGGCCTTGATCCCGTTGGCGGGGAACGAGAAATCGCATGGGGTGAATACCATGGATTGGGCATACTGGATGTCCATGTTATGTACTTTCGGCAGGTTCCCCACGCTGCCGGCAATGGCCACGTAACATTCATTCTCGATGGCCCGGGCTCTGGCACAGTTCCGTACCCTGGAGTAGCCGTTCTGTGTATCCGTAAGGAAGGGCACAAATAGCAGGTCCACCCCCTCATCGGCCAGCAACCTGCTCATCTCGGGGAACTCTATGTCGTAACAGATCAACACGCCCACACGGCCGCAATCGGTATCGAACGACCGGATTTTACTGCCTCCCTGCATACCCCACACTTTTACCTCGTCCGGTGTGACGTGTATCTTTTCAAACCGGTCGATGGTTCCGTCCCGCTTGCAAAGGTAACCGGCATTGTACAACTTGTTGTCTACCAGTTCCGGCATGCTGCCGGTTATAATATTGATGTTGTAGGAGATGGCCAGCTCAGCAAATTTCTTCACCAGGGTATCTGTGTGTTTGGAAAGTTCCCTGATCGCTTCGGATTCCTGCAGGTGGTTATTTTCTGCCATCAGCGGTGCGTTGAAAAATTCGGGGAAGAGGGCAAAATCCGACCGGTAACCGGATACGGCATCCACGAAAAATTCAGCCTGCTGCATCAACTCCTCCGTATTTTTGTAGGATCGCATCTGCCACTGGATCAGCCCGAGCCTGATGACTTTCTTGGTTAATGATGCCTTTTTTTGTGGTTTTTCGTAGTAGATGTTGTTCCATTCAAGCAAAACGGCATACTCGTTGGACTCCTTGTCGCCCTCCAGGTAGCCCGTTATGATCCTGGCAGGATGAAAATCGTTGGAAAGCTGGAAATCCAGTACCGGATCATGGATCTCCTTGACCCGCACTTTCTGAATATACTCCTTCGGGGTCATATCTCCGGCATATTTATGGTAGTTGGGTATCCGGCCGCCGAAAACTATTCCCTTCAGGTTGAGCCTTTCACACAACTCCTTCCGGTAATCATACAATCTTCGCCCGAGTCGTAATCCCCTGAATTTGGGCCTGATAAATATGTCGATCCCATAGAGAAAGTCCCCTTCGGCATCGTGAGTGTTGAAGGTGAAATCGCCGGTTACCTCCCGGTAACTGTGGCGGTTGTCAAAATTTCCATACTCAACAATAATGGACAGGGCACAACCGGCAAACTCACCGTTAACCCGTATCACCACCTGCCCCTCAGGGAACAACGAGGTAAGAATTTCAATATGACGCTCCTTCCAGTATGCATTGGGCATATTTTCATACGCCTCGATCATCGCCTCCTTCAGTTCTCCGTAATCCGCCGGCTTCAGAAATACCAGCTCAATGTTTTCAATCTTGTTCATTATAATCCTCCGGTTCGCAAAGATAGTCCATTATGCATAATTTCCCCCGTACAGCACTGTTCCTACCAGGTCCGGTCCTTCAGGTATTCATTCAGGGCTTTCCTCGACATGGGCGATTTATCCGGATTTTGCCTGACCCATTGCAAAAAGGTCTCCTTGATCTCCTCACTCCATTGCCCGTCGATTTGCCCGGGGGTGTAGATCCCCTCCCTGAGCATCTGGTGGCCGAACATGTCGCGGGTCATGATAAACTCCGCACGAACCACCACCTCTTCGGCCAGGTGGGCAGGGATAAACAACACGCCGGTTTTTTTTGCCAGTACAACATCCCCGGGGAATACTGTTGCCCTGCCGATACGTATGGGTACATTGATCCCCATGAGCATCACCTCCTGCAAATAGGAAGGATCCCAGTCACGGACAAAGGCATTGAATCCTTCGATCTCTGATAATCCTTCCAGGTCGCGGGAACCGGCATCAAAGACCACCCCGTTTCCCGAATTGGCATAGATCGCATTGCCCAGGTTATCACCGATCAGTGTGCCATCGATCACTTTGCCAAAACCATCGGCCACGTAAACGTCCCCCTGTTCCAGTGCATCGATGGGCCAGGAGTTCATGGCGCCGATCCGCCCCATCTCGTGCCCCTTTTCAGTCAGCCGGTCCATTACTTCAGGTCGCCGTGGCATGTAAAGGGCGGTCAATGCCCGTCCCACCACCGGGACATCCTCATGGATCATTTTCCAGTTTCCTTCAAACTGGTTGTGGTACCCTTTCGATCGCAGGATCCCCCAGGCTTCCTCAATGGAAACCTTTTCCATCCGTTCAAGGATCGCATCCGACACCCTGGGCCGGCCATCGGGAAACCGTTCTCCCGAGTACTCAGCGGTGTAGAAGGTCAGTTCTCCGGGGGTAGTGAAGAATTGGGCGTTCAAGGCTCCTGTTCCCAGGAGGGCAAGCGTTAATAGAATGGTCATCTGTTTCTTCATGGTAGTAGTTTATTTGATTTTAGATAAGGCATGCCTTGTCTATACGACGTTGTAAAGTGATAGGACATGCCTTGCCTGTACATTCGTTAAAAAATTAGTCTTCGTCATTATTTTCCTCATCCTTCACAGGTTTTCCCCGCCACCATGTGGCCAGGGATGATCCTGTGATATTCATCATGGGACCGAACACCGCGGGTGCCAGTCCGATAGTGGCCACTTTGCCCATCTCCAGGGCGATACCCGATGCCAGTCCGCCATTCTGCATACCCACCTCCAGGGCGATAGTGCGGCACGATTTTTCATCCATCCTGAATAGCCTGCAGATCCAGTAACCCAGCATGTACCCGGTTGAGTTGTGGAGCAAGGTGGCGATGATCAGCAGGAAGCCGATTTCCAGCAGGCTGTCGCGCCCGGCTGAGGTGATCACCACGATAATCAGTCCGATGCCGGCCATGGAGATAAAGGCCATCGCCTTATCCACATAATCTTTGCTTCCCTTTGCCAGGGATTTAAATGCAACGCCCAGTGCCACGGGGAGCAGCATGAACCAGGCCAGGTCCTTCAGCAACCGTACGGTGGTTTCGCCCACTGTATCCGCAGCGGTAAAGTTGAAGATGACATTTTTCGTAACGATGATCAGGAAGTAGACGAGCAGTTGGATCGTCAGACTCCTCCTGCTGTCCTTGCCATAGGCGATGGTGTTGAAAATTAACCCGGCCACGATGGGCAGGATAACGATATTGATGATGCTCATCATCATGGCCCAGAAATCGATGGGCACAAATTGTCCGGCAAGCAGTTTCATCAGCGACGGGGTGATCAGCGGTGCCAATATGGTAGCGAAGGCGGTAAGGGTAACCGACAGGGCCAGGTTGGCACGGGCAATGAATGACATGACATTGGAGGCGAGCCCGCTGGGCGACGATCCCACCAGGATGATACCGGCCGCTATTTCAGGAGGGAAGCCAAAGGCTGTGGCGATGGTAAATCCTACGATGGGCATGATCGTAAACTGCAACGACAGCCCCACGAGCACACCGGTGGGCATTTTGATCACGCCGGCGAAATCCCTGTAACTCATCTGCGATCCCATCCCGAACATGATGATCTGCAACAGTGGTACAATGGTGGCCTTGAGTTCAAAATCGCCCCATTTTAGAAACAGGCCGGGGTAGAACATGGCGATGGTGACAGCCGAAAAGATCATGATGGTGTAGGAAAATCCCCTGAAAAAGGCATGTCCGCGGACACCGAAAGCCAGGAAGACAAAGGTTGCAACCATGGAGGGGCCCGATAAGGAGGGCCAGTCAAAGAGCAACGACAGGATAAACACGAGCAGGGAAAAGGCCGCAATGACCAGCACGGATTTGTAAAGTATCTTGGTTGTCATATTTTTATTAAATTGTAATCTCAACTGCTAAGATAATAAACCAACGAATATACCATGAAAAAGAAAGAACAAACAGATCAATTTCAGAGAGACAACCGGCGCTCATTTTTGAAAAAAGCCGGTCTGGGAGGCCTGGGACTCGGTGTATTGCTGAATGCCGAGGTGGGCGCGCAAATCGATTACCTGACCCAGGGGGTGAGCCGGTATTCGGGCCCGGCCGGACTGAAGATAACCGATATGCGGATTGCCGAAGTGGGCAGGGTACCCATATTGAAGATCTATACCAACCAGGGGGTGTACGGACTGGGGGATGTGCGGGACGGGGCAGACAAGAATTATGCCCTGATGCTGAAGAGCCGGATCCTTGGAGAAAATCCGTGTAACGTGGAGAAGATATTCCGGATCATCAAGCAGTTTGGGGGGCACGGAAGACAGGGGGGAGGCGTATCGGGAATTGAGATGGCCCTCTGGGACCTTACCGGTAAAGTTTACGGTGTACCGCTCTACCAGCTGCTGGGGGGCAAGTACCGCGATTCGGTGCGTATCTATGTGGATACCCCCACGGTGAAGGACCCCGGTGAATTTGCACAGCGAATGAAAGCCAGGGCCGACCAGGGATTCACCATCATGAAGATGGATATCGGGATCGGGCTGATCAAGGATATCCCGGGCACACTTACCAATACAAGTCCCTGGGGAGAACTGCACGGATGGCAGCAGGTGGATCAGTCGTACAGCGACACCATGCACCAGTTCACACGGGTGCAGATCACCGAAAAGGGGATCGCGGAGATGGTCAAGTATGTGGCAGCTGTAAGGGAGGCGGTAGGGTACGAGATACCCATCGGTATCGATCATCTCGGGCACATGGGTGTGAATGATATGATCAGGCTGGGACATGCTTTCGAACCTTATAATATTGCGTGGCTGGAGGATCTGATCCCATGGCAGTACCATGACCACTGGAAGGAGATCTCCAGGGCGATCAATGTGCCGACACTCACCGGTGAGGATATCTATCTGAAGGAGGGATTCCGGGATCTCATTGAAAACCGTGCGGTGGATATTGTCCATCCCGATCCGGTTTCGGCGGGCGGTTACCTGGAGACGAAAAAAATCGGTGATTATGCCCAGGAGAACGGCATCGCCATGGCGCTGCACCACGCATCTTCCCCGGTGACCTTCATGGGTTGTGTGCATGCTGCGGCGGCAACGGAAAATTTCATTGCCCTGGAACATCACTCCGTGGATAACCCGTGGTGGGAGGACCTGGTAACCGGTATTGATAAGCCTTTGGTGAAGGACGGTTATGTGCAGGTGCCCGAAAAACCGGGGGTGGGTGTTGAGTTGAATGAAGAAGCGGTGAAGGAACACCTGAAAAAGGGGGAAAAGATGTTTGCACCAACTGAGGAGTGGAACAAAAATAATTCATGGGACCGAACCTGGTCCTGATGGATCATTGTTTTACAAGCTCCGCTGCCATTTGCTTCAGATCCAGTCCGGAGAAATTGCCGGATGACATGAAGAGGAAGGTTCCATCTGCCTGTATGGAGGTAATGATCTCTGTAAGTTCAATTTTGTGACTGATTACCAACAGATCCTTTCGTTGAAATGCCTGCTGAACGAAAGCCTTATCAATGGGCGGCAGGTTCTTGTGCTTCACCACCCCGGGATTGTAGAATACAATGGCCATATCGGCAGCATCCATGGTGCCGCTGTATTGGGGGAGGAATGCCTGATTCAGACTACTGAACGTGTGCAGTTCCAAAAATGCAAAAAGTTTCCGGTGGGGGGATGTTTCCCTGAAACTTTCCACCGTCGCTTTTACCTTGGAGGGTGCATGGGCAAAATCAACAAATACCTGCCGTTTTTCCGAGGCAGCAAGCAGTTCCTGTCGTTTTGCAGCGCCCTTAAAGGTGGTGATAGCTGCATAGAACATCTCCGGTGCAAGTCCCAGTTCCAGGCATACCTGCAATGCTGCCTGGATATTCTGCATGTTGTGATTTCCAAAGAGCGGGACCGGGATGTTACTCTTTCCGGTGGTCAGTAAGGTTTTCCCTTCCGAAATGGTATATGGATGCGCACCGTAGGAGTGCGACTTGCACGGGATGTTCCTGCAGATTTCCTGCAGATTTTCATCCGCTTTATACCAGAATAGCGCGCCACCGGGTTCGATCACACGGATGAATTCTGTGAACTGCTCCATGTAATTTTCGTAGGTGGGAAACACATTCATGTGGTCCCAGGCAATACCAGTAATTACTGCGATATGGGGATGGTAGAGGTGGAATTTTGGCCGGGGATCGATGGGGGAGGAGAGGTACTCATCGCCCTCAAGGATCACCACCGGTGCATCGGGAGTAAGTTTCACCATGGTTTCGAAGCCCTCCAGTTGCGACCCCACCATGTAATCGAACTGGTAATTGTTGTACCGTAATACATGCATGATCATGGCTGTTACGGTGGTTTTCCCGTGACTTCCCCCGATAACCACCCGCTGTTTGTCCCTGCACTGTTCAAAGATATATTCAGGGAACGACCAGATCTTCAATCCAAGTTCCTGTGCCCTCAGAAGTTCCGGGTTGTCCTTTCGTGCATGCATGCCCAGGATCACCCCGTCGAGGTCTTCCGTAATGCGCCCCGGGTCCCAGCCTGTGGTTTCGGGTAGCAGTCCGTATGCAGCCAGCCTCGACCTGGAGGGTTCAAAGACCTCATCGTCGGAGCCCGTAACACGAAAGCCTTTGTTGTGTAGTGCCATGGCCATATTGTGCATGACTGCTCCGCCGATGGCTATTAAATGAATTCTCATGGGGTGGATGGTGGGATTTTGTAAAACGGGAGAAATTTTACAGTGGTGTTATTAATTTTTGTTTCAGCCAGAGTAGATGGGTTGATCAGCCAGGCTTCCACAGGGTTGTACTTTTCAATGAAGCTTCTGAAAGATCGTGAGATTGTGAGTTGCCTGATTGTGCCGTATTTGACCTCAACCGGGAGCACCTGGTTTTTTTTGTCAATAATAAAATCGACTTCCGCCTTATCGGTTGTGCGCCAGTAGTGAAGGCTCCATCCTGTACCTGTAATATGCTCTTTAAGCAGTTGGAGCACCAGGTTCTGAAAGACAAAACCTTTCTGATTATTATCTATCAGGTTCCCCATCATCCCAATGGCAAAATTTCGTAAACCGATATCGGTGAAATAATACACCGGCGCCTTTGTGATCTCTTTGGTACGATTTGAATAGTAGGGTGTTATGCGTTGAAGGCTAAATGTTTTTTCGGCATACCAGAGGTATTTTTTTAATGTCGGGACAGAGATCCCCAGCTGGGCGGAAAGTGATGAATAGTTGATCAATTGAGCAGTCTGACTCGCAAGAATCTGAATGAGCATTTTGAACACTTCGGGGCGTTCAATTTTTAAAAGGTATACGATGTCTTTCTCTACATAGCTACTGAATATTTCATCAATCAGCTGCAGTTTTTCATTTTTCTTTGGTTCGGTAACTATCCTGGGGTATCCGCCATAATTGAGGTATTCGCTAAGCAGGGTTGTATATTCTGAAGGGTGCATTTCCAGAAAGGCTACAAGCTCCTTGGCATAGCTATAATCTGTCTTATAGTTTGCAAATTCCATAAATGTAACCGGCATCATTTCGAATGTTCTTTTTCTTCCTGCCAGGGATTCATGTATCTTTTCCTTTAATTCAAGGCTTCCGGAACCTGAAATGATAAGCTTGTAGGGCAGATTGCGGTCATATATACCTTTTAGAAAAACTCCTGCGTTCTCTTTGCGTTGTATTTCATCAATAAAAATGTAGCCACTATTGCCCAGCTCAAGTGCAGCTTTCTTTAGCAGTTTCTCCTGTGACTCGAAGAAAGGGCTGTGTGTATCATTATCGAGGTTTAGGAAAAGAACCTTTTCACCCTTGCGCTTCAGCTCCTGAATGATCTCCAGCAAGATGGTGGTTTTTCCCACCTGCCTGGCACCAGTCAGCAGCAATATCTCTTTTTTCGGAAGGTGAGCGACTAACTCCTGCTTTATGGTTCGTTTTATTTGCACGAGTTACTTATTAAAATATCGGGTTAAAGCAAAAGTAAATATAGTAAAATATCGGGTTAATTGCAAAATATTATTTTTTTGTTGCTGTTAATTGTTGTAAAAAGGGAATATGGTTATATATCTACCGGTAATAGAAATAGTGTTTCAGAAGCTTAAGTTTTGTTAAATTTGGCGCATGATTATTCGTCCCCTATACCTCGGTACATTAAAAGTTAATGCCTTTGAGATGATTATGGGTGTTCCGGAGGAGCTTGTCCGGGAACAGTACAATGTAGATACAAATAACCAGATGCGGATCGGGATGAACGGATTGATTGTGGAGACAGGCGACAGGGTGATCCTTTTCGATCCCGGATGCGCCACTTTCCTGTCGAGGTCGCTCGCTGAAACGTATGATCTGGTGATGGAGCGACCGCTGACAGCTACCATTGCTGAAGCCGGATACCGGCCGGAGGAGATCACCGACGTTGTCTTTACCCACCTGCATTTCGATCATGGCAGCGGAGCCTTCCTTCGCATTCCGGGCGGAATTGTAAAAGCCTTTCCCAATGCGCGCTATGTGGTGAGCCGGAGGCAGCTCGGGGCCATTGAAATACTACCTCCGGAAGCGAGTAGCTCCTTCTTTCATAAATTGCTACGGTTTGCCGGGGAAATTACTTTCCTGGAAGATTGGCAGGTGGAGGGAATAAGATTTTTTGTCGCCCACGGTCATACGGACCATATGGTAGTTCCGATAATTGACGCCGGAAACCATGACGTTGTCTTTGCCACCGATCTGCTGCCCATGAAGATATTTATGGAACCAGGTGCCTACAGTTATTATGATGTGGCGGTCTCACTGCTTGAAACTGAAAGGAAACAGCTATTCTCCTCGCTGAGGCCGGACCCGGAAATAATCTGGTATCATGAATAACTCTCCAGCAGCACCTCCAGCATCTTCTTCCCCGCCAGGGAGATGGAGGTCCCGGGCCCGAAGATCGCAACAACGCCGGCATCGTAAAGGAAGGAGTAATCCTGTGCCGGGATCACACCTCCGGCGATCACCATGATATCTTCCCTTCCCTGTCTCTTCAGCTCCCGGATAACGTCTGGTATGAGTGTTTTGTGGCCCGCTGCCAGGGAGGAGACCCCCAGCACATGAACATCATTTTCCACCGCCTGTTTTGCTGCCTCCGCCGGTGTCTGGAACAGCGGTCCAATATCCACATCGAACCCGATATCGGCATAGCCGGTTGCAACCACCTTCGCTCCCCTGTCGTGTCCGTCCTGCCCCATTTTGGCAATCATGATCCTGGGTTGCCGGCCCTGCTTTTTCGCAAATTCCCTGGCCAGGCTCCGGGCCTCCTCAAAGGTTTTATCCTGCCCCGATTCCGATGAGTAGATGCCCGATATGGAACGGATCACCGCTTTATACCGGCCGCTTACCTCTTCAATGGCACTGGATATTTCACCCAGGGAAGCGCGTTTTTTTGCAGCTTCAACCGATAATTCCAGGAGATTGCCGGTACCGCTCCTGGCCGCGTTGGTTATGGCCCTCAGCGCCGCCTGTACCTCTTCATTGTTCCTGTTCTCCTTTAACTTTTTAAGCCTGGCAATTTGCGATTTGCGTACAGCGGGATTGTCCACCTCCAGGATATCGATGGGGTCCTCCTTTTCCAGCCGGTATTTATTGAGTCCTACGATGATATCCTTTCCGCTGTCGATTCGCGCTTGTTTCCGTGCCGCTGCCTCTTCGATCCGCATTTTCGGGATCCCCGTCTCAATGGCTTTGGCCATTCCCCCCAACTTTTCAATTTCCTCAATATGTTCCCAGGCTTTGTGGACCAGTTCGTGGGTGAGTGTTTCCACATAGTACGAGCCCGCCCACGGATCCACAGATTTGCAGATTCCGGTCTCCTCCTGGAGGTAGATCTGTGTATTACGCGCAATACGTGCCGAGAAGTCGGTGGGAAGCGCGATGGCCTCGTCGAGCGCGTTGGTGTGGAGCGACTGTGTATGGCCCAGTGCGGCGGCCATGGCTTCGATGCAGGTTCTTGCCACATTGTTGAAGGGATCCTGTTCCGTGAGGCTCCAGCCCGAGGTCTGGGAGTGTGTGCGCAGCGCCATGGATTTAGGATTCTCCGGGTTAAACTTTTTCACGATCCTGGCCCACAACATCCTGGCGGCACGCATTTTCGCGATCTCCATGAAGTGGTTCATGCCAACGGCCCAGAAGAACGATACGCGGGGCGCGAATTTGTCGATGGCTATGCCGGCATCGATCCCTGCCCGCAGGTATTCCAGTCCGTCGGCCAGGGTATAGGCCAGCTCAATGTCGGCTGTGGCACCCGCCTCCTGCATGTGGTAACCCGATACGCTGATGCTGTTGAAGCGTGGCATCTTTTTGGATGTGTATTCGAATATGTCGGCAATGATCCTCATGGACATTTTTGGCGGGTAGATATAGGTGTTCCGCACCATGAACTCCTTGAGGATATCATTTTGAATGGTACCAGAAAGCTCTTCAAGTTTTGCTCCCTGTTCAAGCCCGGCAACAATGTAAAAAGCCATTACCGGTAGCACCGCACCGTTCATGGTCATCGAAACCGACATCTCCTTCAGGGGGATCTGGTCGAAAAGAATCTCCATGTCCAGTATTGAATCTACGGCAACCCCTGCTTTTCCCACATCGCCGGTCACCCGTTCGTGGTCCGAATCGTAGCCCCTGTGAGTGGCCAGGTCGAACGCCACCGACAACCCCTTTTGTCCGGCCGCCAGGTTGCGCCTGTAAAACGCATTCGACTCCTCCGCGGTGGAGAACCCCGCGTACTGCCTGATGGTCCACGGTCGCATGCTATACATGGCAGAGTAGGGGCCGCGCAAAAATGGCGGGAGCCCCGCTGCATAGTTCAGATGCTCCAGCCCCTCCAGGTCTGCGGCGGAGTAAACCGGTTTGATGTTGATCTGCTCCGGTGTGGCCCAACCGCTTTCTGAAGCGTCCGGTGATGTGGCCGGGGGGCCGAATTTGGTGAAATCTATCTTTTTAAAATCTGGTTTCATCCTTTTATCTGTTATCCGCGGTACTTCGCTAATGCAGGTCTGCCGGCATTCCTCCTCATGAGTCGCCCCGGTTCTTTTTGGTACGTATTATGGATTGGAACTTTTCAAGTTCCCCCAGTAAATTACTTTTTACATGAATAAAATGGGCGATCCCTTTTTGCTGCAGTTCTTCCATACTGTCTGCAGGGTATCCGGCAATAACGATCTCAGCGCTGTTTTTCAAGGCATCAAAAACCTGCGGTGCGGTTTCTGCATATTCCGGATCGGAACTGCAAAGCACAATAATATCTGCATTCGCCTTCCCCGCCACTTTCATTCCCTCTTCAACAGAACTGAAGCCGTGATTATCCAGGATCTCGTAACCTGCACATGCAAAAAAGTTACCGGCGAACCTTCCCCGGGCCGTCATCCAGTCCGGATCACCATATTTTAACAGGAATACCCGGGGCCGTTCTCCGCTTTTTTCGGTCTGAAAGCGAAGTTGTTCGATCTCTGCCGATATTCTGAACCGCTTCAGCGGTTTGTAGTTGCTGTTTGTTGGTTCGGTATATTCTTCCGTATGGACCCCCTGTTTGAGGACAAGTTCCCGGAAGTCGGGATATTTATTTACGCCAAGTATGGTGTCCCTGCCCGCAGATGCAGCTGCCTGTTTGGATACGGCCGAGGCCTCCACCTGTTGAACTACCCAGCCATCTTTAAATGCTGTCAGGAAACCTTCCCGCCCTTCAATCTCCAAAAAGTGGTTCCATGATTGCTGTGCGATGCTTTCGGTGAGCTGTTCGATGTAGTATGATCCGGCAGCCGGGTCCGATACTTTATCAAAATGTGCCTCCTCCTTCAGGATCACCTGTGTGTTCCTGGCAATACGGGCAGTAAATTCATTTTCCTCCCTGAAGGTGTAATCGAAGGGATGAACCGACATGGAGTTGCATCCCCCGAGGCTGGCCGACATCGCTTCGGTGGTGGTTCGGAGCATGTTCACATTGGGATCGTACAGGGTAAGGTTCCAGCTGGAGGTGCGGGCATGGATATGCATGGTTGCGGGCCCTTCAACTCCCCAACCATGGCAGCATGCCATCCAGAGCCAGCGTGCTGCCCTCAGTTTTGCAATCTCCATGAAATAGTTGGGGCCGGTGGCAAAACTAAAGGAGATGCTTTTCATAATGGTCCCGGGCTCAACTCCACGACCGGTCAGCTGGTTGAAATATTCATTGGCCATGGACAAACCGAAACCCAGTTCCTGGGAAAGGGTGGATCCACAGTCCTGTAATAACCCTGCGTCAATTGTAAGTATTTTGAATCCGGGCAGCCCGGTGGCTCCCTCCCGGATGAGCTCCGCAAGTATGTCGAAGGATGTTTCATCCAGGTTCCCTTCAGCCAGCAGCTTGCCCAGGGGATCAAGTCCCAGGGAACCTGAAACAGCGGAAGGATCCGTTCCTGTGGAGCTAAGGGTTCCTGTCAGTGCCTTATAAAATTGCTTGGGGTGAAGCAGATTTTTGAAATTCAGCTCCACTTTTTCCATATCAATGCCGTTGAGCAGACTGCTTATTACTTCCGGATCAGAATCGGCCATTCCCGACATATCAATACCAATGGCTTCCGCGCCACGACCGATGGCATTTTTTATTTTCCTGTGCAATGATGCGGGATCAGGATCGGCCGCGAAGTCCTGCCTGATCTTCCAGTCATTTCTGAGCCTGCCCGTAAAGGGATGTGGTTCCGGCCCCCGGTTTGCTACCGAAAGTTTTTCAAGGTCCTCCTGCCTGTAATAGGGCTGCAGATCGAAACCCTCACCCGTTCTCCAGACCAGTTTTTTGCCGAAAGCGGCTCCACACAGGTCTGCGTTGACCTTGTCTCTCCATGCTTCTGATGAGATGCCGGGGAATTCATCAAACAATCGGTTTTTTGTCATAAGAATATTTTGGACCGTTACTGAATCTGCAAAGTAACGACAATGCGTATTGTCTGGCAACAATTATTTTTATATTTTACATCATATAACGGATGCAACAAGTACGTTTCCCAAAAATTACAGGCTTTTATCCGGTGACTTGCCAATCATTTTTGAAGGATCCACCCACTCATCGAACTGGGCTTCCGTGAGGTATCCGAGCGACAGAGCCGCCTCCTTCAGTGTGGTTCCCTCCTCGTGTGCTTTTTTGGCAATTTTGGCAGCCTTTTCATACCCGATGTGCGTATTCAGCGCCGTTACCAGCATGAGTGAATTATCCAGGTTCTGCTTGATCCGTTCGTAGTTGGGTTCAATACCCACGGCACAATTTTCATTGAATGAGAGGCACGCATCGCCAATCAGCTGAGCAGATTGCAGGAAATTATGGATCATCACCGGTTTGAAGACGTTCAGTTCAAAATGTCCGTTGCTGCCGGCAACATTGATGGTAACATCATTTCCCAGTACCTGGGCGCATACCATGGTGAGCGCCTCGGCCTGTGTGGGATTCACCTTGCCGGGCATGATGGAGGAGCCTGGTTCGTTGGCCGGGATAATGATCTCTCCGATGCCGCACCGCGGCCCTGAAGATAACATCCTGATGTCATTTCCGATCTTCATCAGACTGACAGCCAGTGTTTTCAGTGCGCCATGGGCCTCAACAATGGCATCATGCGCCGCCAGTCCCTCATATTTATTGGAACCGGTTACAAAGGAGAGTTCCGTATATTTTGCAATGTATGCAGCAACAATCTTGTCATAATTTTCAGGGGTGTTGATCCCTGTACCCACCGCTGTTCCGCCCAGTGCAATTTCAGAAAGATGGTCGAAGGAAAATACCAGCGCTTTCAGTCCGTGCTCGAGCTGGGAAACATATCCCGAAAATTCCTGGCCCAGGGTGAGGGGAGTGGCGTCCATCCAGTGTGTCCGGCCGATTTTTACCACATCCATGAATTTTTTCGACTTTGCCTTCAGCGTGTCGCGAAGCTCCTTCACCCCGGGGATGGTGCTTTCCATGAGTGTCTGGTAGGCGGCAATGTGCATGGCGGTGGGGAAGGTGTCGTTGGACGACTGTGACTTATTCACATCGTCGTTGGGATGTATAAAGCGGTCGCCTTCACCGAGCTTGTTGCCCAACAACAGATGGGCACGGTTGGCGATCACCTCGTTCACATTCATATTGGATTGGGTGCCGGAGCCGGTCTGGTAAACCACCAGCGGGAACTGGTCATGCAGTTTACCTTCGATAATTTCATCGCAGACCTGCATGATGATATCCGCTTTCTCTTTGGGCAATACACCCAGGTCGAGATTGGCCGCGGCGGCCGCTTTTTTCAGGTAACCGAAGGCCCTGATGATCTCTTCGGGCATTTTCACATTCCCGATCCTGAAATTTTCCAGTGATCGCTGGGTCTGCGCTCCCCAGTATTTGTCGGCGGGTACCTGCACCTCGCCCATGGTGTCTTTTTCTGTACGGTAGTTCATAGGATTTTATTTGAACGTAAATGTACGTAAAAACAGAGGTTTTTACGCGGAGACAGGCATGTTTTTGAAAAGGCGGAGATGTAAATTTTTCCCTAATCGATCAACATCATCAACACCGTAACATACGCCACATTATCATTTCCGTATTCAACTCCCACGCCGCATTGACTAAATTCATCCAGCATCATGGCGCTGATCGTCGAGTCATTGGTCCAGTTGCCGACAATATCGGCCGAAGAGGTCTGCGACGTCGCCTGGATCAGCGTCAGGTCGTTGTATCCCCCGATTTTGTCGTGGATCATATCCCAGTGCGCCGAAATACCGGTTGTATCCAGCCCTCCCGTTCCGTAAGCCATTTTAGCGCTGAATAGCTGTGCCTCCTTGACCATGATAAACTGGTGCACGAACGGGGCGTCGGAAGATATACCGTTATCGATCCTGTGTGCCTTAATCTCATTGAAGATCTGTCCTTCGATAACCTTGATGGTGGTTGATTCGTTCTTCTCACAACCAGCGAAGAATATCAACCCCGACAGGATGACGAGGTATGTAACGATGGTATTTTTCATGATAGATGGTTTTAAAATTTTTCACAAAATAACGCTTTTTCAACTTTGTACAAGTTGGCGGGTCTGATTCCTCTGTGGTTAAAAAAGGACGCTCCCATTGAATACAGCGACAATCCACTTACAAAATTGATCGAATTTTCTCCACCGGATCCCCGATCACCGCCTTTACCCGGGCCTCTACGATTGGCCGCCGGATCAGTTTGGGATTTTCCAGGTATATGCGGATCCACTCATCATCATTGAAATTGAGTCCCTTCAGCTCCTTCTTATATTGCTCTTCCTGTTTCCTCACCAGTTCAGACGCCGGGATATTGAGTTTCATGATCAGTTTTTTCAACTCCTCGGGGGTCAGCGGATCAGTAAGGTATAGCCTCACCTCGGGTTCAATTCCCTGCTCTTTGAGATAGGCCAGTCCTGCACGTGATTTTTTGCATCGGGGGTTGTGATAAATTTTAATCATCGCTGGTATCGCTATTATATGGTTAGGGGCCAGGACTGCAGCCAGGCCGGGAACATTCCCGGAAGCCTGCATCTGTCCCGTTTAATCTACCCAAATATTCCTTTGCTGGTCATTGTCTGTCTTATTGACAGTATCGGCATTCAAAACAAACATTCCTCTTCCATGTGTGGCAATGATCACCAGGTTTTCACGGGGATGGATCTTCAGATCGTGGACATAGGTACAGGGCAGGTCACCAAGAATTTTCCAGGTGGCGCCACTGTCTGTGGATACGTACGTTCCCACATCGGTTCCCACGTACAGAATATTTTTCCGGTGCGGATCTTCGCGTATAACATTCACCGGTCCCACCGGGATATTGGCTGATATATCTTCCCAGGTATCCCCGAAATCAGTACTTCTCCAGATATAGACCTGAGCATCATCGTCACGCCGTCCGGTCTGGGTAACATAGACGGTACTCATATCATAGTCCGAAGCAATGATCCGTGATACCCATCTTACCGGAAGCGGATTTTTCCTGATATCCTCCCAGCTCTTTCCACCGTCTTTTGTTCTCCACAGCCTGCCATCATCGGTCCCTGCATAGATCAATCCTGCACGAAATGGTGATTCGTCGATGGAGGTAATGGTCTGGTAACTGATATCGCCCCTTTTTTTCGGATCATTGGTTGTGAGGTCGGGGCTGATTTTCTCCCATGTTGCCCCCAGGTCCTCTGACCGCATCACATATTGAACGCCATGGTAGACGATATCGGGATTGTGCGGGGAGAATATGGTGGGGGCCATCCATTGCCCCCTGAATTCGGACTCATCCGGAAACGTCGATGGGAGCACGTATTTCATGTCCGACGGATAACCATCCACGGTGGCTTTCGCAAGTTTCCCGTAAAATAGCGAGGCAAGAATGGTATTGTTGTCGCGCGGATCAACAATGTGCGTGCTGCCTTCGGCACCCAGGGTATAGTTCCATGCTGTGGGTCGGATGTTGTTTCTGCCGCGGGACATGTTCACCTCGCTGTAAAAACTGTGGTGGTCCTGGATGGATCCGTAGACCCTGAATGGTTTCGCGTTGTCGAATTCCACGTTGTAGAACTGGGCCAGCGGCAATTCCTTAATGAGGCTTCTCCAGTTTTTGCCTTTGTCGTACGATACACTCAGGCCTCCGTCGTGTGCCGACAGGAGGTAATTTGAATTTTCAGGGTCGATCCACAGGCCGTGATGATCGGCATGGATATCCCGGATCTCATTAAAAGTTTCCCCGCTGTCGAACGACTGGTTCAGCCAGATCCCCAGGGAGTAAATTCCGTTTTCATCATTCGGGTCCACGCGGATCTGCCCAAAAACCCAGCCATAGGTTGCTGAATGATTCTCCATATATTTTTTCATCGCATCATCCTTACCACTGGTTTGGAACCAGCTGTTTCCCCCGTTCACTGATTTATAGATCGTTGCCCCTTTGATTACATCCTTTTTCGGACGCCCGTAATTATCCAGTTCTCCTTTTTCTGCCTTGTATGCAATATCGTAATTGTCGACCAACAGGTAGAGTACCTCAGGGTTTGAGCGGGAGATATCGATCCCCATCCGTCCGCGGTATTGTGGTTCCGGTAGTCCGTGGTTTATTTTTTCCCAGGAATTTCCTGCGTTCACGGACCTCCATACATGGTTGTTTTTGTGGTGCGGAAAAGTACGCGGATCGTTCCATTTGAGCCTTGTTCGTTGCCAGGAGGTGGCATAGAGTATATCTGGATTTTCAGGGTGCATGATCAGGTCAATAATACCGGTCTCCTCATCGATGGAATGAATTTTTTCCCAGTGAATGCCGCCATCGGTGGTTTTATACAAACCGCGTTCCTTGTTTGCGGTCCATTCATGGCCCGCCGATGCCACATACACGGTATTGGGATCATCGGGATGAATGATGATCCGGGAGATGGTGAATGTGTTTTCCAGCCCCATGTGATCCCAGGTTTCCCCGCCATCTTCTGTTTTCCAGACACCACAACCGGCATTGGAGGAACGGAAAATATTGGCTTCCCCGGTTCCCGCCCATACAATATCACTATTCGATGGTGCGATGGCAATGTCGCCGATGGTTGAGGTACCGTAATTATCGAATACCGGTTCAAAGGAGACCCCTTCATTCAGACTTTTCCAAATACCACCACTGGCCGTTGCAACCCAGATGGTATAATTCTTTCCCCTTGGCAAAACCGCCTCCACATCGGTACATCGTCCCGAAATATTGGTGGGTCCGATAAATTGCCAGTGCAAACTGTCGAACGGGGAAGATACCCGCATCTTCTCATGGAGGGCATATCCCTGCAGGCGCTCTTCGCCACCGGTCATTGGCTTTTTCTGGGCATACAGCCCGGCACTCATTGCGATAAGAACGAAACTTGTAAGTAGTATTTTCATAATTATTGGCAGAAAGTTATAATATTTTGTAGTGTTTGTTATGAAAGCGTTA
>JBBDIE010000123.1:0-20834 GCA_040880545.1 Bacteroidales bacterium | reverse complement strand
TCGGCGTAAACTGCTTTCTTTCACAAACATCTCTAAATCCTAAAATGATCATACCTTGTATGAATCAATATAAATACAGAGGTGCTTTTGATAAATAATTCTAGAAATAATTCGAGATTAGTAGCATTTTTCGCTACCTTTCTCAAAATATTTCTAAAAATGAATGCAAAGGAATATATAAATTACCTTTCCTCAGTGGAAGAATACTCCTTTTCACTTGAAGAAATTGCTCAAAATACATCAGGTATCGGAACATCCTTGAAATTTGAATTAATAAGGTTATCTGAAAAAGGACAGATATTCAATCTTAGAAAGGGCTTTTATTTAATTATTTCTCCCAGGTACGCTTCTGTAGATAAATTGCCTATTCAGCTATATTCTGAAAAGCTCTTTAAATACCTTAATCGAAGATATTACATAGGTTTATTTAGTGCTGCAAAATTTCATGGTGCAAGTCATCAGCAAATACAAAAAGATTATTTCATTACTGAAACTCCTAAATTAAATACTATTAAAAAGAAAAGTTATGATATCCAATTCTTAACTACGAAAACCTGGCCAACGAATAATATCTTAAGTAAAAAATCAGACGCAGGAAAATATAAGGTTTCATCGCCCACACTAACTTTCTTCGACTTGATTCATCACCATAATAAAATTGGCGGACTG
This sequence comes from Bacteroidales bacterium, assembly GCA_040880545.1. Classification (GTDB taxonomy): domain Bacteria; phylum Bacteroidota; class Bacteroidia; order Bacteroidales; genus M55B112. Next base: position 20,165 of record JBBDIE010000123.1, on the reverse strand, counting down.
AATCGAATTCTGGCTTCATTGGAAGAACTCACTGAAGAAATAAGTGAAAATGAAGTGATCGAGCTAACATCGTGGTACCATCATAAAAGCACATTGCAAAGAGCAGGATTTCTCTTGGAAGAGTTCTCAGTTAATAAGAATTTAACAGATATCATATATAGCAAACTTAAAAGAAAGGCATATTATCCGACATTACTAAGTCCAGTGAAAGATCAGAAGCCCGGCAGTTCAACTAACCGTTGGAAAATTGTTGTTAACAAAAAACTGGAGAGTGACCTATGATTGAAAAGCCATTCATAGCAAGATGGAAAAAGCAAGCTCCATGGAAAGAGTTTGCCCAGATCGAACAAGACCTGATTATTAGTAGAGTCCTGGTTGAAATTTTCTCCGATGATTTTTTGAAAGAACATCTGGCATTCAGAGGAGGAACAGCAATTCATAAACTCTACCTGAATCCTGCACCACGATACTCAGAGGATATTGATCTGGTACAAATCAAACCGGGATCTATCAAGCCAATCATGGAGCGATTAAATGAGGTAATTAACTTTTTCGAAGAAGAAAGAAGAACGGATAACAGGGGCCATGGAATCAAAGCTTTATATCGATATATATCAGAGTACGAAGAAATACGGATGCGATTAAAGCTCGAAATAAATTGTCGTGAACACTTCAATATATTTGAATGGGTTCAATTTCCATATAAGGTCCAAAGTGGATGGTTTGAAGGTCACTGCAAAATATGCACTTACAATCTAAATGAATTACTTGGAACTAAACTCAGGGCATTATACCAGCGGAGCAAGGGTCGAGATTTATTTGATTTGGATCATGCCAGAAGAAATATTGATATCAATATTGATGAAATTATCATGTGTTTTAGGAAGTACATGGAATTTTCAACTAAAAAGAAACCCCCGAGCAAAAAAGAATTTTTACAAAATATTTTAGCTAAGGAAAATGATCCGGATTTTGCCGGAGATATAGAAGCCATATTAAGACCGGATATCGAATACGATCAGGATGCAGCTTTTAAGTGGCTAAGAGAAGAAATTGCAGAGAGAATGTAAAAATTCTAAAGTAACGGTTCATAATAATTGCCAGAAAACTTGCCACCCAAACGGAAAACAGATGTAGTATATAGGAAAAACAAATGTGCATCATTTTTGTAATGTAGTGTATTAGAGTATAATGAAGTCTGGTGGAAAATCCGGTACTGTCTCTGGCAGTCAAGAGGTCACCGGTCCCGAAAAATCCAAATTTTCAATTTGATGATTTTTCGAGGATCCTCGAGAATCTAATACCGGCTTAAAGCCTGAAAGATTCTCGGGATTCGATTCCGATATGTTCCACCTTTGCCCTCCGTAGCTTTACGCGAAGGAGGGACATTTTTATACGCCCTTCTATTTTGAAATCTTCATTTATTTTAAGGCTACGGTGGGCACGTTCCATAAACTTTTTTAGCCATATTTAGATTCCTTATTCAACCTTCATTGAGCGGATGAAGAACAGCCATTGACAACATTACTTTAACGAACAGTTTGGATATTATTCTGTTTCACTGTAAATTGTTTGCCTAATAACCAGTGATGATTAATAACCCGACAAAGTCAGGATTGATGGTGGTTTTCCTGATATTCCTGATGATATCCCTGTATTCTCAATCGAATAAATACGGAACTTCAATCTCATTGAACAGGTCGGAGAAGGCTTACAGCCCGGTTACCCGGTTCCATCATATTATCCAGGACAACCGTGGGGTTATGTATGCCGGTACTGATCACGGATTGTGGGAATACGATGGCTACGACTGGAAATACATAAAAACACCCATGAACAAGGGACAACGTATTATGTCGCTTGTTTCTGATGGTAACGGCAGCGTGTACATAGGAATGGTTGGGGAATTCGGCAGACTTGTTGCTGATCAGAACGGGGCGGTGAAATACCAGTCACTTACCCAATTTATTGATCCTGGCTTTGACAGTGCATTCAATGAAATCCGGAATATACTTGATCTCGGGGACAAGATCGCATTTTGCTCACAACAGTACATTTTTGAATTCGACCACAAGGCTTCTATCAATGTAATCACACTTCCTGAAATATCATTATTTACATTCAACCTGGACGATAATTATGGTATAAATTCATTCAGCAAAGGTTTACTGGTCCATAAGAACGATGCATTTGTCAGTCTGCCTGGCGGAGAAGCCTTTAAGAAACACGAAGTGACCCAGATGCAAAGGATCAGGGAGAATGAATATCTTGTCTCTACATTCTCAAAGGGAATTTTCAGGTATAACAGCAAAACAGGTTACAGAAAATACCTCAATGGATTTGACGACTTATCTGAATCCACGATCACGGATATGGAAGTGCTGACTGAGCATTTGTTTGCCATTTCAACATCCAATGGAGTATTTATAACAGACAGTCTTGGAAATGTACAAAACATGGTAATCCTGAATGATAACCGGGTATATTCACTATTCAAGAATAGGCAACAACCCTTATCACCCCTATGGATTGGAACGAACCGAAATATTAGCATCATGGATCACTCGTTACCTATCCTGAAGTTGAGTAATCTCTTTGATGCAAACGACTTTTCACGTATCCGGGTATTTGAAAATAACAATGAAACATATATTATTACCGGGAACTCGGTTTTTTATAGCAACCCATCGATAAATTCCGGGGATTATGATTTACTTACTGATACCATTCAATTAGCCTCAGTTTCAAACATGTTTCAGGGGGGCTTTTATTTTTTGTCAGAAAAGAACGGGTTATACCGTATCAGCAGGGGGATACTGGATAGTGTATCCCTCAGGGGATTTGAAGAAACCGGTAATCCTGAAATTTATGATATGAGGATCGATCCGTTAACCCGGCAAGGTTTTTTAATGACTGAAGCGGGAATTATAACCTGTTCCATTGATAATACCAACTGGTCTGTTCAAGATACGATGCCAAATGCAAATACCGGTCGCAATCATTTTTTGTTGTTAAGCGACAGCCTGATATTTTTAGAGAATTCAGAAACCCAGACTATCTCGGTTTTTAATAGATCCAGTAGGTTTACAGACTCGGTTATCATCGAAAATCCTGTTCAGAAAAGCTATTTCCATACACCGGGTAATATAATCCTTAAACTCGGGGACGACATTATACTCTCAAATGGCGGTAAGTTATTTGTTTATGATTCCCAGAATAAAATTTTCATTCCCTCTGAAATTATTCAGCGAACATTTAACCCGGCAATGCATGATATCAGTGAGGTACAGATCGACAGCAGCGGCAGCATCATATTTGCATTTCATGAACAATATGACAAAGAACTGCCGCTTCCCGCTCCTGAAAATCAGAGGAAAAAATGGTGGGTTGAAGTATTTCATCACCACGGAGATACTTATCACCGGGATACTTTAGTATATAAGAGCCTGCCGGATAGGAGGGTTCAAACCGACCTGGTCAATGATCGGTTGCTGGTACTCCAGTACCCCGCAACCGGTGAAATCTACACGATAGATTATTCACATGATATTGATGTAAACCGTATCACGCAAAACACGGCATTGGTAAGGAAGGTCAGTATAACAAATGATTCCGTTATATTTCACGGGCTATTCACAGACTCAATCGACCATGGATTTAGCCGTGTACTTTTACAACAGTCGGAAAAATGGATACCCATCCTCAAGTATTCACTGAATGATATCAGGTTTACATTGTCCTCTGACAATTATGCACTTATCAAAAGCAATCTGTATCGTTACAGGTTAATCGGGCTGGATTCTGCCTGGTCGGATTGGTCGAATGACCGCATTATTTCATTTACCAACCTGCGGTGGGGCACCTATGAATTCCAGGCACAGACATCGAATCTGTTCAGCCAGGAGGGACCTGTAACGAAATACAGGTTTGTGATTCAGCTTCCCTGGTACCTCAAACCCTGGATGTATGCGTTGTATGCTGTTCCGTTGGGACTGCTGCTCTGGCTTATACTCAAGCTAAATTCCATGAAGATGATCCGGCAGAAGGCAAAGCTTGAGGAGCTGGCGGAAGAACGAACGGGGGAGATCCGGAACAAAACAGAAGAGATCCGGAACCAACGAGATGAAATAGAGGCGCAGCGAGATATTTTAATGGAGCAAAAGGAGAAGATTGATCTTCAAAATGCGGCGCTTACCGACAGCATTAAATACGCACGGCGTATCCAGGATGCTGTCCTTCCCCCGACAGATGTGTTGCGATTCCTGATGCCGAAACATTTTGTTCTCTACAAACCACGGGATATCGTGAGCGGTGATTTTTTCTGGGTGGATAAACAAGAAAACCAGATTCTCCTGGCATGCGGGGATTGTACCGGTCATGGTGTCCCGGGTGCATTTATGAGCATGCTCGGAATCTCCCTGTTAACCGAAATTACAAAAAAGGAAGAAGACCTTGATACCGGTGAGATCATGAATGAACTCAGGGAACGGGTGATCATCGCATTGAAACAAACCGGGGAATTAGAGGAAGCAAAGGATGGAATGGATCTGGCCCTGATCAGTCTCAATACGAAAACGCTTGAATTGCAGTTTACAGGTGCACAGTTGAACCTTTACCTGTTCCATGAAGGAGAATTCCGGGAGTTGAAAGGCAATAGGATGCCGGTAGGTATACATACCAAAGCAAGCAAAATGTTCACAACGGAATCTTTCAGGTTAAGCAGAGGAGATACTATATATCTGTTTTCAGACGGATACCCTGATCAATTCGGGGGTGAAAAGGGTAAAAAGTTTGGATATAAACAATTCAGGAAGAAATTATTTGAAATACAGGATCTTATTATGCATGACCAGAAAAACGAACTTACTTCTTCCTTCGATAATTGGAAAGGTGACTTTGAGCAGGTCGATGATGTGCTTGTTATCGGGATAAAGGTCTGATAGGCCAACGCTCGTGCAATCGCTAAATTTTATTACTTTTACCCCTTCAGAATTAGCATGGAATGGGCGACTATTGGGATCACAGACCGCAACCGGAATCAGCTGTACTGATTGGGGTGATTGGACGGGATCAAACAGAGGAAGAGACAAATGAATACCTGGATGAACTGGCATTCCTGGCAGAGACAGCCGGAGCCAAGCCTTCCGGGTTTTTTACTCAGCGAATTGATACCCCCAATGCAAAGACCTTTTTAGGAACCGGTAAGCTACATGAGATCAGCCTGTTTATCCAGGATCATGAAATTGATGTGGCGATTTTTGATGATGAGCTGCAGCCAACACAGCTGAGAAACATTGAGAAGGAGCTGAAAATCAGGATACTGGATCGAACCAACCTGATCCTGGATATATTTGCACAACGGGCAAAGACTGCCCATGCCAAGGTGCAGGTTGAACTGGCGCAGTATCAATACCTGTTGCCACGGCTGACCAGGATGTGGACGCACCTGGAACGGCAAAGGGGAGGTATCGGGTTGCGCGGACCGGGTGAAACAGAGATAGAGACGGACCGACGGATTATCCGTGATAAAATCAGTAAGCTGAAGGATCAGCTGGTGAAAATCGATCGCCAGATGCATAATCAGCGCAAAAACAGGGGGAAAATGGTGCAGGTGGCACTGGTGGGATATACCAACGTGGGAAAGTCTACCCTGATGAACCAGCTGAGCAAATCCGATGTTTTTGCAGAAAATAAGCTTTTTGCCACACTGGATACCACTGTTCGTAAGGTTGTGATCGACAACCTTCCCTTTCTGATCTCAGACACTGTGGGATTTATCAGGAAACTGCCGACCCATCTCGTGGAATCTTTTAAATCGACACTCGATGAAACCAGGGAGGCGGATGTACTTGTGCATGTGGTAGATGTTTCACACTCGAATTACGCAGAACAAATCGGGGTGGTTGAGAGTACCCTGGATGAACTCGGTGCCGGTGAAAAGCCTGTGATCATGGTATTTAATAAGATCGACAATTTTTCCTACACCAGGAAAGATGACGACGATCTTACCCCGGAACTGAGAGAAAACATCAGCCTGGATGATATCAGGCGGCGCTGGTCCGGTGATCGGAAAAATGTGGTTTTTATTTCAGCCCTGAAGAAGGAGAATATGGATCACCTGAAAGATATCCTCTACCAGACTGTCAGGGAGATCCATACGAAACGGTACCCATACAACGATTTATTGTACTAAGAGATGTGTGAAGTGAATCCCCGGCAGTGATGTATTATGGCCCCGGGGAAACCATTGTGAACCGGAATTTATCCGGTTGACATTATCCGGGCCGACCAACTTCCTGCTTACCTGTTCACCAGGTATTCCGCGATCTGTACGGCATTCAATGCTGCCCCTTTTTTGATCTGATCGCCCACGCACCAGAGTGCAATACCTTTCGGGTTTGTCAGGTCCTTCCTTATCCGCCCGACAAATATTTCATCTTTTCCGGCACCATAAAGGGGCATTGGATACTCCTGTTTTTCAGGATTATCCACCAGCTTGATACCACTGGCCCTTGTCATGGCATCACGTACCTGTTCAACCGAAAGTTCATCCTCTGTTTCGATCCACAATGCTTCAGAATGGTTACGCATTACCGGAACACGCACACAGGTGGTGCTGACCTCGATATCGGAATGCATGATCTTGCGCGATTCATTAAACATTTTCATCTCCTCCTTGGTATAGAGATTTTCTGTAAAGTCATCCACCTGGGGGATCAGGTTCATGGCCAACTGATGTGCAAATTTATCCACAATAATCTCCTCACCATTGGCTACCTGCCTGATCTGGTCCACCAACTCCTGCATGGCAGCGGCACCTGCACCACTGGCTGCCTGGTAGGTTGCGGCATGAACTCTCTTTACGTGCGACAATTCTTCAATGGGTTTCAGGCAGATCACCATCTGAATGGTTGTACAATTGGGATTAGCCACTATATTTTTGGGGAGATTGTGCAGATCAGCTGCATTGATCTCGGGAACCACCAGCGGGACATCATCATCCATTCTGAAAGCACTCGAATTATCAATCATAATTGCACCGTGCTTTGTGATGGTACCGGCAAATTTTTTGGATGTTCCGCCTCCGGCTGATGTTAACGCAATATCAACTCCTTTGAAATCGTCATTTTCCTTTAACTCCTTAACCTCAATCTTTTTACCCTTGAATTCATACACCTGTCCGGCGCTCCGGGCCGACCCGAAAAGCACCAATTCATTCAATGGAAAGTTTCTCTCTTCCAACACTTTAAGCAGTTCCTGTCCAACTGCGCCACTTGTTCCGACGATTGCAATTTTCATTTAGATTACGATTTTTAAGATTCTCATCACATTAACTGATAAAAAGGGGTTTTACCCACCCTGTTTTCTTTCAGATACTAAGTTGCAAAAATCGTAAATAAATCTTGATTATGAAACATCTTGCCTACTTATTTATTCTGTTTCAATTACCAGTATGTGGCCAGCAGCTGTTTGATTTTGAGGAGGATTCACTTACCGGCTGGATTCAGTCGCCCGGAGCTCGCTGGGAAACAGCAGCCGAAAATGCCCTGGAGGGGAACTTTTCATTGCACCATGCCTATGATAACATGGCGTCGGGTGTAGATTATATCGGACGGAACATCCATTACCCGGATCTGAATGATACGATCCGGATCTCTTTCAGGATCAGGCATGGATACAATCCAAGCAGCGGTAATAACTGGCAGCTTTTTTTGCTGGCCAATGATTTTAAAGAGATGGAAGCCGGGAATCAGAACAGTTCAGGAATAATCCTCGGGGTAAATTACCAGGGTTCTGATGATCGTATTAAATTATGGTACCTTAAAGGTGGTGAGGCATTGGAGATATGTGATTCAGAGCTTAATTATCAGCAGATGGTTGGAACGACCGGTGTACCCACGTTCGTGGTAACCCGGGTTCCGGGTGGGAGATGGATCATTGGGTATGGTGCTGAAAATTCACCTGATTCCATTGAAATAGTGGCTTCAGGGGAAGTAAACAGTGTCAGCAGCGGAAAATATATGGGATATAGATATGCCTATTCTTCGGCACAGGATAGAAAACTGTGGGTGGACGATATCCGCATTGAAGGTAATTTTTATTCTGATACGGTGCCGCCGGAGATCACAGATCATGTGATTACAGGGTTGAACAGTATCGACCTCACGTTTAATGAGGATGTTTTATTCACTCCACAAACGGTTTTTTCCCGGAACGGTAATCTTCCCGATTCAATCAAACCAGTGGGGGATGGAACCCGGTTGTATTTCAGTGAAAATTTTCCCAACCGCATCACAGAACAACTGCTGGTCAGTGGTGTGGCGGATCTTGAGGATAATTATTTGGAGGATACTGTAATTTTATTCAGACAGGAGTTGGCTGAATTCGGGGATGTGGTGATCAATGAAATTATGCCCGACCCCGATCCCCGCGTTTACCTACCGTCCTGCGAATATGTGGAGTTGTTTAACAGGTACGATTACCCCATAGCGGTTGACGACTGGTCGCTGGAGATAAACAGCAGGAGTTTTCAGTTATTCCCGGTGGAGATCATGCCGGGGGAATGTATCCTGATGACCCATGAATTGTGTTCGGGTCAGTACGGTAATATAAATGAACAGCCAGGACTGACCTCCTCCACAGCATTACCTAATGCCGGTGCTACCCTCAGGCTTTTTGATCAGTATAACCGGTTGATACACCTGGTGGAATATGATGGGTTGGACCAATATGATAAGGAGCGGTCAGACGGTGGTTGGTCGCTTGAGATTTCGGATCCGGACAATTTATGCGGTGGTGATGGTAACTGGCATGTTTCTGAGGGATGGAGAGGGGGGACTCCGGGAGAAAAGAACAGCCTTGTTTATGATTATCAGGACAGTGAACCGCCAGTTCTTAAATACATTGGAATTCCGGAGGATGGGAAACTGACACTGTCGTTTAATGAACATATTTATCTTCTACCGGATAGTGAAACAGCATTTATTCTGGAGCATGACACCCTTTCCCCGGAGGTTGACTATCATCCACTGGTAAGTAAGACACCCACCTTGCTGTCGAAGGAATTTTTTACAGAAGAAGTGTTGTACAATCTGCAGATGATTAATGTCGAAGATTGTTCAGGTAACCGGAATGAAATAACAAGGGTAACATTTAAACGTCCGGTATTACCAGGTTCATCAGAACTGGTACTCAATGAAATTATGTATGATCCTGTTTTTGGAGGTTCTGAATATATTGAAATATACAATGCAGGAAACGGGTATCTGGATTTGTACGACCTGAAACTGAAATTGATTCCCCCGGGGGCTTTGGAGGGCAGTGTAAACGTGATTTCAGGTGAATCACACCTGTTGTTTCCCGGAAGAACGGTTGTATTATGTAAAAACGAAAATTCCCTGAGAAGGGAGTGGGACCTTGGTTGGGAGATCGACGTGGTGGAAGTGGCGGATTTCAGGACCTTGCCCAACGATGGAACCTGCATACAATTGACGGACAGGTCAGGAAACGTTATTGACCAGATGTGTTACAACGATTCGCTCCATCACGACCTGGTGGGGATCACCTCCGGTGTTGCGTTGGAAAGGATGCATCCGGGAAGCTGCAATTCCGGGAGTCAGTGCTGGGTTTCAGCAGCGTCTTCGGTGAATTATGGCACTCCTGGTGCTTTAAATTCTCAGCAATATCTGGCTCCCGACGGAATCGCAGAAATTACACTGAATACGGAAGTATTCAGTCCCGATATGGATGGATTTGAAGATATACTGGTGATAGGCATACATGGTTCAGCCACCGGATCAATCGTGGATGTTTTTATAACGGATATGGATGGCAACAGCATAAGAAACATAGTAAATAACGGACAGGGAGGCAGTGAAGATCTATATTTCTGGGATGGCCTTGACCAGCATGGAAACATTGTACTTCCCGGTATTTATATTGTACATCTAAGGATCCACGGTAAGGAAGGATCAAAAATATACCGGAAACCCTGTGCGGTTATTTATCGCTGATCAGATGTAACTTGTTCCGGGAATAGATTACTACGAATATGGCACCAAATGCCAGGAGGTTGAATGCAATATAACTGGTTCTGAAACCAAAATGATCAGTGATTACTCCCACCATCGGGATGACCAAAGAGCTGATGAAGAAGTTGATAGTCATGTACACTGAATTCACAAATGCTTTTTTACCGGTATGCAGATCCTGGATCAGGGCCATCATAACTGCAGTAGGAGCAAAAAGGAAAAATCCGAGGGGAATCAGAACGGGGATGATCCATGCGCCGTTCATATTCAGGAATACAAGCATCAGCAGCGGGGTGGCTATGCTGATAACCAACAGTGTTCGCGACCTGCCTAACCTGTCGCTTATTGTTCCTGCAAAGAGTGCACCGGCTGCCCCGGCGAGCTGCAGAATGGTGAGGGAAATATCGGCAAATACGAGAGAATGACCTTCACTGTTTGTAAGAAAGGTTGGAAGATAATAGGTGAGTGAAGCCTTCACGCCAGCCTGGAAGAAGGTGTATCCACCTGTTAAAATGAACGCGGGCATGTAACGCTTGAATATTTTCCAGTAATTACCTTCCGTATGTACTTTTGCTGAAGGTTTGATCTCTACCTTTCTGAAGTTCAGGTAGAGGATGAAAGATGCCACGATACCAAGCGGCATCATTTTCCACGTCCCTTCAAGCCCCCATAACTGTATCACCCCCAGGATTACCAATGGACCAAGTGTCCTGGCCAGTTCACCGCCAACCATATAATAACTCATCCCTTTGCCGGTCCTTTTACCCGACAGGTGCTTGATCATAACCGGGCTGGGAATGTGCCACATACTGGAGCTGATTCCCGACACAAACAATAAAACTGCAAGGAAAATATACCCGGGAGCAATACCGATGAGGCTCATGGCAATGGAGGTAACGGCGGGGGAGAGGATCACCATATACTTCATGGCAGGTCTTTCGGCTATGATCCCCAGGAGCGGATTGAACAGGGAGGGAATTCGCTGGAGGACGGCCAGTAAACCGGCCATTCCATAGCTCATTCCAAGTTTCTCGATAATCTTAGGTAGTGCGGGTGCCAGGAAAGAGGTATAAATATCATGAACAAGGTGAACCGCCGACAGGGATATTACCTTGTTTTTCTGAAATCCATCGCTTTTTTTTCCTCTTTGCATTTACAGACTTGCGATAATTTCGGAAATGACTTTTACTAGTTTTGGGGTCACCTTTTCGGCAGCCTGCTGCACGATTTGGTGGGATATCTTCTCTATTTTACCCGGCACACCCAGGTCGGTGATCACAGACACCGCAAAGATGGTCATTCCCATCTGGTGCGCAACCACAGCTTCCGGAACGGTGGACATACCTACAGCATCGCCTCCAATGATCCTGAAATACTCATACTCTTTCGGTGTTTCCAGCGTGGGCCCGGTTACTCCAACATAACAACCCTTGTGTGCCCGGAGCTGCTGTTCTGTTGCTGATACCAATGCTTTTTTGATCAGCGCTTTATTATACACCTCACTCATATCGGGAAACCGGTCGCCAAATTCTGGGATATGTATCCCCAGCAACGGGTTGGGCATAAGGTTAATATGGTCGTTGATAAACATTACGTCCCCCACTTCGAAGTCGGGGTTCATCCCCCCTGCAGCATTGGAGATAAAAAGGTTATTAATACCCAGGAATTTCAAAACCCGCACGGGAAAGGTGACCTCCTGCATGGTGTATCCCTCATAGAAATGGAACCTGCCTTTGAGCACGATCACCTCTTTGCCGGCATAACGGCCAATGATAAGTTTACCGTCATGGCCCGCCACTGTTGAGACCGGAAAGTTTGGTATTTCCTCATAGGAAAGGATGCGGTCCGCTTCAATCTCATCGGCTATCTTTCCCAATCCTGTTCCCAGAATAATAGCCGTTTCAGGCCGAAGTTTTGTCTGTTTCCTTATGAAGGATATTGTCTCGTTTATTGCTTCTAACATAATTCAGAATGATTTTATTAAAATCTTCCCGGTCATCGTTCAGGAAGTCCACCCGAATGGGTACATAATATAGTGATTTTTTCAAAGAATCCGGAATCGGCAGTTCCTGGAGCCGCATGGCATCCTTTTCCGTTGTCAGTACCAGCGTCTCCGGATGATCCAATGCTGTAAGCCTGTTGAGGATTTTCAGGATATCCTTTTCGGAATATGCATGGTGGTCAGGGAATGCTATCTCATGCAGATTAGTGGAGATACTTCGTGCATAGGTTCTGATGTGCCTTGGATTGGCGATTCCGGTGAGCAGTAACACCGGAACCCTTTTATCCTTGAAGTAAGCAGCATTCTTTTGTTCCGCAATATCAAAAACAGAGCGTATTTCATGATATTTTATGGTGGTGAAAAAGAGATGTTGGCGGAAATCAATGTTCAACTTTTTCACCAGGTTTCGCATCTCAATCGGCTTTAACCGGTTGGGTGATTTTGTGATTAGAATAATATCGGCCCTTTTTTTGGCTGAAACAGGTTCCCGTAACCTTCCTGCAGGAAGCAAAAAGTCTTCGGTGATGTTCCGGTTGTAGTCAATCAGTAGAATGGATTTGCCTGGATTCACATACCGGTGTTGGTATGCATCGTCAAGTAAAATGACATCCGGGGGTTCGTGCATCTTTAGGATTTGCCGTATTCCGTTTACCCTGCGGCGGTCAACGGCGACGGTCAATTCCGGGAATTTTTGTTTCAGTTGCCTGGGTTCATCACCGATCACAGATGCTGAGGATTGCATATCTGCCACCATGAACCGGCTGGTTTTTCTTTTATAACCTCTGCTGAGATATGCCAGTTTGAATTCATCTTTCAATAATTCCACAAGATATTCCACCTGGGGTGTTTTACCAGTTCCCCCCACGGTAATATTTCCCACTGAAATTACCGGCAGGTTGAATTCTGTTACGGGTAAAATCCTCCACTCGAAGAACATATTTCTTATTTCTACCACCGCCCTGTAGATCAGGCTAAACGGATACAATAAGATAACGGTTATGGTTATTCGGTTTCGCTGCATTCATCTGTTCATGAAAGGGTACAAATTTAGAAAAAGGCTTAACAGATCCTTTGAAATTAAGAAGCCTGTTGATCCAGAAATATATTCAATTAAGGTTAGTGAATGTCAAGTGTATAGGGCATGATTGCCTGAATACCTTTCATGGAGCTGATCTCTTCTGCTTTCTTATAAAATTCGTAGGATACACCAAGCTCTTTCCTGATGAACCTGGTTTTAACTTCACCCGACAATTTCTTTATAAGCATCGTAAAAGGATCTTCCAGAACGGGCAGGGAAGTGACACGGTAGTCTTCAAGACCGGCCATCTCGGCAGCTACTTCAATGGACCTTTCGAGACCACCGAACAGATCGATCAGTCCGATTTCCATTGCGCTCACACCGGTCCAGACACGTCCCCCTCCTATGGCATCCACCTCTTCATAGGTCATGGACCTTCCCTCTGCCACATGGCCCGCAAAGGTTTCATAAACATCATCCACATATTGCTGAATCATATTTCGTTCATCGGCCGTCAGCGATCTGGTAGGAGAACCCAGGTCCGAATATTTATTGGTCTTAACCACACCGGTAGTAATCCCTATTTTATCGTTCATCAGCTCCTGCAGGTTTGGAAGTACGCCAAACACCCCGATGGATCCGGTAATGGTGGTTTCACTGGCTACGATGGTATCGGCAGGGCAAACAATATAATACCCGCCCGAAGCGGCAACATCACCCAGCGAGGCCACGACCGGTTTAACCTCGGATGCGAGCTTTACTTCTCTGTAAATAACTTCCGAGGCCAGGGCGCTTCCACCTCCGGAATTTACCCTGAAGACGATCGCTTTCACTTTGTCATCTTTCCGTGCATCACGGATCGCCTTTGCAATCCGGTCAGAACCAATAGTTCCCTCTTCTGCATTCCCTGTAACTACAGGCCCCATGGCATATACTACGGCAATCCTGTTCCTGGATACCTCTTTTTCAGCAACAGGAACATCCGCATATTTTTTCAGAGATATTGTAGGGATGTCGTCATCTTCGTCCGTACTTGTCAGATCCCTGAGTTCACCCAACACTTCATCGTAATATTTTAATCCGTCAATCATTCCCTTTTCCAGTGCCTGGTCGTCGAAGGTCACCGACAGTTCGTCTGCAAAACGGTTCAGTTCATCCACCGGGATTCCCCTGGCCATGGAAATCTGTTCCAGCATCTGCGACCAGATTGTACCTATCATTACATCCAGTTGCTCACGATTGGCATCACTGATTTCATCTGTCAGGAAAGGTTCTACTGCGCTCTTAAAAGTACCATGCCTGATAACCTGCATATCAATCCCATATTTATCAAGCGCCCTTTTAAAAAGCATCACTGTTGCCTGTAATCCTTTAAAATCCAGTTCACCTGTTGGGGTCATGTAAATCTTATCTGCAACTGAGGCAAGGTAATACGACTTTTGTGAATATGAATCCGCATGGGTCAGGATAAATTTTCCGCTCTCCTTAAAGTCCAGCAGTGCGTTCCGTATTTCTTCCACGGTTGCCATACTGTTAGGAATTGCAGAGAGTCGCAGGAAGATCCCTGATATATTTACATCATTTTTAGCTTTTTCTATATCCTTCAGGATCTGATTCAGCCCCTGGTTTCCTTCCATATTGATATTTCCAAAGGTAAAATTACTGAAAGGATTGTCGTTGGCCCTGTCCAGAACCGGCGTATCAAACCTGGCTACCAGTACCGAATTTTCTTCAACTGTTGGTTTAGAAGTACGTGTAACAGCTCCGGCGATAATGAAGAAAAACATAATACCCAGGATATTCAGTACCAGAATACCAACAATGGTAGCAAGTGTATATTTCAAAAAGCTTTTCATGACCGATTATTTAATTATTTGTATTTTAACAATTTAATTGTTGTGAAAGGAACTGCAATTTTAGTAAAAATATGGCTGATTTAAAAAATGAATAGTCATGTTGTCCACTTTTTATGCGCGATTTTAACGAACAGGGTACTTTTGTATCAGAGAAAAGAGAATTGAATGGTTGATCATACCGTCTGGGTTGGCGTGGGGACGAATCTGGGGAACAGGAGAGAAAATCTTGCCGTTGCCAGTGAACGTATCTGTGAAAACAGGTGCAGGATTGTGGCGGCTTCAGTGATTTACGAAAGTGAACCCTGGGGATTTGAAAGTGAAAATTCATTTTATAACCAGTGCCTCGTGTTGGAGACCAGCCTGTCGCCGTTGGAATTACTTGAATCATTTCAGGTGATTGAGCGTGAAATGGGCAGAAAATCGACCGGGGAAGGATTCGCAGACAGGATCATTGACCTGGATATACTTTTTTATGATAATCTTGTAATTCAGGGAAGAACGCTACAGATTCCCCATCCTAAAATGGCTGAACGGCTCTTTGTGCTTTTACCACTCGCTGAAATTTCACCAGGTAAAATACATCCGGTATTGAATCAGCCGGTATCGGCCCTTAAGAACCGGTGTAAAGACCGGACCATCGTAAAAAGGTTACCTTGTGAATAAACGCTTCATCACATCAATCCTTCATCGGCAAAGCTGAAATATATCTCCCCGGCCACAATAATGTGGTCAAGCACTTTGATATCCATGATATCGGCTGCATTTTTGATTTTTTTGGTGATATTGATGTCGGCTTCACTGGGATTTCTGTTACCGGATGGGTGATTGTGGGAAATGATCAGGGATGTTGCTTTTTTATCAAGCGCATGTTTCAGGATCATACGTGTGTCAATTACTGTCCCGGTGAGACCGCCCTGGCTGATCTTCTCAGTTTTGATCACCTTGTGCGCCCTGTTCAGGATGATGATCCAGAACTCCTCATGTTCCAGTTCCCCGATGATGGGATACAATATCCGGTAAGCCGTTTCACTGTTTTTAATAAGGACCTTTTCAACTGCATAACTGTTATTCTTCCTGGACCCCAGCTCAATGGCTGCAATCAGGGTGATGGCCCTTGCGGTTCCGATTCCCCTGAGTTGAACCAGGTCATCTGTTCCCATCCTGCCCAGGTCAAGCAGGTTATTGTTCACTGAAGCGAGAATATTTCTGGCCAGTTCAACCGCATTTGATTCCCTTGTACCACTACCCAAAAGCAAGGCGATCAATTCTGCGTTGGAGAGGGACTGAACCCCCGATTTTAGTAGTTTTTCCCGTGGACGGTCCTCCACCGACCAGTTTTTAATGGCTGTGTTTTTATATGCTTTCATTGCTCTTTTCTGGGTTAATGTGATGAGCAGATGAAATATCGACAGGAAACAAAAAAACCTTTCGCGATTACGAAAGGTTTTCAGAATATTTTATGTTGGAAGGCTATTACAAACTCTCAATGTGCCTGGCAAGCTTCGATTTTAAATTCGATGCCTTGTTTTTATGGATTACATTGGTTTTCGCCAGTTTGTCGAGCATGGAAACTATTTTTGGATACATCTCCGTGGCCTCGGCCTTGTCGGTTGTATCTTTTAATTTCCTTACCGCACTCCGCGCTGTACGCGACTGGTACTTGTTTCTTACGCGACGCGATTCAGCCTGCCTGATCCTCTTTTTTGCTGATAAATGGTTTGCCATTATAATCTTTTATTATTTCTTAATCATTCCCTCTATAACTTTGGGCTTGCAAAAATAAGCAATATTTTGAATATAAAAAAAAATGAGTGAAATAATTATCTTCATCTCCTATTCATTACAAAGCTTTCTGGTACTCAGGAATATGGCGGTAGTATTCAGGAGGAACAATAAACAGGTTAGTCCCACGGCAACCAGGTAGACTGTTCCGGAAAGTGATGCATTTATTTCCAGGCTCCAGACCGAAGCCATTTCTGTTAATTTGGCTGATAGGATTGAACTGAAAAGCAGCGAAAAAGTGGTAACCACAAACAATAAAAGGAACAGAATTATGATGTAGGGCCGGCTTATTTCAGCGTGGTGATACCCCAATTTATTCAGACGCCTGATCTTTTCCGAGGAGCGGCTGATCATCAATTGAAGACTAAGCAGAAAAATAAGAAAGGCCAGGCCAATAATGATTCCCGCCACAACTACCAGGAAACTGAGAATAAATTTAAGAATGATATTCAACCTGCTGCTTTTCAGTCTTTCCCGGATCGTATCGTATCCTTTTTCTTCAATATACTGAACGATGGCTGGATCAGTAGGGTCGTTTGAGACAAGTATGATGCGGGAGGGCCTGTTCTTCTCGAGGTATCCGAATTTCTCATTGGCCCAGTTGAGGAAATCATAAGGAACCATGATGGAATTGATCCGGTTGCTGAAACCGATGATCTTTCCCTGATAGGTTGCCTTCTCCTTTTGTCCTTTAAGAACCACATTAAATTGTAACATACCGATCATCTCTTTGGGAATCTGGGGGAGGCCCTGGCTCTGGGCGAAACCGAAATTATAGAGATTGAGATAATCCTGAGGCAGGATCACAGGAATGTAGTCCATATTTTCTGACCATTGCCAATCATCGGATTTAATGTCGATATATTCATCGGGGACAGCTTCAAAGAAGAGTTCTGTATAGAAATTGGGGAATTGCCGGCTTTGGGTAATAGCGCTGATGGGAAACCGGTTGGAAATAAATGGGGCCACCCTGTCGGCAAATGGTTGTTCCCCGATCTCCGCAATCTCTTGATCCGTAAACCCTCCGGGCCCCAGCCCCAGGGTCTGTCCGATGTTGATCTTTTTGTTAATAATGATATATTCCGGATCCAGGAGGTCCCGGTTATCGGTGAGCACACGGTTCAGGTTCTCATAGAACTGGATGCCTGAAAGAAGCATGACAAAGCCAGCCATGGTGCCCAGCACAGCCCAGAGCAAATGCGTCCTGCTTTGATCCTTCCACAATATTTGAAACAGGTACTTCATAGGTTCACACGCAGGTCAAATGAATGTTCATTGTTGCCCAGGGAGGTCAGGATCATTCCGGCATCCTGTTTTTTGCACTCTTCACGGATCAGTTCCAGGGCATCTGCCGCGTTCTTTTTATCTATATGGCTGAAGCATTCGTCTGCAAACAGGAACCCAAACGGCTGGGACAGGGCGCGAATGATCGCAATCCGCTGTTTTTGGCCAAAGGAGAGTATCCTGCATTTCCTGTGGAGGAATTTTGCCACATCCAGCCTTTCTGCCATTTCACGGATCTGTTTTTCAGTTTTGAATTTTGTAACCTGGTTTTTCAACAGAATGTTGTCCAGGGCAGTCATATCATCAAAGAGCTCAAGGCCCTGGAAGATATAAGATACATGGTGTTTACGCATGTACGACCAATCCCGGGAACTGTAAAATGCAGCATCGGTATCGTCAATAAAAAGTGTGCCGGTATAATCTTTACGAAGTCCGTACATAACCGACAAAAGGGATGTTTTGCCCTTGCCTGAAGGAGCTTCCACAAGGTATTCCTTTCCTCTTGAGAAAATATACGAATCCACTTCCCATACTGCAGAATCCTTTGTGGGAACCTCCACCATGGGAAGTGGTATGAGATTTTCTAATCTGAATGTCATTCACTCCACGCTTTACCCTCTGCCGCCTTTTCCATGAGTTGAAGAAGGGTATATAAACTGTTTTCCTTTTCTTTGGATGTTTTCACTGTGATGTCGTTCTCATAATTGGAACCCTCAATGCCAATGTATGACATGGACTCTGCGACCAACTCCAGCATTCCCGGCATTCCGCCCTGGGCCATCATGCCCTGCAGAGATGACGGATAAGTGGTCAGATCAAGATTCATATACATGCCCATGGAACCCCCTGCATAATCATTGAATTTTGATTCACTCAGCGTTTTTTCAAGACCGCTGCCTGTAACCGCTGATTTGTAACCGGAAACATTGGTAATTACCCAGATCCCGTTCACAATTCCACTGTATAGTTCCATCCCGTTGACGTTGATCATAAAGAAATCACCATCCTTTTCCACCTGGGCCATATTGTTGACAGTACCCATCAGTTTGTCCTGAAGTGTTTCATCATCCAGCCCTATACCAATCAGGATTTCAACAGGAATTGAAGCACCTTCCGGGGAACCGTTTATGGCGAGTACAAAATCGCCACTCATTGCCTCAAGCATGACATCTCCCGATACGCCGGTGGCCTTTTCAATTTTCCCCGATACACTATCCATCTGTGTTCCGCCGAAATTCTTCATCATCTTAACCATTTTGTCCAGCTCCACTGAAAATGCCATGGCCAGGATCAGATTGTTTCCGGGAGTCAGTTTCAGCAGATCCTTGTTCAGGCTCTCTTTTGCAACCAGGAATGATTCCGCAGCCTTGGTCACGTCATCACTGAAGTGTGTTTCCGAATGAACATACATGGCACCATCTGAAAAATCAACGAAAACCTGGCCGTAATTGTTGTAAAGTTCCATGGGCAGTTCAAACTGCATCTCTTTGAATGCGTTCGTTTTTTCCATGATCTTTTTCAGCTCATCCCCGGTGAACCAGACGTTAAAGTCCTTCATTTTACCGGTGAACTTATTGAAATCCACGATGCTGGTTACCGCCTCTTCCCTGGAAAGGTCATACAGACTTACCAGTTCAGTCTGCCACTCTTCTGCAGTGAAGTTTTTTTGCGGGGAAGATAGAAAAATCACCTGCTTCTCGTTCCAGGCAATGGCCAACTCTTCATCTTCGGGGGTTACCATGGAATATCCTTTGTGATCGATCACCTGGCCCTCATTATCTTTTAGCAGATTACCGATGGTGGATGCAAATTTATCGCTGTCTTTGATCACCGCGGTGGTTCCAATTACCGGTTGATCATCGATAAAATATACAAAAATGAACATGTACTCGCTTATATCAATGCCCGACTGCAGTGGATCCTTTACCAGGCTGAGCACGATTTTATTTCTGATTTTTTTGGTAAAAATATCCATGGTTCCGATCTGACCCTTGTCATAGATCTGTTTAGGATGCAGTGAAGTGACGAGGAACGCATGATCGGGTATGTTGTGCACAATTTCCGGAACCTTCCTGGAGCAGGAGGAAGCAACGATCGCAACAAGGAGGACGAGTAGAACGGGGAATTTTTTCATGGTTGTATTTGTTATTGGATTAAAGATACACGAAGATAAGAATTTTAGAAATCAGTTA
>JBBDIE010000122.1:0-21175 GCA_040880545.1 Bacteroidales bacterium | reverse complement strand
GGGGGTGGCGCTTCGTTTTAAATTCTGGAAATTCGACGATATTTCGTGGCTCTGTCAATTTAATTCGGTATTAAGAGCACCCTTGTCTGTGGCGTTGCCCGATACCCCAGTTACGGGAAAGCGAAAGAATATTCAGAAATATCAGGAAAAAAGGGAGCCGGGTTACTTCCATCTGATACAAACTGGTTATAAATGTGCTTGGTTCTGGAATTATTTATAAATTAGCTGTATCAACAAAAACTGACATCTATGAAGAATTTCATTATTCCGGTCGATTTCTCGAGAGAATCGATCAACGGACTTGAAATGGCCATTCTGTTTTCAAAAAAGCAAGAGATCAATATACAAATGGTATATGTGATCACAACCACTACAGATTATCATCCCGGTACAGAAAGTGACGAACACAAATTTGCTGAAAACAGATTCAGGAAACTGGTGGCGGAATATGAACCAAAACTGGGGAACAATTCCCGGTTAAAATATATTGTTAAAAAGGGGAAGGTATTCAGGGAAGTCGTGAATCAGGTTAATGCATTTAAAGATTCGGTGGTTTGTGCATCTACACATGGAGCATCGGGCTTTGAAGAACTATTTGCAGGAAGCAATGCGATGAAAATTATGTCGGCCACGGACAGGCCGGTATTTACCATAAGAAAAAGTCCAGTACCCACGAGTTTTAAGAAAATAGTAGTACCAATCAAACTGCACCCTGACACCAGGCAAAAGTTGCCATTGGCTGCTGAAATAGCAAGGTTGTTTGATGCTGAGGTACACATCCTGGCAGTCTCAACAACGAATAATAAAAGGGACCTGGCCAGGCTAAAGTCTTACAGTCAGCAGTGTATAGGGTTTTTGAACAGCAGAAAAGTAAGGAGTGTTCACCATACAGTAACAGGTGACAGCCTCCCGGTTCTGACACTAAATTACGCAGAGGCTGTGGACGCAAGCCTGGTAATCATGATGTCCAGTGCAATTGATAAATGGAACGTTTTCTTTGGCAGTTATGCCCAGCAGATGATGAATAAATCAAGGGTCCCATTACTTAGTATCAAACCAAGAAAAAAGCAGCTGCCATCTGGATTCAGTACATTTGGATAAAATACTTTTATGAGATCTGTTGTTATAGTTGGAGGGGGAACCGGATCAAGGATGAAGTCGGAAACGCCCAAGCAATTTCTTGAATTGCATGGAAAGCCGGTTATTATCTGGACCATTGAGAAATTTCTCGAATTTGATCCGGATATTAAAATTATCCTGGTATTGCCCGAGAGCCATCTGATTGTGTGGCACGGGCTGAAAGTGAAATTTGCTTCAACCAGGAAGGTTGTTACCGCCACCGGTGGGGCAACAAGGTTCCATTCGGTGATGAAGGGGTTGACAAATATCTATCCGGGAGAAATTGTAGGGATCCATGATGCTGTAAGGCCGTTGGTTTCTATCGATACACTGGAAAGGTGTTACAGTGAAGCAGAAAAGACGGGCAGCGCAATTCCGGTAATTGATACAGAAGACACATTAAGGACGGTCATTGGTATGGGGAGCAATATTCTGGACCGTAACATTGTGAAGCGTGTGCAAACCCCCCAGGTATTTCAGGCAAAAAAGCTACTTACTGCCTATGAAAATTGTCTGGAACAGGGGTATACCGACGATGCTTCGGTGTTTGAATCCTATTTCGGCCAGATTAACCTGGTGAAAGGAAATGTTGAAAATATAAAGATCACGTTCCCTTCCGACATGAAAGTTGCAGCCGCACTATTGGCGGAATCAGATTAATTTACATCCGCATCTTTTCTTGAACTGAACGGTACAATGGTACCTCCCAGCGAGGTATTTAAAACGGTGTTGTCCGGGTCACCTATATATCCGATATACCCTTTTGAATTTGCCGTTGCGTCCAGGATCCGGGAGGCAGTAACCTTTCCCTGTGCCCCTGCTGAGACTTTGATATAAGTATCCCGGGAAACCAGGTCGTACGCCAGATAGTTTCCCCCGGTAAGTACCGTTACATATTGGGTTTTAACATTTCCATAAAGAATAATATCGGAAACCTGTGTCACTCTGGCCGTTAAGCTGTCAGCATGGATGGACAATTCGATTTTCCCCCCTGTCCTGGCAATAAGCTCCAGGGCACCGGCCCTCAGTTCATCAGCTGAATTTAACTTAGCGCCAGACGTTGTCTCTATGCGCGACAGCAATTGATAGGGAAGCCGGATCTGAATAATATCGTCTTTGTTGATACGCGTGGGGACCTTCAGATACAGTTCACCATCTTTTATTTCAACAGTCACATCTTCCGGATCCCCTTTAATTGAGGTAATGCTCATTTGCTTTGATTCTGACCGGATCAACTCAACATCCATTCTGCCAGAGACATTAAGTTTACTGAAATCTTCAAGATCCAGGGTAGTTCTGTTTTGAGAATGAACAGGCCCCATGCCTGCTAAAAAAATAATCATAAAAATGGCGAAGCCTTTAATATTCATCACGAAGAGATTTGTTGCAAAAATACACAAATTCAGCTACCATCCTGATTTTTAAAATAGATTTAAGATTTGCTTTTTGTTGTTAACTTGCAGGCTTGTTGAAATTAACGCATGATCAAGGTAAAATATATTGCAGTACTTGTGGGTATTACTCTGTCTCAGGTTTATGCACAGGAAACCCATTCTGTTCCTGATGACAGGCTTGTGATCAATGAAATTATTATAGAGGGAAACAGGATCACAAAAGAGAACATCCTCTTACGGGAACTCGTATTTACAGCAGGTGATACAATCGCAAAAATGGATCTGCTCCGGGACTTTGAGAGGAGCAGGGAAAATCTGCTTAATTTGTCGTTGTTCAATTTTGTAATAATAGATGCGGAGCATCTTCCGTGGAACAGAATCAATGTGATGCTGGATGTACAGGAACGTTGGTATATCTGGCCAACACCGATTTTTGAGCATGGGGACCGGAACCTGAGTGCATTTTTAAAGGAGCCGGAGTGGCGTAAGCTCAATTACGGGATGTGGCTGCAGTGGAACAATTTCAGGGGAAGGAACGAACTTCTGAATGCAAAAATACGGCTGGGGTACCGGGAGCAATATGTCATTCAATACGAAAAACCGAATCTGGGCAGCAACGAAAATCATGCAATATCGCTCAGTTACAGTCTGATGCGGCAGCACCGGCTAAAATACACGACCATGGATAACCTGCCGGTCTATTTTAACGATGAAGAAAATTATTCCCTGGGGACAACCGACGCGTTTATTGCCTATTCTTACCGTCCGCATTTGTATTCAAGACACCGGCTCAGGGTTCATTATATTGACGACTGGATCAGCGATACGGTGGCCCGTTTGAACCCTGATTTTTTCGGGAATGGATACACAAGTTACCGGCATTTTAAGATCGATTATGTATACACGTATGATATTCGCGATTCTAAAGTATACCCCCTGGAGGGTTATGCTTTCAAAACGAAGGCGCAGCGATTCGGGTTAGGTATAATAGAGGACTATCCTTTCGGGAACTGGGACGCAGAAGCGGTATTGTTTTATCATAAAAAACTAGTGAACCGCCTCTATCTTGCCAATGTAGTTAAAGGAAAAGTCTCTTCGAATAAACAGGTGCCATTGATTCAGCAGAAAGCGCTGGGTTACGCGGAAAACCTCACAGGATACGATGACTTTGTATTAGACGGAACCGATTATTTTATTAATAAACTAATCGTGAAGTTTCAGTTGGTGAAGCCTGCCACCTTTAAGTTACCCTATTTGAAGGCCGGGCAATTTAATAAGGTCCACTATGCAGTTTACCTGAATCTTATGGGTGATGTGGGTTATGTGAACAACCCGAATTCCATTGACCCATCCAATAACATGGTGAATTCCCTGCAATACAGTACCGGAATAGGTATTGACCTGGTAACCTATTACGATAAAGTGCTGGGGATAGAGTATGCAGTGAACAGGTACGGTTTTACAGGATTCTTCTTTCGGGTTACTACCCCGTTTTATGAATGGTAATTAAATGAATAAATTATGGCAATCAGAAAATCACCGGTGAGCCAGTCCTTGATTATCGCCGCGCTCATTTTATTGATCTATACCACAGGGATGGTTGTACTTCATATTACCGGGACAATGAATAACATTTACATGCAGGCAGCGTTGGGAACAGTACTTTTTCTGTCGGGATATTTTATTGTTCACCGGTTTTTTCTGAAATATGTGGAGAAATGGCTGAGTCCTGTTTTCAAAACGATACAGAATGTTGCCATAACCCGGAAGAAGCTCAGGAAAAAAATTGATTCTGCAACTTTTTCTGAAGAGCTGGATAAGGAAGTAAAAATCTGGGCAAGCAATCAGACCGATGAGATCAAACAGCTCCGGGAAAAGGAAAAACACAGAAAAGATTTTCTCGGCAATGTTTCCCATGAACTTAAAACACCCATATTTAACATTCAGGGTTATATCCTCACACTCCTCGACGGGGGCATTGATGATAAAAAGATCAACACGTTATATCTCAAAAGGGCGGAAAAAAGCATCAACAGGATGGTTACCATTGTCGATGAACTGGGCTCTATATCAAGGCTTGAGTCGGGAGAGTTCAAGATGCAGAAGGAAGTGTTCAACATTGTAAAACTGGTGGAGGATGTGTATGAGTCGCACGAGATGCACGCCCGGCAATACAAATTAAAACTGGAGTTTGACGGGAATTATAATAAGCCGGTTCTTGTAAAAGCCGACAAGAAGCGGATCACCGAAGTACTGAATAACCTTGTGATGAATTCCATCAAGTATGGAAAATTAAACGGAAGGACGCGGGTTGGGTTTGCCGATACCGGAAAGACTATTTTGGTTGATGTTTCGGACAATGGAATTGGAATAGCGGAGGAGGATCTGTCAAGAATTTTCGAACGGTTTTATCGTGCGGATAAGAGCAGGTCGAGGGAATCAGGGGGAACCGGGTTGGGTCTTGCCATTGTGAAGCATATTATCCAGGCGCATAATCAGTCGATCACGGTAAATAGTAAGTTAGGGAAAGGGGCGTCGTTTGTTTTCACCCTGGAGAAAGGGTAGGGGGGCCATTGGGTTGCTCTTGAAACCACAGTCAGGGTTCTATCCAGTCGCCGTGATCCTTGATGACCTGGATCAGTACGCTAATGGCATCGTTGGCCGGGACCTTTTTTGCAACAACATCTTTTCCTTTATAGATGGATACGAATCCTTTTCCTGTACCGATGTAGCCGTAATCGGCATCGGCCATTTCACCCGGCCCGTTGACGATACAGCCCATCACCGCAATTTTCAGTCCTGTCAGATGGGCCGTGTGGGTGCGAACCGCGGCCAGTACAGATTGTATGTCAAATTGTGTTCTTCCACAGGAGGGGCATGCGATATATTCGGTGGAGGTGATTCGGTTCCTGGACGCCTGGAGAATGGCAAATGAGAGGCGGTTGTTAAATGCGGGAGAGAAATGGGAGTTTTCAATCCAGATTCCGCTCAACTGGCGGTCGGCCAGTAGTAAGGCAAATTCGCCCGAGGCACGTATCATGTAGGTTTCTTCATCTTTATCCGCATACTTTTTCCTCAGGATAATGGGATTGGTTCCTTTATTTCTGATATAGGAGATCATCCAGTTTTTCACATCGGTTATGGTCCGGTTTTCTGCATGGAGGATCACGATACGGGGATCTTTAATGGCGGCAATTTCTGCAGGCTCCGCACCGGTATCGGTCATCAGGAAACTGGTATCACCCGAATCTGCATTACCGAAGAAGACCGGGTAAAATAATCTTTGGCCGGATTTAAGTACAGTTCTGTCATTTTCCTGTGCGAACATGAAATCGGGTTCGGGATCATCGTAGCTTCCTTCAGGGGAGATCACCACAGGAGGATTAGTGCCTCCCACACCATGGACCTCCCGCATACTGTATTCATTGAAATTAAAGGAGTCCCAGGGTAGGTTTTCCAATGGATCATAGGGCAATGTGTCCGGTTTTTTGAAAACCGAGGTTATCAGTCTCGCTACCGGCAGCTCGTTTTCCGGGGGTTCAGTGAGACTTACGCGAATGGTGTCACCAATTCCTTCTGAAAGCAGGGGAGCCATACCCACTACCGATTTAATCCGGCCCTCCATGCCATCACCAGATTCTGTAACGCCCAGGTGCAACGGATAATAAAGGTCCTCTTCGATCATTTTTTTTACCAATAAACGCACCGAGTGGATCATCAATACTGTATTACTCGATTTCAGGGAGACGACCACATTGTGGAACTGTTCTTCCCTGCATATCCTTAAAAATTCCAATGCAGAGGCGACCATCCCTGCCGGTGTGTTGCCATAACGGGACATGATCCGCTGGGAGAGTGAGCCGTGATTCACACCAATTCGGAGGGCTGTATTGTGGGCCTTGCAGACTTCAATCAATTGGATGAGCATCTTCCGGTTTTCCTGGAGTCCTTCATTATAAAGTTCTTCGGTATACTCAACAATCTTCCCGCTCCGTTCGGTGAAGTTGCCCGGATTGATTCTCACCTTGTGACATACTTTGGCAGCCTCCAGCGCAACCCGGGAACTGAAATGTACATCGGCAACAACAGGAATTTTTGCATATTCCGGGGTCAGGGAGCGGATAAGTTTTTCAAGTGAAGCGACCTCTTTCAGGCCCTGGGTGGTGAACCGGACCAGCTGTGCCCCGACATCTGCCATTTTTTCAAGCTGGGCCAAACTTGAAGAGAGATCGGCAGTGTTTGTATTTGCCATGGACTGGACCACGACGGGGAACCCGGAGCCCATTTCCAGGGTTCCAACACGAATTACCCTGGAGTGAGGAACAGCATATGTGTAATTTTTTCCCATAGATCATTCGATCTCCCAGTCGGATCCGTCCTTACGGTCCTTGATGGTTACCCCCATGTTTTGGAGGGTATCCCGGATCTGATCGGCAGTTTCGAAATCTCTCCGCTCCTTGGCCGATTGTCTGAGACCGAGCACATATTCAATGAGATCGTCCACCATGATACCGGCTGAACCTGACAGGACCTCAGGCGCCAGTCCAAGTATCTCGTAAACAAATGTACTGTATATCTTTTTCAACAGATCCAGGTTGGCACTGTCGATATTGATCCGTTTTTCGTAAAGCGAATTAATCAATTTCACCCCGTCGAATAGTGCAGAGATGATACCCGGGGTATTGAGATCATCATTCATAGCCCTTTCACACTTCTGCTGCAGTTCAATTGCATTAACCACGCCAGCGTTGGCGTGTTCGATTTTATCCAGCAATTTTATGGCATCGTATAATCGTTGCAGGCCTTTATTCGAGGCAGACAGGGCATCATTTGAAAAATCAAGCGTGCTCCTGTAATGGGCCTGTAAAATAAAGAACCGTACGGTCATGGGATCGAAAGGCTGGTTAAGAAGCTTATGTTCACCGGAGAAGATCTGATCCAGGGTTATAAAATTCCCCAGGGAGCGTCCCATTTTCTGACCATCGATGGTGATCATGTTGTTGTGCATCCAGTATTTGATCATCTCATTTCCATACCCTGCCACGTTCTGTGCGATCTCGCACTCGTGATGGGGGAAGAGCAGGTCCAGGCCCCCCCCGTGGATGTCTATGGTTTCACCCAGGTATTTTGCACTCATGGCGGAACATTCCAGGTGCCAACCCGGGAATCCGACACCCCACTCCGAGGGCCAGTTCATAATGTGCTCGGGACCGGCTTTTTTCCAGAGGGCAAAGTCGAGCGGACTTCTCTTTTCCGATTGTCCTTCCAGTGTCCTGGTATTTGAAAGGAGGTCCTCCGTTTTCCTTCCTGAGAGTTTTCCGTAATCGTGATCCCCTGAATATTTTACAACATCAAAATAGACCGATCCGTTCACTTCGTACCCATACCCTGCATCGATGATTTTTCTGACCAGTTCCTGTTGTTCGATGATGTGTCCGCTGGCACGGGGTTCGATACTGGGGAGCAATACACCCAACTCATTCATGTTTCTGTGGTAGGAGTTCATATAGTGCTGAACCACTTCCATGGGTTCCAGTTTTTCGAGGCGGGCTTTCCTGGAAATTTTGTCTTCTCCTTCGTCGGCATCATTTTCCAGGTGGCCCACATCGGTAATATTTCTGACATACCTTACCTTGTATCCAAGATAGGTAAGTACCCTGAAGAGCAGGTCAAAAGTAATGGCCTGTCTGGCATGACCCAGGTGAGCATCACCGTAAACCGTTGGTCCACAAGCATACAGGCCTACAAACGGAGGGGTGTTTGGTTTAAAGATTTCTTTTTTCCTGGTTTTGGTATTGTAGATTTGCAGCTTATTTTTCATAAGAATACTTAACTAAAGGGAATAGGTTGGGTAAAATTAGTAATTTTAATGCTAATCTTTGTTGTCAGGATCAATCACTCTCATGATTTAATGGTCCGGAAGAAGCAAAAAATCAAACTTATATAGCAATGTCAGGAAGAATTTCAAAAAGAAGCAAGGGAAAATTTACCATTGATCAGGCAATGACACAGGTGATGGGCATCTTTACCCGTAATCCCCAGAAAACATACAATTACAAGCAACTTTCAAAACAGTTGCTTATCAATGATCAGCGTGATCGCGACATGATCAACAACGCGCTTAACAACCTGAAGGGACAGGGATTGCTTGAGCAAATTGATAAGGGCAAATACAGGCTGAAATCGAGGGCGGGATATGTAAACGGGATCATTGACATGACCAACCATGGGTATGCCTTCCTTACTTCTGATGAAATAGAACAGGATGTGTTTATTTCCAGGTCGAACCTGGCACGGGCGCTTGATGGCGACCTTGTGAAGGTGCACATATACCCGAAAAAGAAAAACGACAACCGTCTATCGGGAGAGGTAATCGAAATAATAGAACGTGCCCGGGAGACCTTCGTGGGTATCGTCGAAGTATCGAAAAACTATGCATTTCTATTACCCGACAGTGGTAAGATGCCTTTTGATATTTTTATTGCTCACGACAAACTTAATGGGGCAGAGCATGGACAAAAGGCAATTGCAAAGATCACGGACTGGCCGGAGAAGGTGAAAAATCCATTCGGGGAAATTGTTGAGGTGCTCGGTTTTCCGGGAGAGAATGATACAGAGATGCATTCGATCCTTGCAGAATTTGAATTACCCAACAAGTTTCCTGAGGAGGTGGAGGCAGCCGCGGGGAAAATTGAAGAAAACATTGACGCAGCAGAGATCAAAAGCCGCAGGGATATGCGTGGTACACCCACCTTTACCATTGATCCGGCGGATGCCAAAGATTTTGATGATGCCTTGTCCATTAAAACATTAAAGAACGGAAACTATGAGGTGGGGATACACATCGCGGATGTATCGTACTATGTGGAAAAGGAGTCGGTTGTGGACCTTGAGGCATACGACAGGGCAACCTCTATATACCTGGTAGACAGGGTGATTCCCATGCTGCCGGAAAAGCTCTCCAATAACCTTTGTTCGTTGAGGCCCAATGAAGACAAGTTGTGTTTTTCGGTGGTGGTGGAAATGAGCCCGGATGCCCGCGTAATCGATGAATGGTTTGGCAGAACGGTGATCAACTCCGACAAGCGGTTTGATTATGACCAGGCGCAACAGATCATTGAAACAGGGGAAGGAGAAATGAAGGAGGAAGTACTGCTCTTGCATGACCTGGCGACAAAGTTGCGGGAGAAAAGGTACAGGGAAGGGTCCATTAATTTTGAGCGGGACGAAGTGAAATTCAATCTGGATGAAGCGGGCAGGCCGGTCAGTGTATATTTCAAGGTACAGAAAGAGGCCAATCACCTGATTGAGGAGTTCATGCTGCTGGCAAACAGGAAGGTGGCAGAATATGCCAGCCGGGGAGGTAAGTATTTGAAGGATATGCATGCGGAGGAGATGAAGGCAGGAAAGATAAAGGGGAAGACCTTTGTTTACAGGATTCACGACCTCCCAGATTCGGAAAAGCTGGAATCATTTACCATGTTTATCAGGAAATTCGGGTATGAACTGAATCTGACGGACGGTCATAAGATGGCTGTTTCCATGAACCGGCTGCTGGACGGTGTTAAAGGGAAAAAGGAGCAGCATGTTATTGAAAACATGGCATTACGGGCCATGGCGAAAGCGCGTTATTCAACCAAAAACATAGGTCATTATGGACTGGCATTTAAGGATTACGCCCACTTCACCTCACCCATAAGGAGGTATCCCGACCTGATGGTACACCGGCTGCTTGCGCACTACCTGAAGGGAGGTGAGACGAAGAAGGCCAGTAAATATGAGAGCCGGTGTGACCATGCCTCTGAAATGGAGCGTAAATCGGTTGAGGCCGAAAGGGCTTCTATTAAGTACAAACAGGTTGAATTTATGCAGGATAAGGTGGGACAGGTATTTGATGGCGTTATATCAGGACTTACCGACTGGGGAATATATGTGGAAATAGTTGAGAATAAATGCGAAGGAATGATATCGGTACAGAGTCTTGTTGACGATTTTTACGAGTTTGATGAAGATAATTACAAGATCATTGGAAGAAATTCTCAAAGGCAGTTTGAGATTGGTGATCCGCTGAAGATCGAAGTAACCAACGCGAACCTGTCGCGCCGGCAGCTGGACTTTAAGCTGGTGGACGATGGAGAGGCAGAGGGTAAAGAATAAGAAATTTTGACGACGGAGGTATAGTATTAAGAAAATAACAGTTATTCAACTCCAACGCAATGGTTGTAGTAAAGTCGGAAATAAGATCAGTAATTGTGGGTGCAGCCCGCAAGGTATTTTCCCGGAATGGTTATAAAAACACTACCATGGATGAGCTGGCCCATGCGGCAAGTATGGGTAAAAGTTCCATGTATTATTATTATAACAGCAAGGAAGAGATCTTTGAGGCTGTTGTGGTACGGGAAGCCCAGGAATTGAAAAAACAATTGAATAAAGTAATCAGTTCAGGAAAATCCCCTATTGAGCGGTTGAAGGATTATATCATGTTCAGGCTCTATCATGTTAAGACAGTAGCCAATTTCTATACTGTACTGAAGGAAGATTGCCTTGAGCAGATGCTTTTTGTAAAGCGGGTACGTAAAAAGTTCGAAGATGAGGAAATTAAAATGGTTCGTGCTATCCTTGAAGGGGGAATCAGGGAAGGCGCCTTTATAATCAACAATCCGGAAATTGGCGCCATTGCCTTCACAACCATGCTAAAGGGGCTGGAATTGCCGCTGTTCCTTAATGAATACAGCAGATCAGAGAAGGAAAAGCTCCTGGAGGACCTGATAGAGGTTGTTCTGTATGGTATTGTTAAACGGGATTAGCCCGGGCATGTGCGTTATTGTAACTGGTCCTTCAACCAGGCCGGGCGGTCGGTGGTAATGGCAGTAACACCTGCATCGATGACTTTCCGGGCATCTTCCGGATTATTTACGGTCCAGCACCACACCGCTTTATCTGCCTTTCTGAATTTCCTCACCAGTTTTTTACTGACGATATTGTGACGCAGGTTTACTCCGTCAAGGTCACTGGCAGCAATTTTTACAAATTTATTTTTGATATCCAGCCTGAAAGCTGACAGGTAAAAGCAGGGTATTTCAGGATATATTGCTTTTGTGGCGAGAATGGTTTCAAAATCGAAAGCGATAAAGGCAATATTCCCGGACTTGTGGTGTTCGCTGATCACCTTTTCAAGGAAAGGGAGAATTTCAGGTCCGGTTTTAATTTCAATTACCAGGGTACGGTCGTGTGGGATTATGGCCAGCAGATCGGACAGGAGCGGAATGGTTTCTCCCCGGTATTTTTCCTGGTTGGTGTCTTTCAGCAAAATTGAATGGTACCGGATACTGTCGTAGGGTACCTGGTTCATTTTGAAATCGTGGCCGGTAAGTCGTTTGCCATCTTTATCGTGGAACACAACGATTTGTTTATCGGCGGTGAGCATAATATCACACTCGGCTGCCGGGGCACCAATTTCCCAAGCCAGTTGAACAGAAGCAACGGTATTTTCAGGCGCCAGCCATGAGGCTCCACGGTGACCCACAAAGGTTGGATCCTGGGCCATCAGGCCGGAGGAGGCAACAAACATCAGAAGAAGGAAATAATTTTTCATATACGAAATTAAAGAAGGTCAATTTATACAATTTTACGAAAAACCCATAACAGGTGAAGGTATAATATAACCGGTTAGAATTTTGTTATAAAGAATGACACCCCCATACCGGGAAGCAATGTCGTATATTTGTGAATCGATAAATTAAAATAATATATCATGAAATTCTTAAAACGTCTGAAAGGTTTCTTCAGAACCACTTTCATTGGGGGATTGGTGGCACTGCTCCCCATATCCCTGGTAATCATACTGTTCAGATGGATCATTAACCTGATAGAAAGGTACCTGGGTCCCCTGATCAATCTGATCGCGGTACCCGACTCCAAATTTTATACATTTGGATTATATGTCCTGGCGATCATTGCAATTTTCATGATTTTCTTTTCCATCGGATTGGTCATCAAGACACGCTGGGGCAGGTTCCTGAACCATAAGCTGGAACAGAATTACCTGATAAAGATACCGGGCTACAAGATTGCACGTGATACGGTGGCCCAGTTTTTCGGGAAGAACAAATCATTTTTCAAAGAGGTGGTGATCGTGGACCTGTTTAATTCAGGGACACTGATGACCGGTTTCATTACAGACGACCAGGAGGGGATCATTACAGTTTTTGTTCCTACCGGACCCAATCCGACGTCCGGGAATATATACCATGTTCCGCGTGACAAGGTATTACGAACCAGCGCTCCGGTGGATGTGGGTATGAAGTCGATCATCAGCTGCGGAGCAGGCTCATCGGAGGTTTTTAATAAGGTGAAATCGGAATAAAGTGGTTCGGGAACCTACAGATCATTTAATTTCTGTTCCTCTTCTGTAGCTTCAGTTTTTGGTTTATTTTCATGCAGAAATTCAAAATATTTACGTTGTTTGAAAAGCAGGATCACCACGGCCACTGAGATGCTGGCATCGGCCACATTGAATACGGGCCTGAAGAAGGTAAAAGTCTGGCCGCCAACCCCGGGGAACCAGTCGGGATAGATACCATTAATTATTGGAAAGTAGAACATATCCACAACCCTTCCATACATAAAGCGCTCATATCCACCATCTTCCGGGAACATTAATGCCGGTTGAAAAGTGTTACTCTCACTGAATATCATTCCATAGAAAGCGGAATCAATCATATTTCCGATGGCGCCGCCCATGATGAGCGACAGGGTGATGAGCAGGCCCTTGTGAGCGTTCAGTTTAATAAGGTGGCGAAGATAAAATCCGATGGCTACAATAGCCACCAGGCGGAAGATACTGAGGATGATCTTGCCATAACTACCGGGTAGATTCAGGCCAAAAGCCATCCCCTTGTTTTCAACGAAATGTAGCAAGAACCAGTTGCCAAAAACCGAATGCTGTTCATACAGCGTCATATTGGTTTTAACAATGATCTTTATTACCTGGTCGACAATGAGGATTACCAGGATAATAAGTATACACTTCAGGGTTTTGGACATAGGGAATTCAGTAAAAAGTCTAACATTCAGTCAAGTATTACCGGAGTTGCAGAACCATTACCGGAATATTTACTGTTTGGATTTTGCTTCCATACTCAGTGTGGCATGGGGTACAATCCGTAGCCTTTCCTTAGCGATAAGTTTCCCGGTTTCCCGGCAGATACCATAGGTTTTGTTTTCAATTCTGACCAGTGCGGCCTGCAGGTGCTGAATAAATTTCTGTTGTCGCTGGGCCAGCCTTCCGGCCTCTTCCTTGGACAATGTTGCAGCGCCTTCTTCAAGTACTTTGAAGGTGGGAGAAGTATCCTGGGTATCATTACTTTCGCTTTGGGTAATGGCCGATTTTAATAATTCATAATCTTCCCTGGCTTTTGCGAGCTTCATATTGATAAGTTCCTTGAACTCCATCAGCTCCTCATCTGAATATCTTGTTTTCTCAGCCATGGTTCAGTTTTTTTATTTGTTTAAATATACTAAATAATTTCATGTTATGGTGCTTTTTCAGAAGCACTGAATGATAATATTCAAATAGCTGTTTTTGTTATTTTTATTTTCACATTTAACGCTTCACTGATCTCAATCTCCCTGCCATCATTACCCATGGGCTTATCAGTAAAATCAATACTTTCAGCAAGCGTCTGGGCACTTATATAATGTCCGAATTTTTCTATGGTACCGGATAAAGTTTCGTCTTGTTCCATCACGATCCGGATCTTATCGGTAACGTTAAAATTACTATCTTTCCTGATGTTCTGGATCCTGTTAACCAATTCCCTGGCGATACCTTCAAAACGCAATTCCGGGGTAATTGTTATATCCAGAGCAACTGTAATTGCACCTTCAGTGGTCACGAGCCATCCGGGGATATCTTCCGATGTTATTTCAACATCTTCCAGTGCAATAGAAAATTTCTGATTTTCAACAGATAATTCAATAGCGCCCTCTTTTTCTATGGTAGCAATATCTTCCTGACTCATGCTTCCCACAGCGGCAGCAATCTGTTTCATCATTTTGCCATATTTCGGCCCCAGGGTTTTAAAATCGGGTTTGATCTTTTTCACGAGTACCCCTTCGGTTTCGTGGAGATATTCGATGTTTTTCACATTTACCTCGTTCAGGATCAGCTCTTTTACCCCCTCGAGTTTTTTACGGAACTGTTTATTGAGTACCGGGATCATGATCTTATTCAGGGGCTGGCGGACCTTGATGTTGACCTTGCGCCTCAGTCCGAGTACCATGGAGGTAACAGTCTGGGCAATGATCATCCGCTCTTCAAGTGCACGATCGATCAATTTTTCATTAAACGATGGAAAGGCAGCGATGTGTACAGACGGTTCTTCGTGCCTGTTTGTGGCCCCGTTGAGGTCGCGGAAAAGTTTTTCCATGTAGAATGGAGCCACTGGTGCAGCGAGCCTGGCAACCGTTTCAAGGCAGGTATAAAGCGTCTGGTATGCAGCGAGTTTATCGGCATCAAATTCACCACCCCAGAATCGTTTTCTATTGAGCCTGACGTACCAGTTGCTGAGATTTTCCAGCACAAATTCCTGGATCAGCCTGGCGGCGCGGGTCGGTTCGTAATTTTCGTACTGTTCCTGCACCTCCTTCACCAGTGAATTGAGCAGGGAGATGATCCACCGGTCGATTTCCGGCCTTTCGTTTACCGGAATTTCAGGTTTGGTATAATTGAACCCGTCCACGTTTGCATACAGGGCAAAGAAGGAGTAGGTATTATATAAAGTCCCGAAAAATTTTCTTCGCACTTCCTCAACTCCAGCGATATCGAATTTGATGTTGTCCCAGGGCTGTGCATTCGTGATCATGTACCACCGGAGCGGATCCGAACCGTATTTTTCAATGGTTATGAACGGATCAACGGCATTCCCAAGCCGCTTGGACATTTTGTTCCCGTTTTTGTCAAGAACCAACCCATTGGAAATAATATTTTTGAAGGATACCGAATCGAACAACATGGTGGCGATCGCGTGCAGTGTAAAGAACCAGCCCCTGGTCTGATCGACCCCCTCGGCAATGAAATCGGCCGGATAGTACTGGTCAAAATCGTCTTTGTGTTCAAACGGGTAATGCATCTGTGCATATGGCATGGCACCCGAATCGAACCATACATCGATCAGGTCGGGTTCACGGAACATTTTTTTGCCGGAATCACTTACCAGTACAATATCATCCACGAATGGCCGGTGAAGGTCGAACCTTCTGTAATTTTCAGCAGAGAAATCACCTTTCACAAAGTTTTTAAGCGGATTATCCTTCATCAGTCCGGCTGCTACTGATTTTTCAATTTCAGTCTTCAGTTCTGCCACGGATCCGATACACAACGTCTCCTTACCGTCTTCTGAGATCCATACAGGAAGTGGAGTGCCCCAGAACCTGGACCTGGAGAGGTTCCAGTCCACGAGGTTTTCCAGCCATTTTCCAAAACGGCCGCTCCCGGTGGTAGCAGGCTTCCAGTTGATGGTATTATTCAGTTCGATCATCCGCTCCTTCATGGCCGTGGTGCGGATCATCCACGAGTCCAGGGGATAATAGAGTACCGGTTTATCGGTTCTCCAGCAATGGGGATAGTTATGTATGTACTTCTCTATCCTGAATGCCTGGTTATTCTGTTTTAGGAAAACGGCAATATCCACATCCGTTGAGGGATCGTCGTCATTTTTGGAGTCGTCGTATTCATTTTTAACATATTTCCCGGCAAACTCCGCATACTTTTCCACATAAACATTTTTGCTGACAAAGTCTGCATCCAGGTTTTCCAGGGGGAAGAACCGACCCTTTTTATCTACAAGGGGGGAGACAATCCCTGCATTGTCGATAACGGTAAGCGCTGCGATACCATTGGCTATGGCAACACGAAGGTCGTCCGCACCAAAAGTAGGGGCCGTGTGGACCACCCCGGTACCCTCATCGGTTGTGACAAAATCGCCGGCAATGACCTTAAAAGCTTTGCCATCGGGTTTTATCCAATTCAATAATTGTTCATAGGAGATATCAAGCAGATCTTTACCTTTGAATTTACTGATTACCCTGAAAGGGATCTGTTTGTCACCGGTCTCATATTCTTCAAAGGGACGGTCCTCATTTTCCTTCTTAAAATATGAACCAGTCAGCTCGCTGGCCAGCACAACGGCAATTTTTTTACCGGTATACTGGTTGAAAGTCTCGATGAGTGCATACTCTAATTTTTTCCCTACGGTTAACGCTGTATTTGAAGGGAGTGTCCACGGTGTGGTGGTCCATGCAAGGATAAAGAGTTCGGCATCGGTCTGCTCGAACAGAAAATCAGAATGTTTATCCCTGGTTACCCTGAATTGTGCCACCACGGTGGTATCTTTCACATCCCTGTAGCAGCCGGGTTGGTTTAGCTCGTGGGTACTGAGTCCGGTCCCTGCAGCAGGGGAGTATGGCTGAATGGTATATCCCTTATAGAGCAGGTCCTTTTTCATGAACTCACTGAGCAGATACCACACAGTTTCAATATATTTGTTGTCGTAGGTAACATATGGGTCCGACATATCGATCCAGTAGCCCATCATATCGGTCAGCTTCTCCCATTTGTCGGTGTACTTCATTACATCATCGCGACATGCCTGGTTAAACTCTTCAATGGAGATTTTTTTCCCGATGTCTTCCTTGGTAATGTTCATGGCCTTTTCAAGGGCGAGTTCCACCGGCAGTCCATGTGTGTCCCACCCTGCTTTTCTCTTCACATGAAAACCCGACTGGGTTTTGAAACGGCAGATAATGTCTTTAATGGCACGGGCCATCACATGGTGGATTCCCGGTACGCCATTGGCAGAGGGTGGTCCTTCATAAAATACAAAGGAGGGACTCCCTTCGCGTGAAGTCATACTTCGTTCAAACGTGTTTTCCTCTTCCCACAGCGAGCTGATCTCCTTGTTTATGGCGGAGAGATCTAAATCCTTATATTCCGGAAATTTCTTATTCATTGAATTTAAACTCCATTTACCGTAATTACAACTACTATTTTATTGAAACGCACAAAGATAGGAAATAGAGGGAAAAAATCAGAAAGGAAGAATGAAAAAGAGGGGGGAGGTCATTATTCTTTGGGATTTTGCTAAGATTGGCTTCATAGCGGGAGATACCAGCGGGAGCGATTACACTTACGATGCCAAATGATGCGTACCATGAATCTATCTGCCAAAAGGCAACATTAAAAAGATAAATGTTTAACTTAACAAGCTACTCCTTTAGTACAGGAAATGGGGAGTATTATAAAGTTTCTCTTCCGGGTCGAGCTCTTGGATGAGTTTAACCTGTTCAACATTAGTTTTATTCTCCAGGCTGATCTCTTTGGGAATATCCTCGCCCATATGAATCAGTTCAACGAAAGAGATATTAAAGTAGTCTGCGATTTTATATACGGCGGCGGACGAGATCTCACGTTGTCCGTAAGCTACTTTAGAGTAAAACAATATGTGAATATAAATCGTTACATATCAGTAGCTTAACCAAGGAAGTACGTGTTGGAAGTTGAACCATCCGCGGAGGTAATTCTCTATGGATCGAGGGCAAGAGGTGACGGGCTCACGAATACCGCTGAAAATAAACTATACATGAGTATACCGGACATTATGGACAGCCACTATATAGTTATTTAAATCATGTTATATAGAACTATATAAAGCAGTATTTAAATAACTATATTTTTTCCGGAAAGATTTAGTGATTGCACGCAACTTTTTCAAGTGCAGCGTTAAAAATCCAATTGAATTGCTTACAGTGAGGCTCGTCTGACGCGACTATACCCGTATTCGCAAATCCGGTTACCTCTTTATAAACCTGGCACGTGAAATATCTCCATTGTCATGGGTGGCCCTCAGTATATAGAGGCCAGGGGTTAAACCTGAAACATCCAGGGTAATTTTCCCGGTCCCTCCCCGGAAATCGCTTATGAGCCTTCCATTGAGATCGAACAGGGTGATCTGCCCAATATTCTGTTCCGCATGAACAAATAGCCGGTTGTCGGCCGGTACCGGATAGATTTTCAATTCCCCGGCAATGGTATGCTTTTGTGCTATTTCAACCGTTATTTCGGGTGTTGAGAGTCTTTTGGTGGTATAGATCCTGTATTCACCGGGAGCGAGGGTGATCAGTCCGTGGGTATCTTCCACATCCAGACTGTCGCCCGCGAAGTAGTCGTACCATATACCGGTAAAACTGAAGGCGGGATCGACCTGTTTTTCCGTGACATCGAAATTACCGATGATCCGGACATCCATGTCGGGGTGGTTCAGTTCTATTCGTTTAGTGGCGCCGGCCACGAAGAGGGTGAAATCGGTGGTGGAGAAAGCCGGTTCTGACTTTTTGAGGTTGATGAGAGCGGACCACACCTGGTAAACCTTTTGTCTTTTACCCACATCGAAATAGTCCCACCTGATGGGTTTATTGCCCACGCGGCCATTATAATCAATACTGAAATCATAGCCCAGTTCACCGAACTGCCAGATCATTTTGGGGCCTGGAATGGTAAAGAAGAATACCCCGGCCAGTTCCAGCCTTGCCAGCGCCGTACTGAGGCTTTGGATATTGTAGTTTCCCGCGGAGTTTCCATAAGCAAGATTTTTAAACATCAACCGCTCCTCGTCGTGGCTCTCCATGTATCCAACCAAGTGGGGGTCGTTCCATCCTCTTTTTTTGTATGAGATCCAGCTGAAGTCCGATTTACCGCTGTCGTGCCAGCCCATGGTGGCCTCGTTGTAGTTATAGTTTATATTTCCCCAGAGCATAATTCCATAATCTGAAAGGGCCTTCTCCTCTGCATTATCGGCCAGGTGTTCGAAAATGACGTACGCATCGGGGTTAACGGTTCGGAGTTCATCGGTCATTCGTTTCAGGATAGTGATTCTCGATGCGTCGTATGCCCCTCCGTCACCGGGGGTATTGGTAAACCCCTTGGTGAAGTCAAAACGGAAACCGTCCAGGTCATATTCGGTGAGCCAGTGGCTGTTTACGCGATCGACGAAATCCTGGGTGGCCGGGCTTTCGTGGTTGAAGTCGTATCCCCAGGAAAAGACCTGGTTAGGAGAATTTACGTTGTACCAGGGATTATCGGCGGTAACTTTGAATGTGGATCCATCGAAATAGAGCTGCACCAGGGGCGACTGGCTGAAGGAATGGTTGAGGGTCATGTCCATGATCACGGCTATTCCCCTGCCATGGCAGGAGTCGATAAATGCCTGGAGGTCATCTTTGGGTCCGTAATATTTATCGGGCGCAAAATAGAAGGAAGGGTTGTAGCCCCAGCTTTCATTTCCTTCAAATTCGTTAAACGGCATCAACTCAATGGCATTGATTCCGAGTTCCGTAAAATAGTTGAGGGTATCTGTTAATGTTTTCCAATTGTGTTTCGCAATGAAATCCCTGACCAGCAATTCGTATATGACCAGTTTTTCTTTCGCGGGAGGAATGAAGTCGCTGTTTTTCCATGGGTAGGGTTGTTGGGCGGTTTGCAGCACAGCAGTATTGCCAGAGGTGAATGCGGCGGGGTAGGGTTTCAGACCAGGATAGGTTTCATCGCTGATCCATTGGTCGTTGTGGGGGTCGAGCACCTTTTCGGTATAGGGGTCGGCTATTTTAAGTTCTCCGTCCACCAGGTACTGGTAGGCATATTCCACGCCCGGTTCCAGTCCGGAGACGGTGATCCACCATCTTTCATCATCCAGGTTCATTCGTGCATCAGTACTGGGGGTCCAGTTGTTAAAATCGCCAACAACAAAAACATGTTCCTTGCCGGGAGCATGGAGTACGAGTTGTACGGCTTGGTTGCTTATGTAGTTAACGCCATTGTTTAATCCACCTGGTAAGGTTAGTAGTTTCTGTGCGTCCAGGACATGTACAAATACTGAATCGGCGACCGATCCTTCGGTTGATGAGGCAATAACCATCAGCCAATAATCGCCCGGAGTTTCGATATTAAAGTTGTGGGTGATGGTTGTTGTAGTTGCGGTCTTAACCAGGAATCCATTGATATACAGATCAATATCGACCATATCGGATGACACCGCCTCAAAAGTGAGGTCCGTCACCGGATCAATGATAGTGTTTTTACCCGGCTCAACAATTGAAATAGTCAGGCCCTCCTCAAATAGTGGAACAAAGATATCTTTTCCTCCATCGTCTTTTCCCTCACGCGAGTTATCGCTGCTACGGAACACGAAAGCAAGATGTGTAATTTTTTCTTCCGGCGGTACCCCGTAATATTCCCGGACCGACGGAGTGATCTCTATTGAGTACAAATTTGAGGACACCCGGGTCATTTTCGTTTCATCCGTATTGGTTCCCCATTCTGTTTTTACATATTTCCAGTCGGATCCTCCGCTGCTGCTTTCCGTCAGAACTCCGGTGTGCGCGTACACTTCACCTTCATAATCCATAAGTCCGGCAGTTCCCAGAGTAGCATCGAAATATACCGTGACCATGTCCGATGCAGCCGAGATGACCGGGTCGGTTGTGACGATCTGTGCATTCGTTAATTGAAAGAGTAATAGCGTTAAAAATATAGTTATCCACCTGTTCATTAGTATATATCTTATTTAAAATTTAATTAATTAGTGGCTGCAAGAAAACTCCATTTT
>JBBDIE010000121.1:0-21476 GCA_040880545.1 Bacteroidales bacterium | reverse complement strand
TAAAAGGTGCAAAATTATTACTTTTGGACATGTTAAACAGTATAAACCCTCAGCACAGGAAACTTAACAAATGGATTAGGAGCCTAAGCTGCTGAAGGATTTAAAACAGAGATGAACCTATGAAACGCTCATGCACGAACCTGCGCAAAAGGCAACGTAAATTTATGAGGGTTCCACGGCATCGGTGCTGGAATTGTCATTTTTTATCGTTGTAAATTATTAGAATTACAGAAGTTAAATTTAAATATTTACCAGTGAAAAACAGATCGAGGCTCGACACTGCCGTTATGATGAGAACTTCGGGTGTGATACCTTTATATTACAATGCCGATTTTGAAATATGTAAAAATGTGATCAAGGCATGTTATGATGGCGGGTTAAGGATATTTGAATTTACCAACCGGGGTGATTTTGCCCACGAGGTATTTGGTGAGTTGAAGAAGTGGTCAGAAAAAGTGTTGCCTGATCTGGTATTGGGCGTTGGATCTGTGGTGGATGCCGGTACAAGTTCGTTGTACATTCAGC
Organism: Bacteroidales bacterium; assembly: GCA_040880545.1. Classification (GTDB taxonomy): domain Bacteria; phylum Bacteroidota; class Bacteroidia; order Bacteroidales; genus M55B112. The sequence goes on along the minus strand of JBBDIE010000121.1, from coordinate 20,951 downwards.
TGGGTGCATCATTTATTGTCTCTCCCTTACTCAATGAAGATATGGCCAGGGTGTGTAACAGGCGTAAAGTATTATGGATGCCTGGTTGCGCTACGGTTTCTGAAATATCAAAAGCTGAAGAGCTCGGGGCCGAAGTTGTAAAAATATACCCTGCACAATTGCTTGGCGGACCAGCATTTATTAAAGCCTTACTCGGACCCTGCCCCTGGACACAATTAATGCCTTCAGGTGGTGTCTCTCCCACTGCCGGAAATCTGGAAGAATGGTTTCACGCCGGAGCATTTTGTGTGGGAATGGGGTCCAACCTGATAACGGCAGAGATCGTTCAGGAAAAGCGGTATGATCAACTGAAGATCAAGGTGGAAGAAGTGGTACAAATAGTAAAAAAAATCAGGGGATAGGAATCCATGCGTAACATAAAATTTTTATTCATATCAGGCTTGACCACCTTGATTATTTTGGTTGGTGGCTGCAATGTAATTTCAGAGACCAGGTCGTTGAAACTTGCCCATGGACTGGACCCTGCCCACCCAGTAAGTATAGCCATGCAATACATGGCCGACGAGTGCAAAGAAATTTCTGACGGGAAACTGGTGATTGAGACTTACCCCTCAGGGCAGCTGGGTTCCGAACAGCAATGTGTTGAACTGCTCCAGATAGGAAGCCTTGCCATCACCAAAGTATCATCGGCAGTGATGGAGAGTTTTACCGAAGAGTACAAGGTACTTGGTGTTCCCTATCTTTTTAAATCCAAAGAACATGCATTCAATGTACTGGAGGGCCCTATTGGTGAAGAGCTGCTTCTCAGTACCGAACCTTTCTGGATCAGGGGGCTCTGCTTCTATGATGCAGGTGCACGCAGTTTTTACACCATTGATAAACCGGTGCATCATCCGGATGACCTTGCGGGACTGAAAATAAGAGTGATGCAGAGCATGACCGCCATGGAAAATGTTAAGGCCCAGGGCGGTTCACCTACCCCTATTTCATGGGGTGAATTATATACGGCACTTCAGAGCGGTGTCGTGGACGGTGCCGAAAACAATCCGCCCAGCTTCTATACAAGCCACCATTACGAAGTGTGCAAATATTATTCACTGAATGAACATACCATGGTTCCTGATGTGCTGATAATCAGTAAAAAGATATGGGATGATCTTTCAGCCAGGGAAAAAGAGTGGCTGCAACAGGCTGTGGACAAGTCGGTAATCAAACAGAGGGAGCTATGGGCAGCATCGGTGAAAGAGTCGTTACGTGAAGTTGAAAAGGCCGGTGTTACGATCATCTATCCTGACAAAGAGCCGTTTGCCGAACGGGTAAAACATATCCCGGAACTATACAAAAACAACGATAAACTGTATCAGTTAATAAAAAGAATCCAGGCTACTGAAGAATAAACGATCTGAAATGCGTATGAGCTTCTACAAAAAATTCAACCGTGTACTGGAAATTGCCATGATCATCATCACCAGCATTCTGGTGATAGATGTATTGTGGCAGGTATTCAGCCGGTATATTCTGAATGCCCCCAGTTCCTTTACCGATGAGCTTGCAGGTTATCTGCTGATCTGGGTAAGTTTGCTAGGAGCAGCCTATGTGGTTGGCACACAGGAACATCTTGCAATCGATATCCTGTTACAGAGATCCACACCTTCCAGGCAAAAAATATTGCGAATTATTATCCAGTCGGTGATTATCGCATTTGCAACCAGCGTATTAATACTGGGGGGATCATGGCTGGTATATACCCGCTTCTACCTGGGGGTTAAATCTGCTGCAATTCAGCTCCCGCTTGGATATGTCTATTCCATCCTGCCGATCAGCGGACTGATCATTTTATATTATTCCATTTATCATCTGATGAATGTCATTAAAAACAGATCATAACCATGGAGATAATTATACTAGTTCTCAGTTTCGTTATTCTCCTGGTTATAGGGGTACCTATTGCTTTCAGCATTGGGATGGCTGGCATTCTGACCATGCTTATTTCCATTGATTCCATCCCTGCATTTACAACCTACGCCCACAGGATGGCAACGGGACTTGACAGTTTCGCCCTGTTGGCTATACCGTTTTTCATACTGGCCGGCAATATTATGAACCGCGGGGGGATCGCAATCAGGCTGATAAATTTTGCACGGGTACTGGTGGGCGGTCTCCCGGGCGGACTTGCTTTTGTGAATGTGATTGCAAATATGTTATTCGGGGCTATCTCCGGTAGTGCGGCCGCATCGGCCTCTGCCATTGGCAGTATCATGGGGCCCGAAATGAAAAAAGAGAAATATGATGAAAACTTCAGTGCCGCGGTAAATATAACATCAGCCACAACCGGACTTACCATCCCCCCCAGTAATATCCTGATCGTATATTCACTGGCCAGCGGTGGAGCTTCAATCACCGCCCTTTTTGTTGCAGGTTATATTCCGGGTATCCTTACCGGACTGGGGATCATGCTGATGGCCATGTCCATGCTCATTTATAAGAATAAGGGACTTGGCGGAATCTTCCGGACGCTGGGATTTTTATTCGCAGGCTCTGTGGTATTGGTCGGCCTGGGTGCAGGACTGAAACTCGTTTACGACCATACCTCCCTGAGCATGTTTAAATCAATCATCTATGTGTTGCTCTCCCTTGGCATTGGATTCTGGATCTATAAAACCGTTCAACTCTGGGAAACTAAAGCGAAGGATGGTATTAAAAAGTTTTTAGATGCAATACCCTCCCTCTTTATGCTTGTGGTAGTGATCGGGGGCATAATTGCCGGATACTTTACCGCCACCGAAGCCTCAGCAGTGGCAGTGCTGTATGCACTGGTCCTGGCCCTGATATACAAAGAGATGACATTCAGGGATCTTCCTGCGGTGATCATCCGTTCAGTCAAAACTACTGCCATTGTGATGCTCCTGGTTGCCACAAGCCTGGGACTGTCGTGGATCATGTCTTACGAAAATATTCCCCAGAATGTAAGCGCCGGGCTGCTCAGTATCAGCAATAATCCGTTTGTAATTCTGCTGATCATCAATTTTATCCTGTTGTTTGTAGGTATTTTCATGGATATGACGCCCGCAGTATTGATATTCACACCCATCTTTCTTCCGATTGTTACAGTGCAGCTCGGTATGGATCCGATTCATTTCGGAATCATCATGGTGCTGAATCTGAGTGTAGGTTTGTGTACCCCGCCTGTGGGGTCCGTACTTTTTATTGGCTGCAGCATTGCCAATCTTAAAATAGAAAAGGTGGTACGGCCACTGCTGCCCCTGTTTATTGTTATGATCGTTGTTCTGCTGCTGGTAACCTATATCCCGGAACTAAGTCTTTGGTTACCAAATCTGTTGATAAAATAGAACATGGAAATTAACCATTTTACAGAAGTGATAATATGTAAGTAAATAATTAACTATATTCGTAACCGCGAAATAAATTTCGAATTTTTCAGATCCCCAATATGATGTCTTTAACTATACCGCTATTTGTTATTCTAAAGTCCACCAACCTGATAATTCAGATTATCATTGGACTTGTGACAGTAGTGGTATTAATCACAATTTACTTCCTACAATACAGAAAATTACTCCGTCGCTTTTCCCGCAAAAAATATTCAGAGACTTTTAAGGAAAAGCAGCTTCTGGAGCAATTATTCAACAATATGCCCGACCGGATATATTTCAAAGACCGGGATAGTAAATTTATTCTGGCCAATAAATTTGTTTCCCTGATCATGGGGGAAAAGGATCCCGGAAAATTAATCGGGAATACAGATTTTGATTTTTATAAGAAAGAATATGCCCAGGCTTATTTTGATGATGAACAACGAATCATGAATGAAGGCTTGCCCATGATCTCGAAGGAGGAAAAAGGGTTGAACCTGGATGGCACTGAAATATTTGTTTCAACAACCAAGATCCCCATACGCGACAAACATAACAAGGTAATAGGGATCATCGGTATCGGCAGGGATATTACTACCCAGAAAGAGACAGAGGAGAAACTGAAAAATTACTCTGAAAATTTAAATGAGACAAACGTGTTGTTAGAGGAGCGGCAGGAGGAGATTCAGCAAATGGCTGAAGAATTAAATGCCCAGACAGAACACCTGACAAAGGTGAATGAAGAACTGGAAAGGCTGTCGCTTGTAGCCAGTAAAACAGATAACGCGGTGGTGATCATGGATGGAAATGGAAATTTCGAGTGGGTGAACCAGGGATTTGAGACCAGGTATGGCATGGATCTGGAAACCTTCAGGAATGAGTACGGTGCAAATCTGCGCGAGAATTCATCACATGAAAATATCTCGGCACTGCTCAACCAGATATACATCACAAAAAAATCCTATACCTACAATTCGAAATTCAGGAATAAAAAAGGGGGAGAGAGCTGGAGCCAGACCAACATATCACCTATACAGAATGAGAAAAAAGAGATCGCCAGCCTGATATTGATCGATACGGATATCACAGAATTGAAAAAGGCGGAAGAGCAGATTAAAAAGCAAAACAGGGAGATAGAGCATCAGTCGAAAGAATTAAAAAAAATCAACACGACAAAAGACAGGCTTTTTTCGATCATTGCACACGATTTGAAAAACCCATTCCACTCGATCCTGGGTTTCACGGATATTCTGCAAAAAGACTACAAGGATGTTGACAGGGAAAAACTAAATGAATTCCTGGAAATGATCAGTCTTTCGGCCAAGTCGGCATACCAACTTCTGGAGAACCTGTTGGACTGGGCGCAGACACAAACCGATATGGTAAAATTTGCCCCGACAAAGTTTAACCTGAAGGAACAGGTGGAATCGATTATCTCACTGCAGCAACTGCAGGCTTCAAACAAAAAGATTACACTGAATAACCTGATCAATGAAGATATATACGCGTATGCAGACAAAAACATGATCAATACAGTGATCCGGAACCTTGCGAGCAATGCGATTAAATACACGATGGAAAAAGGAACCGTTACGTTTTCCGCATCCTTAGATAAATCCAGTGTTTTATTGGACATAACTGATACTGGTATCGGAATACCGGAAGAGCGGTATAAGAATTTGTTCCAACTGGACAGGATGAGCAGCACTGCAGGGACTTCCGGAGAGACAGGTACCGGGCTGGGCCTTATTATTTGTCATGATTTCATGGTAAAAAACAATGGAAATATTGATGTGAGCAGTCAACCTGGAAAAGGCAGTATATTTAAACTAACGATCCCCTCTGGAGATGCAGTCAAAGCCGATAAATAAACAAGAATCCCTGATGTTGATAAAATACTTAACGTGTTTACTACGCTAAGTTTTGTGATTTGGACGTTTTTAGCTAAATTTGTTTTATGATAAATTCAAAAGCAAGTTTCAACCCTCACTTGTCTGTCGATTGTGTAATCTTTGGATTTGACGGTAGCCGATTAAGAGTATTGCTTATTGAAAGAGTGTATCCCGAGAGCCAAAATCAGGAAGATAAAAAATACAAATTACCTGGTGATCTTATTCACATCCGCGAGGACCTGGACGAGGCTGCCAAGCGGGTATTAAATGATCTTACCGGATTACAGAATATTTTCCTGAGACAATTTTCAGTATTCGGAAATCCCGAACGCATGAACAAAGATGACGACAGGCATTGGCTGGAGCAGACCTCGGGTGTAAAAATCAACAGGGTGGTTACCACTGCCTACTATTCGCTTATCAGAATTGACAAGAGCAAGACAGAGATTGAGGTAAGCAACAATGCTTCGTGGCATAATGTAAAAAAGCTTCCTCCATTGTCATTTGACCATAAAATGATCATTTTACGGGGACTTGAAAGCCTGAGGAAGGAGATTCGGTTTGAGCCGCTCTGCTTCGAATTATTACCCGGGAAATTTACGGTACGACAGATCCAGACACTGTATGAAGTGGTGATCGGCCATAAGCTGGACAACCGGAATTTCAGAAAAAAATTACTAAAAGCAGTATACATTGAACTCCTGAACGAAAAACAGCAGGGTGTGGCGCACAAACCAGCCATGTACTACAGGTTTAACAGGGAAAGATACCAGGAGACAAGAACGGACCTGTTGTACTATTATTTTTAACTAATCGAAAAAAAGCAATGTATCTGATAGGATATGACGTTGGAAGTTCTTCTGTAAAAGCAAGTTTAGTCAATATTGATACAGGACAGTGTGTCGCTTCGGCCTTCAATCCGAAGCAGGAGATGATAATTACTGCCGACAAATCCGGTTGGGCAGAGCAGGACCCGGAGACCTGGTGGTCAAACCTGAAGCTATCCACCAATGAGGTATTACAGATGGCCGAGATCGATGCAGCCAATATCAGCTCCATCGGAATCTCCTACCAGATGCATGGCCTGGTGATGGTTGATAAAAACATGGAGGTTCTGAGACCATCGATCATATGGTGCGACAGCCGTGCGGTGGAGATTGGAGATATGGCCCTGGGGCAGTTGGGGAAGGACCGTTGTCTGGCCCACCTGCTTAATTCACCGGGTAACTTCACAGCATCCAAACTCCACTGGGTGATTCAAAATGAACCGGAAATTTTTGAAAAGGCGCACAAGATCATGCTGCCCGGCGACTTCATTGCCATGAAAATGACGGGTGAACTGAATACAACTATCTCAGGTCTTTCTGAAGGGATTTTCTGGAATTTCACTGAAAACGGATTGGCTGATTTTCTCCTGGATCATTACAAAATCCCGGAACACCTGATCCCTGAGATCGTGCCTACCTTCTCTGAGCAGGGCAGATTAACTGCTTCGGTGGCCGAAGAGCTTGGATTGCTGAAGGGGACACCCGTTTCATATCGTGCAGGGGACCAACCAAACAATGCATTTTCTCTGAATGTGCTGAACCCAGGGGAGATCGCTGCAACGGCAGGGACCTCTGGTGTAGTGTATGGTGTCAGCGATGAGGTAAAATATGACCCGGAAAGCAGGGTAAATACATTTGCACATGTGAACCACAGTCCGGAAATGAACCGGCTGGGAGTCTTACTGTGCATTAATGGTGCAGGTATCCAATACTCGTGGCTGAAGAAAAACATGTCTTCCAGAGAGGCAAACTACCCGGCATTAAATGATATGGCCAGCAAGGTTCCCGAGGGTTCTGAAGGGATGTTCATGTTGCCATTCGGTAATGGTGCAGAAAGAATGTTAAATAATAAAGATACGGGAGCCTCAATTCATAAAATGAATTTCAACATTCACACCGAGGCCCACCTGGTACGGGCGGCCCAGGAAGGAATTGTATACAGCTTCCATTACGGGATGGAGATCATGAAGCAGATCGGGATCAACCCTTCGATCATCAGGGCAGGAAATGCAAATATGTTTCTGAGCCCGATCTTCAGGAATACCTTGGCGACACTCACCGGTGCCACTATTGAACTGTACGATACCGACGGGGCCGAAGGCGCTGCGAAAGGTGCAGGTATCGGTTCAGGAAAATACGGCTCCTTTGATGAGGCTTTCGCGGGACTTAAGAAAATATCGGTAATCGAACCGGAATATAAAAAGAGGGATTTTTTTATGGACCATTATCAGCAATGGCATAAGATTCTCACAAAAAAAATTCAGCAATAAAAAACCTAAATAAACCACCCATATGGACTATGTAAAAGGCAACAAAGAGTATTTCAAAGAGATCGGAAAAATAAAGTACGAAGGACGCGAATCAGATAATCCCCTGGCATTTAAATTTTATGATGAAAATAAGGTCATTAAAGGGAAGACCATCAAAGAACACCTCCGGTTTGCTGTCGCTTACTGGCACACCTTCTGCAATACGGGGGAAGATCCATTCGGACCGGGTACGATCAGATTTCCCTGGGATGATGGTAAGGATCCAATCACCAGGGCGAAGCAGAAGATGGATGCTGCTTTCGAATTTTTCACCAAAGTGGGAGCCCCTTATTACTGTTTTCACGATATCGACCTGGTTGATGAAGGAAGTTCCATTCCTGCCTATGAAAAGAACCTGCAGACCATGGTTGACTTTGCCAGGGAAAAACAGCAGGCTTCCGGTGTAAAACTACTTTGGGGAACAGCCAACGTTTTCTCCAACCCGCGTTACATGAACGGGGCATCCACAAATCCAGATTTCAATGCACTGGCCTTTGCCGGAACCCAGATCAAAAACGCCCTGGATGCCACCATTTCTCTGGGAGGAGAAAATTATGTCTTCTGGGGAGGACGTGAAGGGTATATGTCGCTCCTGAATACTGATATGAAAAGAGAACTGGACCACCTGGCACGCTTCCTTCACATGGCAAAAGATTATGCCCGGAAAAACGGTTTTACAGGTCCCTTCCTGATTGAACCAAAACCAATGGAACCCACCAAACACCAGTACGACTTCGATACTGCCACGGTGGTAGGCTTCCTGAAAAATTACGGGCTTGACAAGGATTTTAAAATGAACATCGAAGTAAACCACGCTACACTTGCCGGACACACATTCCAGCATGAATTGCAGGTAGCCGTAGACAATGGCCTGTTCTGCAGTATCGATGCCAACAGGGGAGATTACCAGAATGGCTGGGACACCGACCAGTTCCCCATCAACCTGTATGAACTCATCGAGTCGATGATCGTGATCATCGGAGCCGGAGGTTTTAAAACAGGGGGAATTAATTTCGATGCCAAAACCCGCAGGAACTCTACCGACCTGGAGGATATCTTTATCGCACATATTGCAGGAATGGACACGTTTGCCAGGGCCTTTGAGATCACCCATGATCTGCTTGATAATTCCCGGTTCCTTTCCATGCGGAAGGAGCGCTATGCATCATTCGACAGCGGCACAGGTGCTCGATTTGAAAAAGGAGAACTTACACTGGAAGACTTGCGGGAATTTGCAATGGCTAATGGTGAACCTGCAATGATCAGCGGAAAGCAAGAGTTGTACGAATCTATTATTAATCAGTATCTCAGGTAATCTGATTTTGAAGACCCGGGGTTATTAACCGGCGTTACAATGCTAAAATACAGAGGGCCATAGTGTTTAAACAAACACTGTGGCCCTCTGTGCAATTGCAGTATACTGATCGGCAGTACCGGTTTCAACTACCTGTTTTGAACCAACCCAACGCTCATTTGTTCTAAGCTACATCTATTAAAATTGAAACTTATGCATACCGTTTCGGATATCAAGGCCCTGGGCTTTCAATGGGAAATGTACAACCCCTTCCTGTTTTGTGCACATCACAAGGACCAGTATCCCAGGGGAGAAAAAAACTTCGGACCCGATCCTGCCATGTTAAAAGGAAGGAATCTGGGCAATGACTTCGAAGTAAAGGATGGATTCCGTATGTACCATGGAGATACGGTTCCCGGTTTCCCGGTGCACCCTCACCGTGGGTTTGAAACAATTACCATTACCCTTGAAGGATTGATCGACCATGCCGATTCACTGGGCGGGGCTGGCCGTTACGGCAACGGGGATGTGCAATGGATGACTGCCGGAAAGGGTATTCAACATACGGAGATGTTCCCTTTACTGAACATTGAAAAGGAGAATCCGCTGGAGCTTTTCCAGATCTGGCTCAACCTGCCTAAGGTCAGCAAGTTTGCAGAACCTCAATATAAAATGTTCTGGCGGGAGGACCTTCCTCTGCTGAAACTAACAGGAGATAACGGAAAGGATACTGTAGTGCGGATCATTGCAGGTGATTTTAACGGAACAGCAGCGTTGCATCCCACACCTGATTCGTGGGCGGCCGACCCGGAAAATGAGATTGCGATCTGGCTGGTGAAAATGGATCCTGCTGCTTCCCTGGACCTGCCCGCTGCCTCGGGCAACATTACCCGGGCCATCTATTTTTACAGGGGAGAGGAAATAGAAATTGAAGGGAAAACACTACCAGTACAACACCAGGCAAAACTGGATGCTTCCCAAAAAGTATCGGTTACCAATGGCAAAGGAGAAGCCAGGTTTCTCATCGTTCAGGGCAAGCCCATTGCTGAACCGGTTGCACAATACGGCCCGTTCGTAATGAATTCACGAAGTGAAATTCAACAAGCTTACGACGACTACACAAAAACAAGGTTTGGAGGATGGCCATGGGATTCGAATACACCCGTTCATGGAACTGAAGCCAGGAGATTCTGGAAATCAGCGGATGGCAAAGAGGAGACCAGGCCGTAACCCTTCCTTGGGAACCTTTCTGATTTCAGCCTCATTTTCCTATCTTTACCATAGATCAATCTTACAAACGTATGTCCAATTCAAACCTCAACACGGACTGGAGGAAAGTGGCTGCTGCCATCTACAAAAAACCTTCCGATGCCAAGATACTGGGATCTGCCGAGCTGGATGTGACCGATATGGAAGAATTCATCTCCAGAAAACGGCAGGAGGGGTTAAAGATTACCCTGACCCATGTATTCACACTGATCGTAGCCCGGGGCATTAAAGAGGTGGTCCCGGAACTTAATTGCTATATCCGCAGGGGAAACATCGTGGAAAGAAAACAGGTGGATGCCATGGTGAGCATCTTGCTCGCAGATGGTTCCTTGAGTTCTGTGAAAGTGGAAAATGCCGATCAGTTGAACCTGGCAGAATGTGCAGATGTACTGGCAACATCCATCAAGGATTCAAGAGCAGGCGATGAAAACAAAACCATGAAGATGAAAGGGTTGGTGGCTAAAATCCCCTGGCCCCTGAGAACATGGATATTTAATTTCATCAAATTCCTCACCGTAAAATGGGGGATATCCTTACCCGCTGCAGGATTATCCAGTAATAATTTCGGTTCCTTTGTGATGACAAACATTGGCAGTATCGGGCTTGATACCGGTTACCCTGCCATGTTCCCCATATCCAATGTCTCTTTCGTTTTTGTACTGGGAAAAACTGCAAAAAAGCCGGTAGTAATTGACGATAAAGTGGTGATCCGGCGGATTGCAACCATCTCCAGTGCCATGGATCACAGAATTGCAGATGCCATGCATGGAGGCAAGCTGTTCAGGTATATCAAACAAATGGTTAAAGAACCGGAAACACTTACTGTTACCCCAGCCGTGCAGGAATAACTGCCAGGGGGAGATCATTCGCGAGCCGCAATATCCCGGCTATAATAAGTCCCGATACTTCGAATATTACCGCTAAAATGAACTATACATGCGTATTTCAGACATTATGGACAGCCACAACTTACTCATTTCGCAAAATGGAATTCAGGTTACCCCTTTTTAGAAAAATACCGGTGACCCACCAAATCCATAACAATCCATTGAGGATCAGCGTTACTATGATCACCAGCGTCAGAGAGAATGAAACCTCTGTATGTTCGCTCATATAGGAAGGCAAGGTTGCAATAACAGATGCTATGGTTCCTGCCAAAGTTCCGGTTACCAGCAGCGCCAGATATTCCCTGATCAGCAATTTCTTAATGCTTCCCATGCCAATACCCACTGCCCGCATTAAACCAAGTTCCTGTTTTCTTTCCAGGATACTGCGCGACAGAACGATGGACAATCCCACAGTTCCCAGCAGCAGACCTAGAGCTCCCAGTACCATGAAAATAGATAGGTAGGTGTTTGTTACGGAATTAAACCTGGCTAGTCTGGCAGCCGAAAGTTCCATGGTCCAGCCAAGATCACGGAGACCCATGGCCAGTTCATCCTCTATGATAGCCGTATCTGCCATATTCCCATCCACCAGGAATACCTTCGTTCCGCTGCTTGAAGGAAAATGTTTCAGGAAATGTTCCTCCGAGATCAGTACACTTCCCTGAAAAACTGAAGGTGCCAGCCCCCCAATAAGCAACAGGTTCATTTCATTACCAAGTGCATCTGTATATTGCAGTGTATCTCCCACCTTCTTGCCTAACCCCCACTTTATCACCGTTTCATCTGCAATGGCAGGGATCAGGCCTTCCTCCATTTTTACAGAGAGTGAACTCCATGGTTCCTCCCGATTGAGTCCGTCGGTGGCAGTTACAAATGAAAACCTGCCATGCAGCTTAGCCGGATCAACACCCATGATCCCTGGATTTTCTATCCTGTTCAGATTCAAACACGAAGCATCATCTCCATCCGCCAGTCGTAATTGCACAATATCAAAATCCTTGCTCAGTCCATAATCATAACGTACCTCAGGATCGTTCAGGTTTTTCAATACCGGAACTACGGATTCAGCATAGTACAAAAACCCGCCCGTTCCACCGGATCTCTCTTCGGCATTAACAAACAGATCCTTCTTATTACTGCCTGTGGAGATAACAATAAACGTGCCCATGGCAAACAGGACAATTATTCCCATGCTGCGTGAACGATTGCTGACAGCATTTTTCAGGCTCAGTGCGGAGAGCGTCAGAAAAGCAGATGATCGTCCATGCAACCAGGATAGTGCAACGTATGAAAAAAGAAGTGCTGACACCAGCAGAAGGGCTCCTGCCACAAAGAATACAGTGGAATTTACCGTTTCATCCCTGACAAACTGAAGTATAACAAGACCGATAGCTGCCGTAACAGTCAGGACGGTCATTGTAAGCAGCATTGCTGGGTTACTTCCCACGATAACATCTTTTCCAGGCTTCCGGATATGACGTCTTTCCATCTTTTTAATATACCTGCCCAACGGGAACCAGATCACCATAAATGCGATAGCCATGGAGGCCATGAAACCCATAACCATGGTTCGTGGTTGAATCGACACCTCCAGCGTAGTGGTACGCACAATATCCATCCAAATACTGTTGAGCGCCATAAATATCAGCCGGTTGTAAACTACAGCCAGCAGTAAACCTACAGTTGTTCCTGCCACTGCCACTGCCAATCCTTCCCGGGCAATCATCTGTCTGATCATACGAAACGGGATTCCCATGGCCGAAAGCGTCCTGATCTGCCCCTTTCGTCCATCCAGGTTCAACAGAAACAGCAGCACAGTCAGCATAATAGCCCCGGCCAGAAGAAAAAAAGAGAGACCCCCGAATAACATACTGAAATCCACCCCGTTTTCAGCAGCATAAACGGCACTACTGCGAACATGTCTGACCTCAAAACCAAGGGAAACAGGATCAATAAATTGCATGACCGACCTCCCCAACTGGTCCGGTTCAACCGTTGTAAACCTGAATGAAGTATATTTCCCAAACCTGTTTTCCCAGAGATATTCCGCTGCACTGAGAGAGATAAAGGCTTTGGGGCTACCACTGTACTGGTTCCAGTAATCTTCATCCTTATCACGGATACTTTCCAGATTCACAGGCACTCCGGTTTCCCAGTCACGACAATTACCGGCATCGGATAATCCAGGTATATGAGGCATCAATCGGTGGTCCACCAACGGGTCGTCCATGGGTATAACCTGCTTAATAACAAAGCTGGCGGAATCCACAGAAAGTTCCCGCAATGGCCCCATAGCAAAAAAGGTAATTCCAAGTGTATCCCCTACCCCAGCATCCAAATCATTGGCAAGCCACTGGTTGATAATAATTTTATCGCGTCCCAATTCTTCATCCTGGATCCCTGACACAAATGAGTAAGGAGTAGCATTCCCTCCCATGGTAATAGTATTGACAAAGTAAGTCAGAAACGGCTTTGCCGATTCGTGCGCTGCTGTAAGGGCATTTGTTACAGGTTCGTCAATGAAGACCCGGTCGCTCATCACCTGGGTGACCTGCAGATCATCGTAATATTTCATCGTCAGACCCGCATCTTCGGGATTCCATATCTGCCGGATCAGTGCGGTTAGTTCTCCTGATCCCACTTCTTTGCCGGCAAAAAGCATCAGGTTGCACCTGTTCCCAATATCCATGAGATCCTGTAATGTTTCAGCTGAAATAAATATATTGAACGGTGCGGTTTGTGCATTCCTGATATTAAAGGTTCCAAGCTCATCTGCTCCGGCAATGGATGCAACGGTTGCCCGGATAGTCACTGAATTATCAGCATCCGAAACAAAAGGGGCATTCAGGGGTACCAGGCTCGCTGCATTCATCCTTAGAATAAACTCATCCCCGCTCTGTAATCCAAGTCCTTCTGCCAGATTTGAGCTGATAATAACGGAATCGCCACGCATTTCCGAGTAAAAATTCTGCAAGCCGGCCATGGCATCAAAGGATTGACCGGTACCCAGTATCTGTACATCAGAAATCCGCTTCCTTCCTCCATCTGCAACTGCCATACCATCCAGCATTAATATGCCGGAGACCGGTAAATCAAGCTCCTTTTGTAATTTCTCTGCCAGTTCACCTGTAAAATAGCGGTCTCCCGATAACAGGACTGACTGCACTTGTCCAAGCCGCTGTTCACTGATTGTATGGAGACTGTGCTTTACCGAATCACCCACAATCAACGCACCGGTAAGTACCGCTGTACTGATGGCAATCCCCAGTGCCAGGAAGAGGTTTCTTTTCCAAAAATAAACCAGGCTGCGTATGGTGAAATAAAATGGCCTCATTTTTTCTGTAAATGTCCTTCAGAAAGTTCATAAATGGTGCCCATGGTGGAAGCCAGGGCATCTGAATGGGTCACTACCACCAGTGCCACATGCTCCTCCATGTTCATTTGCAGCAGCAATTCGGTTATCGCTCCCACATTTTTACCGTCCAGGGCCCCGGTAGGTTCATCTGCCAGGAGCAATGCCGGTTGGTTAATCATGGCACGTACCAAAGCCACCCGCTGACACTCTCCGCCCGACAACTGACCGGGATACTTGTACCGGTGGTTCCACATCCCCACACGGTTGAGCAGATTTTCGGCCAACTCATTTTTCTCCTTCCGGCCTCCCTTATCGACCAGGGTGGGTATCAGCACATTCTCAACCACATTGCATTGGGGCAGTAAATGGTGAAGCTGAAATACAAATCCGATCTCCCGGTTCCTGAAATGGTTAAGCCCGGATTGTGTTAATTCATTAATAATCTGTTCATTATACCGAACAGTACCTGTGTCTGGCGATTCCAGCGTACCTATAATATTGAGCAACGTACTCTTTCCCGAACCGGATGGCCCCAGTATAGCCACACGTTCTCCCTTTTCAACCTCCATACTAAGTTTATTTAAAACAACCTGGCCAGTGTCCACTAATGGATTATTGTATGTTTTGGAAATATTTTCAAGTTGAAGAAGCATAGTTCGGAATTTTATAATACGAAGATAATGAATTTCAATTTCCCCGATCTGATAAATCGCAGAGACAAGCAAAGTTCTGTATCAACATCGGAAAAGGAAACCCTTTTTCCAGTTCCAACGTATAAGGCTCTGGTGAAACTGTCAGAGGCCGGGTAAAATTATTTATTGGTTATCAGATACATATACAACAAACCTTTGTATCTTGCACAATCGTTAATTACGTTTAAAACATCACCATATAGGCTGTCAACTAAGTTGAATATAGTCTAAATCTCTTTCCGGTACAATATAGTATACACTACGCAAATCTAATCAACACTAAAAAAGTTAACAAATGAAAAAAGTATTCTTACTCATTCCCGTGTTAGGATTAATGTTGGCTTGTTCAGGAAGAGCAGACCAGTCTGAAGCCCAAAAAGAGATCCAGGAACAGATCGATTCCCTGGAGCAATCTACCCAGAAGCTTGAAGAAGCTGTTCAATCCTCTGAAGAAATGATCGATACAGTGCAAAGTGAAATAGACGAATTGTTAAATGATATTTAATCCGTTAATTATGAAAAAGATACTAATAACAGGTATTGCAGTATTTACCCTCTGTCTGGCGCTGAATGCCCAGGGACAGGGAAAAGGAAAGCAGGTAAAAGCTGAAAAAGCAGCCGCGCAGACTGAAGAGGTTCAGGTAGAAGCCGGATCGCAGGCAGAAGCCGCTGAAGAGGGGTTGGCCAGGGCACAGGATGCAGCAGAAGGAGAGCAGCAAAAGGATAAAAAAGGAAAAGCAAAGGAAAAAGCAGCTACAGAAGACGATAATGAAGCGGCCGAATCCGGTAAAAAAGTGAAAGAAGAGAAAGCTGAATCAAAAGGCAAGGCATTTGGTAAGGACAAAGGAGATTTAAGCGGCAAGGAATTCGGACAGCAACGTGCTGCCGAGGCAAAAGCCGAAGCCGAAGCCAAAATTAAGGAGGCTGAGGAAAAAATCGAGGTCCAGGAGGTCCAGATCGTGGAAAACGAAGACAAGATCAGGCAGGCCAGGGAGAAAGTAAGAGAGCAGGAGACAAAGGGAGAAATTACCGCCGAAGAGGCAGCGTCAAAAAATGAAAGAATTGAACAGGCAGAAGAAAAGGTTGATCAAATGAAAGAGGTTGTTGAAAGTCAGCGAAGAGAGGTCAGAGAACTGAAAGAAGTAAAAGAAGTGCAAATCAGAGAAATCGAACGGTAGCGTCCAGGCATACACCGTAGCAAAATGCCATTATAGAGACAAGAAATGCCCTGTCTTTATAATGGCATTTTGCTATACCTGCTCTTGTATTCCACAGGGGTCAGTCCCGTGATTTTTTTAAAGGTGTTCCGAAAGGCCTTATTGTCAGAATATCCCACATCGAACATCACCTCATTGATATTTCTGTGGTTCGATTCAAAGCTTCGTTTCGCGGCTTCTATTTTTACCCGTTGGATATATTCCAGTACTGAATTACTGGTGGCCCGTTTGAACCTGCGTTCAAAGCTTCTTCGGCCCATTGCCGTTTTTTCAGCCAGTTGATCCACCGTGATTTTAAATTCAATATGTTGTTCAATATAATCCTGTGCCTTCCTGATGGCTTCATCGCTGTGTTCTTTCTGTCCTTTGAAAATTGCAAAAGGCGACTGGCTGATCCTGTTAATGTCGATGGCAAAATACTTTGAAGTAAGGACTGCCGTCTCACGATCGATATATTTCTCGACCAGGTAGAGCAATAAATTCCAATATGAATTGGCTCCCCCACTTGAGTATATCCCGTTCTCCTCGGTCACAATACTCCCGTCCTGTACATCCACCTCGGGGTACATTTCACGGAATTGATGAATAAATCCCCAATGGGTAGAACATTTCTTCCCATCCAATAACCCTGTGGCTGCAAGCAGAAATGCCCCCACACACAGTGAAGCTACTTCTGCACCGTTCCTGTATTGTTCAACGATCCAGGGTATCATTGGTCCATTGGCCTCCACCGCCTTAACTATGTCTCCTGACAGAGCCGGGATCAGGATCAGATCACTCTTCTCCACTTCGCTCAACAACTTATCCGGATGTACGGTATACCTCCCGAAATTGAATTTTACATCCCTTTTAATACCAGCCAGTTCAACCCTGAAGGGTGGCTGTTTTCCTGCCATTGTTAAAAAACGGTTTACCATGGAGAAACAATATTGCGGATCCGCAATGGCCTGAAGTATCGATTTTTCAGGAACCAGTATGGTTATGACTTTCATGTGTATGCGATTTTAATCCGGGACATAATACCGGATATGTTAAATTTCAGCGTACCGTACAGTCAGTCTGGAGAATATTACATTGTTGAAGGGTGGAATAGCGAGGAATAAAAGCGTTTTATTCCCATTACCGGCTCAATATATAAAATAATTCTGACGTAAATAACCTCCATTTTGTCATTTTTGCCCATCCTTAATTAAGATATATAAAGCTATGTTTACCTTAAGCTAAAATTATTCTTTGTGAACAATATAAAATGTCAAATATGAAAACAACTAAAGGACCGATCATCACAGTAGGGACCACAGTTCATGCCCCGGTAGAAAAAGTCTGGGAACTCTGGATAGGCCCTGAACACATCCGGCAATGGAACAATGCCAATGCCGACTGGCATACGCCATCAGCAGAGAATGATTTACAGTTAGGAGGCAGATTCGTTTACCGAATGGAGTCCAGGGACGGCGCCCATGGATTTGAATTTTCCGGTGAATACACAAGGATTAACCCGCTCAAAAAGATAGAATACAATCTTGATGACGGAAGAAAAGTCACTGTCAATTTTCATGGAAATGGAAATGAGACCACCATTTCTGAAAGTTTTGAAGCTGAACAGATGAACCCTGCAGATCTTCAACAGGAAGGCTGGCAGGCAATCCTGGATAACTTTAAGAATTATGTTGAATCACATCAAGAAACAGAAAAACTGCATTTTGATTTCAGGATCAATGTCCCGGTTGAGAAAGTATACAAAACCATGCTGGATGAGCAGCATTTTGCTGAATGGACCGCTGTATTCAACCCTTCCTCCCACTTTAAGGGCTCCTGGGAAAAAGGAGCAAAGATCTACTTTATAGGTATCGATGAGGATGGAACCATGGGGGGTATGGTTAGCCGGATCAGGGAGAATGTACCTAATAAATTTGTTAGCATCGAGCATATCGGTATACTGAAGAACGGAAAAGAGGTCCTGGATGGCAAAGATGTTGAACCGTGGGCCGGTTCACTTGAAAATTACACTTTTACCGATGTGGATGGGGGTACCTTGCTTACCGTTGAAATGGATAGCATCGACGAATTCAATAACTTCTTTCTGGAAACCTGGCCAAAAGCGTTAAAAGTACTTAAAGAGATTTGTGAAAAAAGATAAATCAAATGAAAAACAATATCTATCCATGTCTGTGGTTTGACGGTAACGCAAAAGAAGCTGCAGATTGACAAACTTGTGAATGCTTAACCCTGAATTGCACTGAACTTTTGTAGTGTAAGGCTGTTTGATTATAAACATACATTATTGTTTGCAAGAAAACCTCAATAGCTGGTTATGTATGCGTGTTAATATACTTCACACAGACAATTTATTCACTACAACCCTTATTCGGATCATGGTTGGGGTGGTCTTTCTATCAGAAGGTATTCAAAAATTTATGTTTCCATCCACCAGAGGTGCAGGCAGGTTTGAAAATATCGGATTGCCTGCCCCGGATTTCCTGGGCGGATTTGTTGGTTCATTTGAGGTGATATGTGGCACCCTTGTTCTTCTTGGAATGTTCACCCGCCTGGCAACGGTTCCGCTCATTACCATTATGATTGTCGCCCTGGCTACAACAAAGATCGATATTCTGCTGAATGACGGGTTCTGGAACATGATGCACGCGGCAAGAACAGACTGGGCCATGTTACTCGGGAGTATCTTTTTATTGCTGAGAGGCGGGGGAGCCCTGTCGATTGACCGAAATTTTTTCGTTCACCGGAAAACATTATCTGAAACAAAATAGATCCTGCTAACGTATATAAACCGGTAATCAATTTTGTCATCTATGAATACCCGAATATTGAATCTTCTGATTCTCATCACATTTTCTATGGTCCTAATGACCGGATGCTCCAAAAATAAGGACAACATCAGTAACTGGTTGGTTGGCACCTGGAACCTGGAAAAATATGCAAAAGAAAAATATGACGCAGGTATACTGACGGGTCTTACAGAGGAAACTAACCTGGGTGAGGTGATATTCAGGGGAGAAGGAACCGGAACAGATTCAACCGGAAGTTTTACCTCTGGAGATTTCGAGTGGAGTAACACCAGTACCAGAGTGAAAATATCTGCAGGTGGTGATGTCACATCATATGCATTAGAATCATTCTCAGCCGTTAATTTCGTTTTCAGCATCACTGAGATCAGTGGCTCCATAGAGGAAATTGAATTGTGGTACTTGTCAAAAAATTAATCCGTAAGAAATAACCAGTTAAATTCCAATGCAAAATGAAGCTCACCAAAGATCAAATTCAGGATATAGCGGAGTCGTTAGAGATTGGAATGAAAGTATACATTAACCGGGAGAATTTAGAATATAGAACTGTACTCGACTGGGATGATATGTACAGTGATTTGGATATCTGGGATAATGAAATAGAAAAAATTGAGACCGAATGGAATGATTACGTGGTCCTGGAAAAACTCGAATCAGATGAATCGTTCCATATTATGGAAAATTTCATCGATGAAGTTGACGATGAAAATCTGCGTGATAACCTGGTTAAAATCATCAATGGGAAAACCCCCTTTGCTAATTTTAAAGCGGAGGTGGAGTTGTCAGCTTACAGGCAACAATGGTTTAATTTCCGGACACAAAAATTTATTGAGCACGTGGAAGCCATGCTGAGCATTGAAGATATTGAATATGAACCATAACAGATCACGCACCTGACAGTGTTCGTTGCGGCATTCTAAAAAAATCTTTTCACGATCATCACGGGCGACAATTCAACTTGGCCCCTCCCCTCTTTCGAACACCTCAAACCGCTGGCAGGAAGAATGATATCCAGGGTTGATTATTCCCCACGTTATTGTTCTATTACAAACCAATGAAAAATAATTAAATTATATAATGATCTTTTTATCATTTTATAAATAATTCGTACATTTGTAAAAGAATTTAAAACAATGTAAGATGGAAAATACAATAGAGCGTAGCCAATTATTGGGCGAGATAGTGACAAATGATTTCAGGGCAGCAGGAATATTTAAAGAAGCGGGAATAGATTTCTGCTGCGGAGGAAAAAAATCGGTCGAGGATGCCTGTAAAGAAAAGAATATTGATCCCGAAACCATGCTGAAAAAGCTTCAGGAACTAGAAGTAACACCTGCAACACCGGGGAATAACTATAATGAATGGGCACTTGATTTTCTTTGTGACTATATTGTAAATACACATCACAGTTTTGTTCGCAAAAACCTGCCCGAACTTATCTTTTACACCCAAAAAATAGCGTCGGTACATGGTGATAATCACACAGAACTGCGGGAAGTGGAAGCATTGTTCAGCAAGGTCAACGAAGAACTTACGCAACACATGAAAGCTGAAGAAGAGGTGCTGTTCCCTGCCATAAAAGCGGCACTACATACCAAATCTGAAGAATCACGTCAGTTAATCCGCTCCGAAATTGCACGTATGGCCGACGAACATGAATTCGCCGGGGGTGCCATGGATCAGATCAACGAGCTAACAGGTAACTACACTGTACCGGCCGATGCCTGTAATACCTATCTTGTGGCCCTCAAGCTACTGGAACAGTTCGAAGATGACCTGCATGTACATGTACACCTGGAAAATAACATTCT
>JBBDIE010000120.1:0-3416 GCA_040880545.1 Bacteroidales bacterium | reverse complement strand
TGGGTAAACCTGCTTCGGTGTGGTACCTTATTGAATTGAATTAGTGGCTGTTCATAATGTCTGATCTTATATGTATCTTTGAGTAGAGCCAAGGCATGCCTTGGCTCTACAACACTGAGAAATTATACTACTTCGTAACGTATCCTTTGTAGCGGAGCGCGAAGCGGTTCGTGAAGGAGGAATAAAAAATTAAATCCGGTTCACTATGAAAAAGATCATCCGCATTATTGGGATCACACTGGGTGTGATATTGCTCTTACTGGCCATCCTGCCTTTTCTCTTTAAGTCAAAAATAGAGACCCTTGTAAAACAGGAGGTGAACAAACAGGTACATGCCACTGTAAACTGGGAAAAATTCGGTTTGTCATTTTTCAGGGGATTTCCCGATCTAAGCATCAACCTGCATGAATTGTCGGTTGTGGGGATTGACACATTTGCCGGAGACACCCTGGTTGGGCTCAAGCGGTTCGAGCTGCGGGTAAGTCCGTTCAGTGCCTTTAAAAAGGAGGTGATTGTAAAATCGATCCTGCTGGACCGGCCAGTGATCAATGGAATGGTTTTAGAGGATGGCACGGCCAACTGGGATATCGTTCCTGTGGCT
The DNA here is from genome assembly GCA_040880545.1 of Bacteroidales bacterium. Classification (GTDB taxonomy): domain Bacteria; phylum Bacteroidota; class Bacteroidia; order Bacteroidales; genus M55B112. Next base: position 2,815 of record JBBDIE010000120.1, on the reverse strand, counting down.
GAACCCGGGCCGGAAGTACCGGAGGAGCGGGAGGAGAAACCGGAGGAACCCGGTGAAAAAAAGCCGGAAGTGTCTGAAGATACGGAAAGCGGTTCCTCCATGGGGATTTCACTCAAAATGTTTGCCATCAACAATGCCAGGATACGATACAGCGACCTGGCAGGTGGATTATCAGCCTCAGTTGCTGATTTTAACCTGAAGCTCAAAGGAGATTTTTCGGAGGCCCAGAGCGACATGGATCTGCTCCTGACCCTTCATGGTATTGATGCAACCTCCGGGTTGATCCCCTACATGAAAAACGGCAGTGTGGAGATGGACCTGGTTGCCTCCGCGGATATGGTTAACAGTATCTATACATTGAAACAGAATGAGATACGAATTAACGGACTGGTACTTGGGGCCGAAGGAACGGTCTCCATGCCTGATGATGGGTCCATCATCCCCGACATCCGGTTTTTCACACGGGAAACCTCGTTCCACACCCTTTTATCCATGGTTCCTGCCATCTACATGACCGACTTCGAAAGCCTGGAAACCAGCGGTTCCCTTTCCCTTGACGGAACCGTCTCCGGGGTGATGAAAGATTCGATTATGCCGGATGCTACCCTGAACCTGGTGGTGAACGATGGATTTTTCTCCTATCCCGACCTGCCCAAAGATGTTTCTGACGTACAGATCAGTTTGAAGGTGGACTATCGCGGCGCCGATATGGATGCCACCACGGTGAACCTGGACCGGTTCCATCTGTTGCTGGGAGGCAACCCCTTTGACATCGCATTACAAGTGACACATCCGTTCAGTGACATGCATGTTGCGGGGATGGTGAAGGGTGCCATTGATTTTGCCACCCTGGCAGATATCATTCCCATGGAGGATCTGAACATGTCGGGGAAACTCGATACGGACCTTGCATGGGACACCAGGATGTCGTACATCGAAAACGAGCAGTATGAACAGGTGAAACTGGAGGGCAGACTGGTGATCGAAGAAATGCTCATCGAGGCTGCGGATATTCCGGTACCCGTGCAGCTGAAAAGGATGGCCATGGCATTCACACCTCGCTATGTGAATCTTGAATCCATGGACCTCCTGCTTGGATCCTCGGACCTCCATCTGGACGGAAGACTGACCAATTTTATTCCGTATGTATTTAATGATCAGATTATTTCAGGGACCCTGAATGTGTCATCAACCTTGCTGGATGCCAATGAGTTTACTGAAGAAACCGAAAGCGCCCCTGCAGATAAACCGGTAACCGTTCAGGACACCGTCACCGAAAAGATGGAGATCCCGGCTGATTCGCTGGCGGAACCCGCGCAGGTGAAAATCCCGGAAAATATCAATTTCACTATGATGCTGGATATGAAAAAGGTGCTGTATGATAACATCGTGGTGGAGAATCTGGCGGGAAAAATGTCGGTAAAGGATGGTGTTGCCAACCTGGAAGGACTGAAAATGAATATACTGAAGGGTAGTGTGGCCATCGAAGGTCTGGTTGACACACGGGGGGAATTTACAAGTGCCGATGTTCATCTGAACCTGAGCAACATCGATATCCCGGCATCCTATGAAACATTTGTTGCCATTGAGAAGCTGGCGCCCGTGGCCAGGCATTGTAAAGGCAGTGCCAATGTTGTAATGGATCTGAATACCCTGCTGGATGCATCTATGAATCCTTTGTATGAATCGCTGGAGGCCAAAGGTCGGCTTTCTGCACGGAACCTGAAGGTGGAACAGCCAGCATCCCTGGAAAAATTGAGTTCCTTACTGAAAAATGAAAAATTGAAAAACCTGGAACTGGACAAAGCAGAGATCAATTTCGTGGTACATGAAGGCAGGGTTATTGTGGAACCCTTTGCTATGAATTTTGAGGCTTCAAAGATGACAGCTTCAGGATCCCATGGCATTGATCAGACCATGAATTACTTCCTGGACATGAACATTGCCAAAAGCGATATGGGCAGTGGTGCCAATGAACTGATGAACAGCGTAGGTGCCCTGGCCGCCGGTGCAGGACTGGCTATACCGCAATCCGATTTCATTAAAGTGATTGCCAATATCACCGGCACATTCAGCGACCCGAAGGTTACAACGGACCTGAGCGGAAACATCTCCAAAACCAAAGAGACTGTTACCGCCGCGGTTAAGGAGAAGGTTACAGAGGAGATCGAGAAGGTTCAGGATCAGGTAAAGGAGGAGGCCAGTGCCCGGGCCGAATCATTGATAAAAAATGCCGAAGCGGAAAAAGCCAGGCTTGTTGAGCAGGCAGAGGCAGCGGGTGCCAAACTGGTTGCAGAAGCTGAAAAGAAGGGTGATCAGCTGATTAAGGAAGCTGGAAATAATCCGCTCAAAAAGATCGCGGCCAATAAAGCTGCAGAGGAACTGGTAAAGAAGGCGGAAAGCCAATCCGCCAGGCTCATTGAAGAGGCCGAATCGAAAGGTGATGCACTGATAGAAAGGGCGAGGGAGGAGGCCGGGAAGATCTGATGTGGGATTGATTACTTATCGGTGTAAAGGTATTCTTCGTTTGAGGAATTTTTTAACCAGTAGAGTTAGGGGAGTATAAATTTATCCTGTATCCCACTGTTCAAGAGTTTGCTTTTAACTCCGTGACACGTCACTCCCTGGTCCACTCTCCACGTGGACTAATCTTTATACACATCTTTTAGCGAATAGAATTTATAGTCTTTCGGATGTGGAGACAGGGTGACTTGGAGAGTGGGAGACCAAAGGAGTGCATTACTATTGCTATATAGATTGAAGTTGACAATCCTTCGGCTAGTAATTCGACAGGCTCATTATGGCACCCAGGAGA
>JBBDIE010000119.1:0-22038 GCA_040880545.1 Bacteroidales bacterium | reverse complement strand
GTTCCGCATAGTAATCGGGACGGTACCAGTCGCTGCACCATTCCCATACGTTCCCACCCATGTCGTACAGCCCATAACCGTTTGGAGAGTAGCTCATCACCGAAGAGAGCCGGTAATAGCTATCCCTTTTGATATTGTCAATGGGAAAGTTTCCCTGCCAGGTGTTTGCTTTCACTTCCCCTTCATTTATTGCCTGGTTTCCCCATGAATAGATGGCATCCTTCAATCCACCCCGGGAGGCATATTCCCATTCTGCCTCGGTAGGTAATCGCTTCCCGGCCCATTTTGCATAAGCCGCTGCATCCTCCCAGGCCACATGAACCACCGGTTCATTGTCCTTGCCGTTGATGCTACTTTCCGGCCCCTGGGGATGCCGCCAGTTTGCCCCTGTCACCCATCGCCACCAGGCCGCTGCATTATCCAGCGTTACCGGATGGTTCGGCTCCGAAAATACAAGCGATGCAGCCTCCAATAGCGACTCATCGGGCCTCGGGGTCCCCGGGGGCAACTGTTTTTTTAGCTCCTCCCATTCAGGCTTCTGTTCAGCGATGGTCACATACCCGGTTGCCTCAACAAACTCCCTGAATTGTGCATTCGTCACTTCATGTTTGTCCATGTAAAACGGTGAAATCTTCACCCTGTGACGCGGGAATTCATCCTCCTCCCCCCAGATGGAATCACCACCCATTGTAAACGTTCCACCTGGAATGTAAACCATCCCCTCGGTGATGGATCCTTCAAACCCACCAGCCTGTTGGCCCCCTTGAAACCCTGGCCGTTCCGGAAGCGGCGTGCAGCAATGGGCCAGCGAATCGGCTCCGGAAAGGCCTGCCTCCCGGTTTTCACTTTTACTGTTTGAGCAGGAGTAACTGCCTGCCAGGCCAACTATGCTTACAGCTAAAATTGCTGTAAGCGTCTGTTCCCGTCCAATTCCAATTCTATTCATAATCCAGCTCGCATTTGTGTTTACATGCTACTACCAGATATATACACTTATGAATGGGAATGGTTCAACAGGCGGTCCCATCGTTTTGGTTCATGCAGCATCAGCATATTGACAACGAGTTTATTATACAAGAACACATTAACTGATAAACCGGCTGTGCTTTTTATATATTTGCAAAATTTCCCCAGGCAGTCATCAACATAAAAATAGTTTAATGGTTGTATGGATCTGCCTGGAAATTAACTGAAGGAATGAATTGAACCGCACGATGAATTTGCGCAGCAAAGTACATATTGAAGTAAGTGAAACCATCAAATTACCTGTATTTTACCTGCTTATGGCAGGAGCTTTCTCTGCCTGGCAGGCCTTTTATAACGTTCACCTGGACCAAATCGGGTACGCAAGCGTGCAGATCGGTTTGCTGAACGCCCTGTTCATTTCAACCTCAGCCCTGGTGGTGCCCTTCTGGGGGATGATTGCCGACAAGTTTGGTAATAATCGCATCCTGCTGCTGTTAACCACTGTATCGGCCATCCTGGTCTTTATCATAGGACAAACTACTGCATTTCACTGGATGGTAATTTTTATACTGATGATCTCTGTATTTCACCAGCCAGCCGGTGCTGTGATGGATGGAATGACCCTCGGTTTTATCCGGGACAAACCAGATTATTCATACGGCCAGTTCAGATTATGGGCCTCTGCCGGTTATGCAATAGCTGCCCTTGTGGTCGGTTATATTGCCAGGGAGAACACCTGGGTAATTTTCAGGATCGCCGCACTCCTGTTTCTATTGTTGTCGCTGGTGAATGTGCTGACACTTCCTGCCCGGCCGGTAACCGGCAGGAGCCTTGTGAACTTCCGCAGTTTTGCAATCTTCTTCCGTAACCGTAAACTGCTTATCTTTTTGATTATCATATTCATCTACGGTATTGCCGTTTCTCCGCTTCATCAATTCATCAACCTCTATTATAAAGACATAGGCGCAGATAACTCATTTATCGGGTTGGTATTCTTTATCCAGGCAGGTTTCGAACTTCCATCATTTCTAGTGGGAGTGCGGCTGGCAAAGAAAATTAAACCCGAAAAACTGATTCTCTTCTCCATGTTCGTCTCAATATCGCGAATGCTTCTGTACGGACTCATATCCACCCCTGAAACTGCCATCTATCTCAGTCTGTTCCACGGGGTCACCATTGCATTTTTCCTGATTGGCGTGGTGGAATACGTTCAGCGACATACCCCGAACCATCTTCGAACAACCGGGCAGGCACTAATATGGGCATTTCATTTCGGGGCAGGTGTTACCCTGGGCAATATACTCCTGGGGTATTTCCGGGATAACGCGGGAATGCATACTGCTATGCATCTGCATGCACTACTTGGTGTGCTGGTATTGACAGGTGCCGCATTGTTTTTCAGAAATTCAAAAGGTGTTTGATTTCCCATATCAAAAATCCGGTACCTGACATCTCATTCCCCCGAAACCTTTTATTTACCCAAAGCAACCTTAATCGCTAAATTTCGTTATACTAGAAAGATGAAAGAAAAAATGCAGGGGTAAATATGCCGGAAATCTATTTTTTCTGTTTGAATAATTGTATTGATCATAGTTAACATAAACATTAATAACCACCAAAAAGATAATTGCATCATGAAAAATTTTAGTCGATTAAACTATATGAAAAACATTTCCAGGGGCAGACATTGGGTTAAATATATGTTAATCCTTGCCATGGGAATACTGAGTATCAATGCCATGGCCCAATCACCCCTGGCCGACAAACAACAAATAGGTTTGTTTAAAAACTCAACCACCTGCGTGGTGTTGGAAGATGGAAGTATCTCCTACAATGTTTTCATCAAGGATGCCGTGGAAAAACACTGGAAAATTACTGATTACGAATTCATTTCCAAAAAAGAGTTTGAAGAACGAAGGTTTAAACCCAAATACTCTTTCCTGGTTCTCATTCAGCGAGAAGATGAAGATGATCCGAAAGGTGTGAAATACGATTTCATGAGCCTGGTACTGGGAAGTGGTGCCGCTGAAATTGTTGATATGCCCGAATTTTGCAGTCTCCCCTTGTCCTATGCTGGCGATGACAACGCAGTATACAGCTATGCCGTTCCCTCCATCGTACGATTCATGCAACGACACGTACGTGCATTAGACAATCGCAGGGCGCTCATTAAACTGCTTGGCCTGAAATATTACAACCATTCTGAAAATTTCCGAGACAAGGCGCTATTACTGAATGAAGAGAAGCTGGCTGAAGAGATCAGTACCCTATATAAGGTGCGGGAAGTGTATCCCAATTACGTGGAAGTACTTTCCACAGAGAAGATGGAAGAAAGACTGTCTCTGGAACCTGAAAACACTGTATTCCTTCATCATGTTGGCCCAGACAACAAGAGTGGTGCCGGAAAATGTTTCGAAATGATTTTCGACGTGGAAGGAAACCTCTATTATTATAATTATCGGCAGATTACCAATGCCGTAGAGGATGGATTTACTAAAAAGGATCTTAAAAAAATCCGGTAACAGGAGAAAAAAATATATCACATTCGCAGTTACAGGTAATATTTTGTGGGAAACGCTCCTCCTGTTGAGGACTGTTTCCCACTTTAACATCTCATTTAACAATATAACTGGTATATTCTGCAACAATATCCCCGAAAATTAGTATAATACATGCACCTAGACGGAATGTAACCGCTTGTTTCATTTCGTAACCACTCCATCAGTGACGAACGTTCAGATGATAAACCCCACAATTAAATAAAGAACTACTCTTCAGTTCAGACAGAAGGGAAATAACCGGGTTTGGATATTTCATAAAACCAGCATATCTGATCCGCTGAAGCAGGAAATTGAATCTGAGATGGAGTATGGAAAGAAAACAAAGGAGCAACTCATCGCTGAGATAAATAATTTAAACAAAAAAAATATTCATCTCAGTGAAAAAATCACGCGGATCAGTGAAGAAATGAAACACGCCCGGTCGGGACTGAAAGAAAATGAAAAGAAATTCAAAAAGCTCATAGAGCATATCAATGATGTTATTTTTGAAGTTGACCACACCGGTATCATCAAATACATAAGTCCGGGGATTCGCAAAATTATTGGATATTCAAGCGGTGATATCATCGGAAATCATTTCAAATCATTCGTGGGTGAAAATGCTGGAAAGCTGATTGCCAGACTCCAGGAGCTATCCGTCAGAAAATCAATAGATAATGAATATAGGCTGCAAACAAAGGATGGCAAATCCAAATGGATAAGGATTTCCACCAGGGCGAAATATGAATCCGGCCATTTTGCTGGCGGTATAGGAACCATCGTGGATATCAACAGCACCAAAGAGATGGAAGTCCAGTTAAAAAAGAGTGAGGAACTGTACAGGTCATTGATAAACACCTCCCCCGATTGTATCATCATCACTGATCTTGACGGATATATCAGCTTTATTTCTCCAGCTGCAATAAAAATGTTTGGCCTCAGTAATACCAAAAGTTTCATTGGCAAACGTATCCTGGAATTCGTTGCCGGGAGTAACCAGGATAAGGTGTTGGAAGATCTGAAAAATATTTCGAAAAAAAAGTATAAGGGGAGTTCAGAATATTTAGCCGTAAAATCTGACGGAACTGAATTTTTTATTGAGGTTACCGGTGATTTAATCAAAGATCATGCGGGACAACCAAAAAGCATCATGTATATCAGCCGTGATATTTCAGACCGCAAACTTGCTGAAAATGCACTGATCATCAGTGAACAAAAATACAGGACACTGGTGGAAACAATAAATGAAGTTGTCTTTCAGGTATCAGATAAAGGGATCATAAATTACCTGAGTCCTTCCTTCAAAACTATTTCCGGCTATAAACCTGAAGAACTATATGGAACCAGTTTTTTAGATATTATACATTCCGAACATCAACAAGAGGTGCAGGACCTCCTGATCAATCTTGGAAAAAAAAGGACGCACAAGAGCAAACTCAGAATAATTACAAAATCAGAAGCAATTATTTGGATCAGCATAAATGTTGTACCGCTCAAAAATGGGTCCGGTGTTTATGGCGGAACCGGTTCATTTACTGACATAACCCACCAGGTGGAAGTAGAAACCGAGGTATCGAAACTTCTCCGCGTAGTTGAACAGACACACCTGAGCATTCTGATCATGGACATGAACGGTGTTATCGAATATGTAAATGACAGGGCTTGCGAAACCAGTGGGTATACCAGGAAAGAGCTGTATGGAAAAAAATTCGGGGAATTGAACACAAGCGACAATCCGGATGAAAAATATTCTGCAATTTGGGAAGTGATCTCCAGGGGAGATATATGGCAAGGGGTATTCCAGAACAGTAAAAAAGACGGAACACTATACCTTGAATCTGCCAGGGTAAGTCCGATTACCGACATGAGAGGCAAGATAACCAACTACATGGCCGTGAAGGAGGATATCACTGAAAAATTGCTGGTTGAAAAAGCATTGATTGAAAATGAGGCAAATCTGAATTACGCACAGGAGATGGCCAGAATGGGGCACTGGGAACTGGACCTGTTAACCGGCAAATCCAAATGGTCAAAAAATCTTTACAAGGTGCTGGGCCTTTCCATCGGGGAAATTGAACCATCTTATGACTATATCAGAAATCATGTACATCCCGATGATCTGTACATCGTGGATCAGATGCTGAACGATATAGAACAGAGAAAAAGCAAGATTGAGACACAATTCCGCCTCATACTACCAGACGATACCACCCGGTGGGTGCAATCCAATATTGTGCCTGTTTATGAAGTTGACAGGACCATCGCCTTGAAAGGGGTTACCATGGACATCAGTGAGAAGATAGAATCGAATGCTGAATTAGACAAGCTATGGCTGGCTGTAAACCAGAGCCCTGTTGCCATCGTCATAACTGACCTGAATGCCCGGGTGGAATATGTGAATCCGGCTTTTGAAACTATAACAGGATACAGCCTTCAGGAAATGAAAGGCAGAAATATGAACATTGTACAATCTGGTAAAACCGAAAAACGGGTATACGAGGAATTATGGTCTACCATTAAACAGGGGAAAGTTTGGAAGGGTGAGATACATAACCGTAGAAAAAACGGGAAATTATATATGGAAAGCATGTCCATTAACCCGGTCAGGGATCGAAACGGTACAGTCGCTAATTACCTGGCTGTAAAAGAAGATATCACAGATCGTAAAAAAGCCGAACAAAAGATCAGGGACCTGAACATCAACCTGGAACACAGAATTGAGGAGCGGACAAAGGATCTGCAAAATGCACGTAAAGAGGCTGAACAGGCCAACATGGCCAAAAGCGAGTTCCTTGCCAATATGAGCCACGAGATAAGAACCCCGTTAAATGCCATCCTGGGTTACAGTGAACTTCTTGCACCCATCGTAACTGATGGTATCAAAAAAGAATATGTTCATTCCATCAAATCAAGCGGAAAATCATTACTCACACTTATCAATGATATCCTGGATCTGACAAAAATAGAGGTGGGCATGATGAATCTTTCTTTTGAATTCATTCAGACTCAATCATTTTTTAATGAATTCCAAAGGATATTCGATTTTCAGATAAACGAGAAGGGATTGCAGTTGCATACGATTATCTCCTCAGAAACACCACCATATCTGTATATCGATAGTGTACGTTTGCGCCAGGTGGTCCTGAATTTATTGGGAAATGCAGTAAAATTCACGGAACAAGGAGAAATTTTCCTGAAGGTGGATGCCGAATTCAAAGGGAACCCCGGCAACAAAAGCAGAAAAAATGAAGATCTGTTTGACCTGGTAATTAAGGTGAAAGATACCGGAATTGGTATTTCCGGTGAAATGCAGAAAAAGATTTTTGAATCATTCATCCAGGCCAGGGGAAAATCGGAGAAAGGAGGTGCCGGATTGGGGCTTGCCATAAGTAAACGGTTAGTTGAACTGATGCGGGGGGAAATCACACTTCAATCTGAAACAGGCAAGGGGAGTACATTTACCGTGAAAATTCCGGAGATAAAATTCATGCAGGATTACCAACCTGAAAAGGAGGAGGAGGTGATCATTGATCCGGGCATTGTATCATTTGACAAATGTACCGTACTAATCATTGATGATGTGGATCATAACCGCAAGTTCTTACGAGACTGCCTGGCAAATACAGCACTTACAGCGTTGGAGGCAGAGAACGGATCAGCCGCCCTGGAAATTATGAATTATATAAAACCTGACCTGATCATCACAGATATCAGGATGCCGGGCATTAATGGATTTGAATTACTGGAGAAAATTAAAGAGAGAGAAAAACTGAAAGATGTACCTGTCCTCGCATATTCAGCTTCAGCAATGAAAGATCAAAAGGAAAAAATATTGAAAAGTGCATTTAACGGACTGCTGGTAAAACCATTACAGATCAATGATTTATACCATAAGTTAATGGAGTTTCTCCCTCATACTATTAAGGGTGCAGGTGAACAGAAAAATGAGGATGAAACAGCACCAACCGTACAGGAGATGGGTGATATAAGTGGATTATTACAAGTGCTTGAAGGTGACGGCCTGGAAATTTGGGGAACGCTCCAAAAAAGACAACCTGTGAATGAGGTGAAAGAGTTTGGTACAAAATTAATTGAACTTGGTGGTATACATCAAAGTACATATATAAGTGATTATGGACATGACCTGGTCAGTGCGGTGGAAAATTTCAATATTCAGAAGATGATGCACTTTCTGAAAAAATACCCTGACATTATTAAAAAGATAAATGAAAACAATCATGGGAATAACCGATAATTTGTTGCAGAACCAGGACCAACAGGAAGATATTATACTCATCGTTGATGACAACCCTCAGAATCTACAGGTGCTTGGAAATTTACTGCGTGGGCTTGATTACCATGTTGAATTTGCCATGGATGGACACGCTGCCCTTAGTTGGCTTACTAATAAGGCTTTCAGCCTGATCCTGCTGGACATTAACATGCCAGGAATGAGTGGATTCGATGTCTGCAAAAAGATCAGGCAGGAGGAAAGCTATGAAAATATGCCCATCATTTTCCTCTCCGCCGATACCGACAGGGAATCTATCCTGAAAGGTTTTGAATACGGAGCGCAGGATTACATTACCAAACCCTTTGATAACAGGGAAATAACAGTTAGAATTAAGACCCAGCTTACTCTGCGCCATAACAACGAACGGCTGAAATCAATGAATGATAAATTGGAAAGCGTAGTAAAGGAAAGAACACTGAAATTACAGATCGCGAACAAAAAACTGAAGGAAAATAATCTCAAACTCAGAGAACTGGATAAAGCCAAATCTGAATTTCTGAATCTTATCAGTCACGAAATAAGAACTCCGCTGAACGGCATTATCGGATCCACATTCCTGTTAAAGGGAAAAGATCTGCCAAAAGACGTTACACCATTAATTGAAATAATGGACCAATCGGTGAACAGGCTGGAAAAATTTTCAATGAATGCACTGATCCTTACACAGATTATCACCATGCAATCTTCTATCATTGACAAGCAGTTCTCTTTTCGCAATACATTATACAATACCCTTGATGAGGTTAAGGAAAAGATGGGAAATGACGGTCCCCGGATTAAAATAACCGATGAGAATGCTGTACCCGGCACATTACAGGGAGCCCAGACGCTTGTAAAGACCTGTCTGCTGAATATTCTTGATAACGCCATCAGGTACTCCCCGAAAGACGGCATAATTGAAATTAAGAATTACGAAACCGATAAAGAGTATATATGCGAAATCAGTGACCAGGGAAAAGGATTCACTGAAAGGGAGTTACAAGAGATGCATGAAGTGTTCAATAAAGACAAGAGTGTTACCGACAATAGCCTTGGTATGGGATTGCCGGTTTCTAAAAAAATCATGGATGTACACCAGGGTAAACTGGAACTGGAAAACCAGGTGCAGGGAGCACTTGTGCGAATGCGATTTTTAAAATCGTTGAAAAATAATTGACCTCCCTATAATCTTCATTGCTTGCAGTAAAAATCATACAATCTGTTCGAAATTCTTGTATTACCGTGCTTTTAAAAATTTCGCCCGTTCAAAATTCAAATAAGTTAGGCTGTGAGGAAAATTCATTTTTGTTGTATTATGCTATATTTGCACGGAATGATCATCCATTAGTGTACACTTTTAATTTGTCGTGGATTAATCAAATGGGGTGTTAACCGTTGCGTTTCCGGCAAAATTTAATAGAATTGCCTAAACAGCCATTGAAAAAAGAAAAAAGGATCATAGGCCGGCGAGATAAAGCAGATTTTCCAGAACTGGATCTTCAGAATATTGATGTCAAGATCGATACAGGTGCCTATACCTCATCGATCCATTGTGAACAGATAAAAGAAGAAATAAAAGATGGTCGTACGATGATCAGATTCTGCCTGTTGGATAAATCACATCCGGAATATAACAACAAGGAATTTGTATATGCAAATTACAAGCAGAAACGGGTAAAGAATTCATTTGGGGTAACGGAAAAAAGGTATGTAATCAATACATCCATTGTATTATTTGGTGAAACCATTGTTTCAGAATTTACCCTGAGTGAGCGGGGAGAAATGAAGTTCCCGGTCCTTATCGGGAGAAAATTAATAAATCGCAGGTTTATTGTAGACACACAACGAACCAACCTTTCCTATAAAGAGAAAAATAAAATTTTAAATACGATTGAATGAGAATAGTAATTTTGTCCCGGAATCCGGAATTATATTCCACGCGCAGACTGGTTGAGGCGGCAGAGAATAAGGGACACGAAGCATTGGTGGTTGACCATCTGAAATGCAACATTGAAATTGAAAAGAAGCGTCCGAGGATATACTATAACGGCCATTACCTGGAGCATGTGGATGCTGTGATCCCCCGCATAGGTGCCTCCGTAACTTTTTACGGGACAGCCGTAGTTCGGCAGTTCGAGATGATGAAAGTCTTTTCGGCTGTCGAGTCCCAGGCACTCATCAGGTCCAGGGACAAACTTCGCTCCATGCAGATCCTCTCCCGGGCAGGTGTCGGACTTCCAAAAACGGTATTCACTAACTACTCCCGGGATGTAGAACAGGTGGTGGATTCAGTTGGGGGCGCCCCCCTGGTGATCAAGTTACTGGAGGGCACCCAGGGACTGGGTGTGGTGCTGGCTGAAACCCAAAACGCTGCTAAATCGATTATTGAGGCATTTAACGGTCTGAAAGCGAGGGTCATCGCCCAGGAATTCATCGAAGAAGCCGGTGGGGCAGATATACGTGCATTTGTGGTGGAAGGAAATATCGTGGGTGCAATGAAGAGGCAGGGTAAAAAGGGTGAATTCAGATCCAACCTGCATCGAGGAGGCTCAGCTACCCTGATAGAACTTTCCGACGACGAAAAAAATACCGCACTGAAATCTGCACGCGTGCTCGGTCTGGGCATAGCCGGTGTTGATATGCTGCAGTCGAATCACGGCCCGCTGGTGATCGAAGTGAATTCATCTCCCGGACTGGAAGGCATCGAAGGAGCCACAGGAAACGACATTGCCAAGGAGATCATCAGTTACGTGGAACGAAATGTCTGACAGGATGCTGACCATACTGGGAAAGGATATTCCACGTGGTGAGAGCACCCGGCTGGAATTGGAGGTAGCCAGGCTCCACACCAGGAACAGGATACAGATCCCAATCAACATTGAGAGGGCTATTGAAGACGGGCCGGTATTGCTGCTGATCGCCGGTATCCATGGGGATGAAACCAACGGTGTGGCCATTGTCAGAGAGATTATCAGCTCCGGGTTCCACAGACCCGCCCGGGGCACCATCATCAGTATCCCGGTGTTCAACGTATTCGGGTTCCTCAACCAGGCCAGGGAACTGCCCGACGGGAAGGATCTGAACCGCGTTTTCCCAGGGAGAGCAGACGGATCACTGGCCAGCCAGTTTGCTTACCATTTCCGCACAAAGATCGCCCCCATTGTCGACTATGCAATCGACTTTCATACCGGAAGTTCCGACAGACAGAATTATACGCAGATCAGGTGCGACTTCAACATACAGGGGATGGAGGAGCTTGCCATGGCTTTCGGCGCGCCCTTTGTGATCCATTCCCGCGGCATACCCAAATCCATCAGGGAGACCCTGATGAAAATGGGGAAAAAGGTCTTACTGTTTGAAGGAGGAAAAACCAAAAGTCTGGATCCGGAAGTGATCGAATATGGATTCCACGGAGCCATTAATATCATGCGTCACCTCGATATGCAGTATGGAAAACCAGAGATAACAAAACGATCCACGGTAATACGGAAAACCCAATGGTTACGCGCCCCCTCATCCGGACTCTTTTTCCCTGAACCTGTAAACGGCACTTTTGTTACCAGGAAAGCGTTGCTGGGTACGATCAAGGATCCCTATGGAGATTATGAAAAACCAGTGGTTGCACCCCATTCAGGACATATTGTCTGTACAAATACTGCCTCCATCGTAAACCGGGGGGATGCAATCTTCCATATCAGCAAGGAAGAAGACCTTTAAGCTAAATCATCATCCCTCCTACTTCGTCCTCCCAAACATTTCGCGAAGGAGGGGTCTCCAACCTGCGAGCGCTGAAACGTAGCAGATCATTTTTTATACTGCATTGAAGTCCACCACTAAAGAGCTTGCTCCTATCTCCCTCTCTTTAGCACAGTAGTACATACCTTCCGACAGTGTAACCCCCCGGATTGTTTTATCCTACCATTATACTAGGAATTGATTTTTTTTATACCTTTCAACAATCTTAAACCAACAACTATGAAAAACATAAAATTTACCAGAGTTGTAAGTATTGTACTTGGCGCTTATCTGATTGTATATGCAGCCAATCAATTCCTGCATTTTATGCCCTCCGGGTACGGAAAAATGCCTGATTTTACCAGGAATTACCTGGATTCCATACTGCAATTTCTGCCGGCATTATACATCTTTGAAATATTATTGGGAATCGCATTCATTATGAACAGGTGGGTACCTTTTCTGATAATTGTCCTTGCTCCTCTTTCCGTTAACTTCCTGATCTTTAATTTTGCAAACGGAGGCTGGAACATCCTGTCCGCTGCCTTTGTAGCAACGTTAAACCTGGTTCTAATTTACCAGTACAGGGAAAAATACAAACCCTTGTTCCGTTAAGTACCCGAAGCAATCATAAGTGTTCCAGATTATTTTACAAAAAAAATACCCGGAGAGTATATCCCCGGGTATTTTTTTTTAAAACTCTCTTAACTCTGTGGTTAAAAAAAAGGCTCTTACGATGAATACATTTTTACTCTGAATACCGAATCAAAACGACAGAAGCACGGAATATCGTCGAATTTCCAGAATTTAAAACGAAGCGACTCCCCCTCTCCACGTGGAGAGAGGGCCAGGGGGTGAGGTGCTACGAGCGTAACGCAGAACCGAGTGCAACGAGCTCACGAATACCGCTGAAAATAAACTATTCATGAGTATATCGGACATTATGGACGGAAACTCACCAGAGTCTGTCTTAAACGTAGAGTGGCTGGATCATAATGTTCGAGATCAAGGCGTGCAAAAATTTTAATCCGCAGTATACTAAGGTATATGAGGAATTAAAATTTTTGCAATAACGCAGATATCGGACATTATGGACAGCCACTCATTAGATCTCTTCCTTGCTCATCTCTATTACAATACTAATATCAACCGTTGTCTCATCTTCACCATCGCCGTTCAGATCCAACTCCTCATCTTCGGCTGGCAGCGTAACAATCAGTGTAGTTGCATTCAGCGTCTCAACTGTCAATATTTCTAATTCAGTATCACCTGTCTCCTGCAACGAAAGCAGATCGGTTTCGGTATCCAGGCTCCATGTTCCTGAACCTTCAATCTCTGAACCAGAAATTACATAATTGTAATCAGCCGAAAAAGTAATGGTTCCGCTGATACCTTCGCTGAATTCACTCACCAGTGAATCCATCATCGCCTCAGCAGAATCGCTGGAATATTCATAAGTAGCAATCAGAAACTGGGTTATATTAATTCCTGCCACAGAAATTTCCGCAGAAACATCATCGATGTTCCATGTCCCAACCAGGTCGGCTTCGTCAATACTTCCCCCCAAAAAATCACATGACGTAATTCCAATCATGGATACACTTATAATTAAAGCAAAAATTGTTTTAAAAAATCGATTCTTCATAATAATAATGGTTTTTGTTTATACGTTTTTTTTGTAGTTGTATATAAAACCTTTTTTTTTTGGAATAGTTGCATGACTTAGTAAAAGACTTTTTCATCTTTTTATGTCCGTATTCGGACACTATTCATACGCATCCGGTCATTCTTCAACGTTTTGCCCCTTACAATTACTTACGTATGTGATTGTTTTTGTGTATTTTATGACCTTTGGCATGTATTATGCAAAATGGAAAATCAAATTAAAAAGTATCGTAATGAAAACAATGATCAGCAGAAAAAACAGGGTTAGAATTTTTACCTCACTTATTATCTTAGCGTCCGTAGCAGGCAAGGGTTACAGTCAGGGAAAAATGGCAGATGGCGCCTGGAAGTTTTTACAGATATTCAAAACCGACAGAACGCAATCATATTCACCGTTCATGGATGTAGCTTACAGCTTTTATCCGGCAAAATCTAATCCAACTGGCGATGTTGTTCCCACGGTATTAAAATCAATTTCAGTGGAAAATATAATACTTATCGTGGAAGAAAATATGGAAACCGAACCGTGGATGACGGAAAAATTCTCAGCACATATGGAAACTCCATTAGAGGTTGAATCGTGGATGACCATACCACTTGACGAAACTGTGGAAGAAGAAATAATTATGGAATCTTGGATGAAGGCTCCCATTTATAATACGCTTGAACCGGAGCTGGAGGTAGAACCATGGATGACCAATTTATTATTCAGGTAACAGGGTAAAGGCACTCCATGTCTCAAATTGTCTCTTTGTCGCTGTAAATCTGCAATCAGTTAATTTCCAGCATATATCTCACGGCCGGTATCATTATTGAACCGGCCGTTTATTTTAAGCCACCTTCACTTACCTTTGTAATCAGAAATTATTTGTCTTCTTTCCTTTGCTCCGCCTCCGCCTGTTTCTTTTTATTCTGCTTCAGCCACCAGATATAAAAGACCAGCAATCCCAACGGAATCACAATAAATATCAGGATATTAGGCAGTGTAAATGGCACTGCCACCGGTTTCTTTCCGTCAATATGCGTGGGTACCTGGGACACTGCATACCCAAACTGCTGCAACAGAACCAAAGTGAGCAGAATGTATCTTACCAGTTGTTTCTTCATATACTTTTAATTTTGCTCCATGAACAATGCATCTCTGTCTGGCAGTATAGCAATATAATATCAGAATTGTTTACCTCAGACCAATAACATGTCCTTGTTCAAATGTAATTATAACCATTTTTGGCCTGTTTTTATCGGCATCATGCACTATATTTACCCAAAATCAAAACGATGTAGTAGAGACAAGGCATGCCTTGTCTCGATTACATGCCTTGTCTCGATTACATGCCTTGTCTCATTTGCATGTCTGTCTTTGAAATAATTAAAAAAGAATTAATATGATCGCAACCATCGTACATGTCTATGTTAAACCCGAACACAGGGAATCGTTTATTACGGCCACCGTGAAGAACCACGAAAAATCGATCAATGAACCTGGCAACCTGCGGTTTGATGTGCTTCAGAAAGGGGATGATCCGAACCAGTTTGCATTATATGAAGCGTATGAAACCGAAGAGGCGGCGGCTGCCCACAAGAATACCCCACACTACCTGGAATGGCGCGAAACCGTTGCTGACTGGATGGCCAAACCCCGGGAGGGGGTCCATTATAATGGTATCAGGCCAGAATAACAATTTTTTTTTACATTTAGGCGTCGAAGGGACAAGACAACCCTTGTTTCAATATTGCTCTTTCAAATTTTAAATTTTGAATACAATGCACCCCACCCCCAACGGAATTAAAAAAATCGCCTTCACTGTTGTCAGGGCGGCCATCGGCTGGCACTTTATGTATGAAGGTATCTCCAAACTGGTGATCAGCGATTGGTCGGCCGGGAACTACCTGGCCAATGCAACCGGATTTTTAGCGGGCTTTTACCACTGGCTGGCATCCTCAGATGCCATGCTCAGCGTGGTGGATTTTATGAATATTTACGGTCTGATCTTTATCGGACTGGCCCTTTTTACAGGGTTATTCACCCGAATAAGTGCCATCAGCGGTATATTCCTGCTTTTACTCTATTATTTCGCCTACCCGCCGTTCGGAACTTCACTCTTTGGATCACCGGAGGGTCATGTTTTTGTGGTAAACAGGAACCTCATTGAGGTAGTAGTGCTCAGCCTGCTTCTGTTCGGAAAAGAGGCCGGGTACGGGATCGATTCCCTATTCAGAAAATCTGTCAAATCCAAAATCGGTACTGGAGATGAGGAGGTAAGTAGTAATGAGCTACAGGAAGAAGGAGCTGTCGTCAATACCCGCCGGGAAGTCCTGAAAAACCTGGCAACGCTCCCCTTCCTTGGGGCACTTGGATGGGGGGCAGTCCGGCAGACCCATAACGATGTGGATGTATTGTCGGGAGCCACGGTGCAGCTAAATTTCTCTTCCCTCAATGAATTGAAGGGTGTACTGCCCAAGGGGAAGATCAAGGACCAGGAGCTCAGCAGACTGATATTGGGAGGTAACCTGGTGGGAGGCTGGGCACATTCACGCGATCTCCATTATGTACCATCACTGTTCAGAGCCTACAATACCGAGAAAAAAATCTATGAAACCCTGATGCTTGCCGAACAGGCCGGGATAAATTCCATCAATATTGGATTTCCTACCAATGCTTTAATGGCCAGGTACAGGAAAGCAACGGGCAGCAAGATCAAGGTGATCTCCCAGGTAGCACCCGACATGGAAAACGACGACATTTACAAGGAGATCAACCAGGCGATCGACTATGGTGCCGACATCCTCCAGGTGCAGGGCAACTGGTGTGATTGGCTGGTGAGGGACAACCGGATCGATGTGATTGAAAAGATGCTGGACCGTATCCGTAGTCAGGGCTTTGTGGCAGGACTGGGTTCCCACACCGTGGATGCACTCATCGCCTGTGAAGCGCAAGGGATCATTCCGGACTATTATATGAAAACTATGCACCACGACAATTACTGGTCGGCCCATCCCCGGGAAAACCGCGTACCATTTGAAGTGGATGGAGATCGAAGCCTGGATCATAACAAGTTTCACGACAATATTTTCTGCCTCTATCCCGACAGAACAACAGCGTTTGTAAACAGGGCTTCCGTTCCTGTCATGGGATTCAAAGTCCTGGCTGCCGGATCCATCTATCCTGCCGATGGCTTCAACTGGGCATTCGAAAATGGAGCTGATTTCATCTGCGTGGGCATGTTCGATTTCCAGATCGTGGATGATGTGAATACCACCATCGATGTTCTGAATAATCTTAAGGGCCGCCAGCGGGCATGGTTCGGCTAATTAGTGTCTGTCCATTGATAGACGCAAAATAAAGTGTTCCGTAAACTTTCTGTATTTTAGTTGCCATAAACCATACCTATGAAAAAACTTAAATATCAATTGCTTCCCCTTTCCATCGTCCTGCTGTTGTTCCAGGCATCCCATGCACAGCAAAATTTGCAGCTGAATGACAAAGGCTATTTTCACATGCAGGGTCTTGATGTTACATTTTTCAGCGACTTTTATCCCGACGGACACCAGTCGGGGGTAACGATCATCATGCATGGCAGTCGTCTTGCTGCCAATGGCGATCTCCGCCTGGAACCCTCCCCGGGCCAGTGGTCGCCCATCCCTGCCGGTAAAGAGGTAGAGAGAGATGAACAGACAAACACATTGATAAAACGATTATCATACCCTGATCTTTCCCGGCATAAAAAAGGATTCAACCCAATTATCTATCCCGACCTGGAACTGAATTATTCTGTCAGAGTAACACCAGCAACAGGTTCCTCCTTCACTGTTATGGTGGACCTGGACGAACCGCTTCCGGAAGCCTGGGTCGGCAAAGTAGGATTTAACCTGGAACTGTTTCCAGGTGAATATTTTGGAAAAACCTGGATCATGGATCAAAAGTCCGGACTGTTCAATATACAGCCGGGAGGGCCCCTCACCCTATCCGACACCTCCTGGATCTCAAAACCCATGGCCACAGGTCATCAGTTAATTGTGGCACCCGATGACCCGATGCAGATGATCACCATTACCTCACCAGACAGGCCGATGGAACTGCTGGACGGCAGGACCAATCACAACAACGGATGGTTCATTGTCAGAAGTACCGTTCCCGCAAACAGTTCAGAAAACGCTATCAGCTGGACAGTCACACCGAATGTGGTTCCCAACTGGATTTATGAGCCGGTGATACAGGTTTCCCAGCTGGGGTACCATCCCGGCCAGGAGAAGGTGGCCATCATTGAGATGGACAGTCGAACAGAACAATTGGAGGATTACTCCATTTTCCGGGCCGGCGCACAAGGGAAAGAACTTGTTAAAAATGGTACGCCGGAGAGCTGGGGTGAATTTTTGCGATACAGGTATGCCCGGATCGACTTTTCCGGGATCACCGAAGAGGGCGTGTATGAGATCCGGTACGGGGGAAGAACCTCCCATCCTTTCAGGATCTCTGAAGATATTTACAACGAAAATACCTGGCAGCCCACCCTGGAATATTACCTGCCGGTACAGATGTGCCACATGCGTGTCAATGAAAAATACCGCGTATGGCACGACCTGTGTCACCACGACGATGCATTGATGGCCCCCACCGGTCACAACCATTTCGACGGGTATATCCAGGGCAACTCAACACACACGGAATATAACTCAGGAGATCCGGTTCCCGGGTTAAATACAGGCGGATGGCACGATGCCGGCGATTATGACCTGCGTGTTGAATCACAGGCCGGCACAGTAAAAATGCTCGCATGGATGATCGAGGAGTTTGATCTGCAATGGGATGCCACGCTCATCGACCAGGAAAATAAACTGGTAGAGATCCATGTGCCAGACGGGGTTTCCGATGTGATACAACAAATTGAACATGGCCTGGGCACCATTCTAGGTGGGTACCGGTCGCTGGGCAGACTGTACAGGGGTATCATCTGCCAGGATATCCGGCAGTATGTGATGCTTGGCGATGCTGCCTCCATGACCGATAATCTTGTCTATGATCCGGCACTGGCCAGGGGAGAAAAAACAGGCTCCACATCCGGAATTGATGACGACAGGTGGGTATTTACTGAAGAAAATCCGGGAAGGGAACTGCAGGTTGCCGCTGCACTTGCTGCCGCTTCGCGTGTACTTCAGGAACATAATCCTGAATTATCGGCAGAGGCCCTTGAGGTGGCCCTGGCCCTCTGGGAGCATGCAAAGGAAGAACGTGTGCGCACACAATCCAAAGTGGCGGCGCTTACAGAACTGATCCTCTCAACAGGAAGCCCGGAACTAATGAAGGAACTGCTATCGATGGAGAATTCCATCATTGAAAATATTTCCGACTGCGGGCCTCCCATCGGCCGGATGATTCATCTGGTAAAAAACAAATCTTTCAGGAAAAATATCGAGCTGGCAGTTGCCGGTTACCAGGCCGACCTGGCCGTGAAGCAGTCGGAAAATTCTCCATACGGAGTTCCATACAAACCCAATATTTGGGGAGCAGGATGGACCATACAGAAATTTGGTGTGGATCAGTATCTGTTTCATAAGGGATGGCCATCGCACAGTTCCACCCGTTATTATGAAAATGCACTGAACTTTATCCTTGGCGTCCATCCCGGCATCAATAATAAATCCTTTGTTTCCGGAGTAGGTTCCAATTCGGTTACCACCGCATACGGAGTAAACAGGGCCGACTGGTCATTCATCCCCGGAGGCGTTGCTTCCGGCACTGCACTCATCCGTCCGGACCTCCCTGAACTGAAAGAGTGGCCCTTTTTCTGGCAGCAAACCGAATACGTGATGGGTGGAGGCGCAACAAACTATATGTTTCTTGTGCTTGCTGTCGACCAACTTTACAGGGTCGACCCATAATGTCCGACATTTTCGTTGCAGTAAAAATTTTACGCACCCAGATATAAAGAATGGACAGCATTCAATCTCGAACATAATGATACAGCCAATTAACGCCACATACAGCGGCTATATATGGCACAAAATGAACCATAACAATTAACCAACCGATATGGACCGAAGAGTGATAATTCTTTTTCTTCTTCCCGTAATGATTCAGGTTTGTAACAGAGAACCAACGGACATGGAACTCTTGGCGGACCAGCTTGAGGAGAGCCTCTTCAACTCGATTGTTAACCCCTGGTACCCACGGTGCATTGACACACTCCATGGCGGTTACATCTCCACATTTAACCACGACTGGACGCTCTCTGAAGGAAACCAGAATAAGGCCATCGTCCACCAATCAAGGCATCTCTGGACCCTTGCCATGCTGTACGATCACTATCCGGAACAGGATGAATTTCTCGCCTGGGCCGATCATGGGTTCCGGTTTATAAAACAAAATTTCCAGGACCCCGATTATGGCGGATTTTACTATGCCACCACCAGGGAAGGGGCCCCGGATCCCGGCACCATCGGTCATAAACGCGTATACGGACAGGCATTTGCAATTCATGGTCTTGCCCGGTATTACAAAGTGAGCAAAAAGATCGATGCACTTGAAATGGCCATCAATGCCTTTAGGTGGATGGATAAACATGCACGGGACGGCGTTCATGGTGGTTATTTTGAAGTGCTGAAACGCGACGGAACCCCGGAATCCAACGATGCAGGAACCACCGGAGAATCAGGCAACTCCCCCCTGACCGGTCTGAAGGAGTTTAACAGCTCGTTGCACATCCTGGAGGCATTCACGGAATTGTACATGGTATGGCCCGACCCGCTGTTACGGGAAAGGCTGGAGGAGATGTACCTCCTTTTCCGCGACAGGTTCGTTAATCCGGAAGGATACCTGCATCTCTTTTTCTATCCCGACTGGACACTGGTACCGGATGAAGTAATGGTGGAACTGTCGGGAGGCAATTACTACTATACCCAGCATATCACCTTCGGTCATGATGTGGAGACCGCTTTCCTGATGCTTGAGGCTGCCCATGCCCTGGGCCTGGAAGATGATAAAAAAGCACTGGAACTCGCAAAAAAACTTGTGGATCATGCCCTTGCCCATGGGTGGGACAGGGAGAACGGTGGATTTTACTATGCCGCCTACAATAACAACGGGGAACGCACCCTTCACCTGGACCATAAAGCTTTCTGGGTTGAATCGGAGGGTCTAAACGCACTCATGCTCATGCATGGTCTCCATCCGGATGAAGATTACTTCGGGAAATTCAGAAAGCAGTGGCAGTATATCGATACCTGGCTGATTGATAAGGAACATGGTGGCTGGTACAATTACGGGCTGGACACCTATCCCGAAAACATCATCCAACAAAAAAGCCACAACTGGAAAACCACTTACCACGATGCGCGGGCCATGGTAAATTGCATCAATATGCTGAGACCGGATTCCAACTGAAAAAGGGACTGCTACCTTCCAATATTGTCGGGAAGCCCTTTGTAATAGCGAAATCCTTCCATGGGGATCCCGTCCTGGTATTCAATCCTTTTGCTCACACGTTCCCTGACCTCTTCGGCCTCTTCAGGACTCAGTTCGGGCCCCTGGTAATTATACCAGCCTGAGCTCCATTGGCTTACGTATTTCGATAGGGCCTCTATCTTTCTCTCATCATACCCGGTAATATTTACCCAAATATTTTTATCCTCCTCTGCCGAATCATAGAGCATGTATTCCTCCACCGTGTGCGCCTCAAGTCCCTCGGCTGTGATCTGTCCCTGGAACAGAAGCGGCCACATGGCAGCTCGGGCGGCATCAGCCGCCAGCATGGCAGCCGCGCGATGGTCGGCCTTGTGCCACCGTTGCTCACCTTTGCCAGGATCGAAAGCAAAGATCACATCCGGTCTGAGCTGCCGGATCACCCGCACAAGCTTCGCCACTACTTCCTTCGTGTTTTCATATTCCAGCAAACCATCGTCGTAACCAAGGTTTATGTAACGGTCACCCGGTATTCCCATGGCAGCCAGCGCTGCCTGCTCCTCCTGCCTGCGAATGTTCGCCAGGTCAATCATCGATAGTTTCGGATCCTGGGTACCCACGTTCCCTGTGGTCATAATCAGTATATGTACCTGGTTCCCATTGGCATGCAACATCCCCAGGGTACCCATGGAGTAGGCATCATCATCGGGATGCGCACCAATCAGTAAAATCGTTTTCCCTTCCCAATCCTCCACCGGAATTTCAGGCTGGGCAAAAGAAGCTGCCGCGAAAAAAAGCAGAAATGATAAGATTAGTAGATTTTTCATTTTATTGGATTTGGTTCGAAGTGGAAATATACTCATTGTATTATTTAAATAGTCCATTTATTGTTTTCATTGGTAAAAAGATATTGCCACTGCCAGGTAGTTTATAAATCCATATTTCGAATAAAATTGAATTTTTCCTCTGTGGATCAGGGAGCTTAAGAATACCAATTGAGATTATTGAGTTCGACCGCCTCCGGGGTCGGGTGTTACGTAAACCATTTACCCGGAGTGGGATCCGGGTTATTAAAGTATGACACGCTCCGCGGTCAGGAGTTGTAGACACACGAGGTTAACCAATGAGCTAAGTGGCTGTCTCTCATGTCCGTTTGCTGCGTTACGCTTGTCGGGCCAGCGTGCATTGGCCCGAAGCGGGCTATTTATTATACTGCAACGAAGGACATCACTCAAGAGCTTGCTCTAACACCCTTAGCACGTTTGAATATCACTCTATCCCGACAAATGTCGGGACTGCTCTAAACTCTGTGCCAGCTTGCTGGTCTGATTCCTCTGTGGTTAAAAAAAGTCTCAATCGATGAATACCAATTCCCTTCCCCGTTGAGTCAACAACAAACCCAACCCTACAACGACTTTACCCGTATTCCCATATAAATCGTTCTCGGAGCTCCCGGCCCA
>JBBDIE010000118.1:0-3464 GCA_040880545.1 Bacteroidales bacterium | reverse complement strand
TGGTTCAAAAATAGTCTCATGCATTGAAAAAAACTATTCTCTCTTATTTCATTTAAGATCCCACTCCCCCTTTAATATAAACCTCCAGGACCGTACTCTTCTCTCCCGGTATCATCGACAACTCCTTCAGTTCCGCCGGAACCAGCATGGTTTCTCCTTTTTTGAGGGTGACGGGCTTGCCACCCTTGTAGTTCACAAGGATGTTTCCTTCCGTACATATGTAGATCACGAAGGAATCGATCAGTGCATAATCTTTATCCACGGGAACTTCGAATTCGATGAGTCCGGTAGTA
Source organism: Bacteroidales bacterium (assembly GCA_040880545.1). Lineage (GTDB taxonomy): Bacteria > Bacteroidota > Bacteroidia > Bacteroidales > M55B112. Next base: position 3,171 of record JBBDIE010000118.1, on the reverse strand, counting down.
AAGTAGGGGCAGTCGACTAGTTTTACTGTTTTATTGGGGATCCGGTCGTAGGAGGTGCGGATGTTGTCCCTTTTTTTGTAGTCCATCACCTGCAGGGCATGGTCCAGATGCAGCTCCCGGGGTTTTCCGTCGGTTCCGGTTCTTTCCCAGTCGTAGATGCGGTAGGTGGCATCGGAGGTCTGCTGGATCTCCGTGAGAACGGTTCCTGTACCGATGGCATGGATACGCCTGGCCGGCATGAAGAATACATCCCCGTGTTTCACCGGTTCAAAATTCAGGATCTCCGGGAGTTTTTTATTGTTGAAGTATTCCATAAAAGTCTTTTCATCCACATCCCTGTTGAATCCCGCGATCAGTTTTGATTCCTTTTCGGCATCCAGGATGTACCACATCTCTGTTTTCCCGTTCTCCCCGTGGAATTTTTCAGCAAATTCATCATCAGGATGTACCTGCACGCTCAGGTTGTCGTTGGCATGGATGAACTTAACCAGGATCGGGAAGGCCGTATTAAATTTTTCAAATACCGCATCGCCCACCAGGTCGCCCATGTATACCTCGATCAGTTCATCCAGCCGGTTGCCTTTCAAAAAACCGTTGGCAACCACCGAGATGTTGTCCTTCACGGCCGAAATCTCCCAGCTCTCACCGGTGCTTTCGGGGGCATCGCTTTTTCCCCACTGGGTGCGCAGCTTTTCGCCTCCCCAGATGAGCGGTTTGTATATGGGTTTGAATTTAAGTGGGTAAAGTGTATTTGGCATGAATGTTTGGTTTTGACAAAAATAAAAATAATAAATTAATAGTGCGTGGGGTTATTGCGAGCGGGTACCACAAAGTTTCCTTGTGAACCGGTACTCCGGATCGCCGTGGAACAGCGCCGGCACACGGATCCTACCCATTTAGTTTCTTCTCAATCGTATTCAGTAAAATCCCGATGGCCACGTCATTCATTCCGCCCTGGGGTACGATAATATCGGCGTATCGCTTAGACGGTTCGATGAACTGCAGATGCATGGGCTTCACCGTTTTTTCGTACCGTTCCAGCACGATCTCCGCCGTTCTGCCACGCTCCGACATGTCGCGCTGGATCACCCGGCTGAGCCTGTCGTCGGCATCGGCATCCACAAACACCTTGATATCGATCAGATCAACCAGTGGTTTGTAAGTGTAAATCAGAATTCCCTCAATAATGATCACCGGCCGCGGAACCACCGGGATCACCTCCTCCTGCCGTGTGCAGGTCAGATAAGAGTAAGTGGGCTGATCCACCGCCTCACCGTTTTTCAGGTGGCGGATATGGTCGGTGAGCAGGTCGAATTCGATGGAGTCGGGATGGTCGAAATTTATCAGTTGCCGCTCCTTCACAGGCAGATGACCATTATCTTTATAGTAGGAGTCCTGGGCCAGGAATGAGACCTGGTCCCTATCCAATTGCCGGCGTATCTTCTTAACAACAGTAGTTTTTCCGGAGCCTGTACCCCCGGCAATTCCTATTACAAACATCAGGTGAATTTTGGCCGAAAGGTAGGAAAAATCGGGATAACAGGGAAATGGGGGAAGTCAAAAAACATTCCCGATTAATTTAGAAACATTAAATAAATTTTCTACCTTTGCACCGCAAAAATACCCATGTGTGATGGGGAATTAAGCAACATATAAATTAATTCTGAGTAGCACGAGAAAAATGAAAAAGATTTCCATCAGCGTTAAAAAACGCACCGACGTTGGCAAGCAAGCCACCAAAGAACTTCGCAAGAACGACAATGTACCATGCGTTATGTATGGGGGAGAGGATGTGTTGCATTTCTATGCACACCAAAACGAATTTTTAAAACTGGTTTACTCTCCCCATGTATTTCTTGTAAATATTGATATTGAAGGGGAGAAGCGCCAGGCAGTAATGCAGGAGCTGCAGTTTCACCCGGTAACGGATAAGATCCAGCATATCGATTTCGTGGAGATATTCGACAACAAACCTGTTACCCTCAGTATACCCATTAAACTTACCGGTGCTGCCATCGGTATCAAAGAGGGCGGAAAGCCCCGTCAGAAGCGACGCTCCCTGAGAGTCAAAGGATTACCGGCCCATCTGCCCGACTTTATTGAAATTGACATTACCAATGTGGATATTGGTGAAGTGATCAAAGTGGGTGATGTGAAAGTTTCTAACCTGGAGATACTGGATCCTGAAAGATCCATGGTATTCGCCATCGTCTCTTCACGTATTGCCCTTGCTGGTATGACCGTTGAAGATCCGGATGCTGAAGTAGCCGCTGAAGCTGTAGAGGGTGTTGAAGGTGAAGAGGGAGCTGCTGAAGGTGAAGAAGGAGCAGAAGGAGCAGAAGGTGAAGGTGGAGAATCTGAAGCAAAATCAGAAGATTAACCAACCTCAATTTTCATGAAATACCTTGTAGCCGGTCTCGGTAACATAGGTTCAGAATACGCGAATACGCGACACAACATTGGTTTTGATATATTGGATGCGCTGGCCGGTGCATCCAATATTTCATTTAAGGACCAGCGTTATGGCTTCTATGCAGAGTTGAAGCATCGCGGACGCACATTCTGTCTGCTTAAACCCTCCACCTACGTCAATCTCAGCGGTAATGCCGTTCGCTACTATCTGCAAAAACTGAAACTTCCCGAAGACAGGATGCTGGTTGTGGCCGACGATATTGCCCTGCCTTTCGGAACCATCCGTATCCGCGCCAAAGGAGGAGATGCGGGCCATAACGGACTGGCCCATATAAGCAGTATCCTGGGAACCAACAAATATACACGCCTCCGCTTCGGCATCGGGAGCGGGTTCGGACGCGGCCAGCAGGTAGATTATGTGCTGGGGGAGTGGGAAGAACAGGAGAAAAAGGCGTTGCCGGAGCGGATGAAAATGGCGGGGGAGGGGATTTTGTCGTTTGGAGTTTTAGGGGTGGAGCGGACGATGAACATGTATAATAACAGGTAGAAGGTAGAAGGTAGAAGGTAGAAGGGAGAAGTATAGGTATTTCATCGTATGAGCCTTTTTTTTTAAACCACAGAGGGAGCAGACCAGCAAGCTGGCACAGAGTTGAGGGCAGAGTTTTTTAATTTAGAGTGATATTCAAACGTGCTAAGGGAGTTAGGAGCCTGGCTCTTGAGTGGTGGGATACAGGATAAATTTCAACTTCCTTAACTCTG
>JBBDIE010000117.1:0-3494 GCA_040880545.1 Bacteroidales bacterium | reverse complement strand
TAACCACCTTTGTCATAGACAAGTACAATATCCAGGTACTCACGCGGGAGATCGAACCCGATTTTCCCGAGAAATGTTTTACCTATTATAATATTCTTCAGAATCAGGATTTCAGCAACAATGTCCATGATACCTACAAGCAATACGTTAAGCTCGGCCATTTTTTTTATGAAACACTGGTGGCACCTGTGCTGGAGATGACAGAAAGCCGCGAAATTACCTTTGTCCCGGACGGGGCCATCATGTACCTGCCCTTCGAATCGATGATCACCTCAAGGGTTGATGAGGAGTATATCAATTACCGAGACCTCCCCTACCTGCTCTATGATGTCTCCGTGGGTTATTCCCACTCCTCTACCCTGCTGTTCAACGAACGATTCAGAACCAAATCACCCCAATCAAAGGTGCTGGCTTTTGCCCCGGAATACGAGAACCTGATGGACGGTTCGTTCCCGCTGGTATGGAACCGCCAGTCCAATCCCGATTTTCTCATGCCGCTCCCGGGTGCTGAGTATGAAGTTGATTTTATTTCAAGAACCGTACCTTCGGATGTATTCATGGACTACAATGCAACGGAAAGTAATTTTAAAAGACTTGCTCCGGATTATGCTGTACTGCACCTGGCAATGCATACCATAATGAATGATGAGAACCCTATGTACTCTAAGCTTGCCTTTGCCAGGGACTGGAACGATACTACACAGGACCACGACCTCTTTACCTATGAGATCTACAATATGCAGCTCAATGCAGAGATGGTTGTGCTGAGTTCATGCAGCAGTGGCTATGGCAAGATGCAGAAGGGTGAAGGGATGATGAGTATGGCCCGGGGATTTATTTATGCCGGATGTCCCAGTATTGTAATGACACTCTGGCAGGTATCGGACCGCTCCAGTGCGGAATTAATGACCGGTTTCTACAAAAACCTCAAAAAAGGCAAGAGCAAGAAACAGGCTCTCCGGCAGGCAAAAATCGACTATATACAATCTTCCGATAAGCTGAAAGCCAACCCCTACTTCTGGTCGGCCTTTATGATGGTTGGGAACAATTCACCTCTTTACCGCGATTCAGCTGGCTTCTACCTGGTTTTGATCATCACCGGTTTCATAGGTATCGTGCTCTATTTTACCTACAAAAAACAGATCATCGGATTTATTGATCGAAAAGTAAAAAAATAATTACTCTTCAATCATCGCCTGGTATTCCTTATCTTCCTTGATGCGGTTAACCAGGAACTCTTTACAGAAGTGCCTGCGTTTACGCACGTAGGTATCGCTTCGGAATCCAAGTTTTTCGGCAATTTCCCTGGCACTGGTTTCCTGGGCCGTAAGGGTGAGAATTTTCTGGCAATCTTCCGGAATCAGCTTCAGGTTACGTTGATAAACCGCCAGCCGAAGATCCTTATCCATCACCGGAGGCGGTTCTTCAAATTCCAGGTACTCCTCCATTTCAGTATTTAACTCTGTAACCTCCAGCTTCCTGCCATCCCGAAGTTTTTTCAACCACAGCAACCGGGCAATGGAGTATATATAGGTCGAAAAAGTACTGCTCAACTCAAATGCCGTATCCTCACGGATCCGCTTGAATATTATAATCAGGGTTTCCTGGAAAATATCCTCAGCATCATCCTCCGAACCGTTATTGTTCAGGATCATCAGGCTGATCTTTTCAAAGTTGTTTTGGTAGATGAACTGAATTACATGGTTATCCCGTTTACCGAGTCCACGTATAATATCTTCATCTGCAAAACTCTTCATGAATTTTCGTTCGTATACTGATTCACCTGTAAAAGTAACCTGACAAATATAATTATTATGTAGAACCCTGCTGTCTTTCACCAAAAGTAATTCCGTTTTGCCCAAATATTCGAATTCGTTTTTGCAGGAAACCAGAATGCCACACGGTCGTATACATAAGCCTGACGTCTGTTTTTCCAGGATGCATTCATCGATAAATTTTCCTTCCTACAATAAATAATTCTAAATTTGAAGTTGAATATAAAAATTGCATGTTATGATCGATAGTTTATTATTGAAATACAGAACATTACTGGAAAGTGCCGGCCTTTCCGAAAAGCTTGCCCTGTTCATCGAAAATGGTACAGTATTCATTATTATCATACTGCTGGCTTTCCTTGCTGACAGGTTAACCAGGGGAATCCTGATCAAACTTGTGGGTACCCTGGTGCAGCGTACCAAAAATCAATTTGATGATATCCTCCTGCGCAAAAAGGTATTTAACAGGCTGGCACACATCGCACCTGCCCTGGTTGTTAATGCTACCGTTGTGTATCTTATCGATGTGGCAGGATTGGTGGAATTTATCAGGATCATAACAAAAATTTATATTGTCCTGGTAAGTGCACTTGTGGTGGAATCCGTAATAAGTTCACTCCATGAATTTTATATGCAGCTCCCTGTGGCCAAAGGCAGGAACATCAAGGGTTATGTACAGCTGATAATGATCCTCGTTTACATTGTGGCTGTGCTGGTTATCATCTCTGTACTTTCAAATAAACCCGTTACAGGACTACTTACAGGGGTGGGTGCATTTGCAGCAGTATTGATACTGGTTTTCAAGGATACGATCCTCAGCCTCGTGGCAAGTATACAAATTGCCGGTAACAAGATGGTTAGTGTGGGTGACTGGATCTCCATGCCTAAATATAATGCCGACGGGGATGTGATTGATATCAGTCTGAATACGGTTAAGGTGCAGAACTGGGACAAGACCATTGCAACGATTCCAATATATGCACTGGTATCAGACTCATTCAGCAACTGGAGGGGCATGGAAGAGTCGGGTGGACGAAGAATTAAACGCTCGATCAACATAGATATGCAGAGTGTGCGGTTTGCAGATGCCGACATGCTGGAAAAATACAAGGGTATCCGTGTTTTGAAGGATCACATTGAAGCCAAGGAGAAAGAGATCCAGGAATATAACAAGCAGGTGGGGGCAGACACTTCCGGTCTGATAAACGGTCGGCGCCTGACCAACCTGGGGGTGTTCAGAAAATATCTTGAATTTTACCTGCAGAATCATCCCAAAATACATAAAGAGATGACCTTCCTGGTGCGCCATTTGCAGCCCACGGAAAAGGGCATTCCCATTGAAATATATGTATTCAGTACCGACCAGGCCTGGGCAAACTATGAGGCGATCCAGGCGGATATCTTCGACCATATCCTTGCTGTGATCCCCGAGTTCGGACTCCGTGTTTTTCAAAATCCAACTGGAGAGGACTGGAAAAACCTGGCACAAATAAAGGGTTAGTGAGCTGTGCTTCCTGTGTCTGTATTTAGGTTTTTGTTCAGCTTTTTGGGGTATATCCGATTTGGATTGACCACCTTATCATTCTGATAAATGGATACTTGTATTAAAATCAATATTCCGGCGCCAGGTGGGCAATGTCTCCATTTTTTCCAATCAGCACCAAAATCTGAACACAAAACCCATTTTTGTCCATCTTTACTCGAAAAATGAACACAGTT
>JBBDIE010000116.1:0-22364 GCA_040880545.1 Bacteroidales bacterium | reverse complement strand
AAAAAAAAGGCTCATACGATGAATACCGACTCCATCTGACGCATCCCGGTTCAGGCTTCCTCTGTGGTTAAAAAAAGTCCCTTACGATGAAATACCTGCACCCTTCCCTGGGGCGTTGCCCTATATTAGATTTTGATTCCCATGAAGAGTACATCATCCACCTGCTCAAGGTCTTCCTTCCAAAGGAAAAAATTACTCTTCACATAATTGTACTGCTCCTCCATGGGCTTATCATGAATATCGCGCAGCAGGTTCTTCAGTCGTACCATCTTAAACTTTCTTCCCAGCGGACCGCCAAACTGGTCCGGGTAACCGTCGGAAAACATATAAATGATATCCCCTTTACTTAATTGGAATTCCTCGTTTATAAATTCCTTATCCAGATTAGGATCATCAAGCTGACCTCCCACAGAACTCCGGCTCCCTTTTACATAGATCTGTTCCCCACCCATGTAGACGATCACGGGTCGCATAGCAGAGCTGACCACAAACATATTTGTTTTCAGATTGATCTCTGCCACGATAATATCCATTCCATCGTTGGAGCCTGTAGTCTCCTTATTCTGATGCAGCGCTTCCCGCACCTCATCATCTAATGTTTTCAGTACTTCGGCAGGTGTTTTCACGTCGTCGCGCAGGCAGATATCCTTGATGAGGGTTGTACCGATCATAGACATAAATGCCCCCGGTACCCCATGACCGGTTGAATCGGCACAAACGATCAGGAACCGTTCATCATCCAGTTTATCATACCAGTAAAAATCACCACTCACGATATCCCTGGGCTGATAGAATACAAATGATCCTGCAAAAGTCTGATGCAAACGCTGCACAGGCGGCAGTATACTGGCCTGAATACGCTGAGCATAGTTTATGCTGTCTGTAATATCCCTGTTCTTGATCTCTATCTCCTCCTTCTGGTGAAGCACCTCCCTTGTCCTCTCCTGCAACTGCTGTTCCAGGTATTCCTGCAGTGCAATATGGTTTTTCTCCCGGATCTTTATGAAAAGAAATACCGCTGCAATGGCGATTACAACCAGGGAAACAATGAACCACCAGGCTTTCCATAGAGGGATCCTGACAGATATCCTGGCCAGTGTCTCTTCTCCTGTACAATTCCCGTAACCGTCACAGGCCATCACCATAAATGTGTATTCACCATCTTCAATCCTGCTGTAGTAGACAGCGGATTCCGTTGTGGGCTCCGACCAGTCATCAAAACCATTAAGTTTATACCTGTAGGTTACCTGGTCCGGATTACTCAGGTTGATGCCCACAAAATCGATCCTTATCCTGTATGTACTATACGGAAGCTTAATATGTTCCGATGCATCATATATGGAATCTGAAATATTCAACTCAGTAATACTCAGTCGTGGGGCAATGGTATCCTGCCTTGACTGATAAGTGTCATGAACGATTATTCCGTGATTTGTACCGAAAATTACCAATCCATGGTCATCATCATGTTTAATTGCCCTGTAATGAACATCGGAAGTAAAGCCCATTTCCATCCCATAGGTTAAAATATTCCCCTTGTCCGGATCGATCATGCTCAGTCCCAACCTGTGGCCCACCCAGATATATCCCTTGGAATCAGCCGCAATACCATAGGTGTATTTCGACTTGAGTCCTTCCTCCACAGAGTATGCCCCAAGGGAATCTTTATCAAAAATAAATACGCCATCTTCATTAGTCCCGGCCCATATCCTTCCTGTTTCATCCTCGATCAGACTGTTAAACTCAAGTTTTGGGTTGCCGCTGATGGTATAATCCTTCATCTCATTTACACAATAGATACCACTTCCCTTTGTGGCAATCCAAACGGCCCCGACCCTATCTATCAGTACATCGTTAATCACATTGTGGGGCAGCCCTGTATTTGTGCTCTGACGTTTCATTGTTCCATCACTCCTGATAATCTCATATATGCCGTTATTCGTGGCTATCCAAACAGCTCTTTCATCTCCGTTTATGGCATTGATGGTATTCCCCAGTGAATTGTTTGCTTCGAAAAATTTAGTAAAACGGGATGCTGTGTTCTTCAAATAGAAAACTCCTGACGCTTCTGTCCCAACATACAAGTTGCTGTTTTCATCCTGCCACAAAGCTGTAATTCTTTCTCCCGGAAGACCATTTGCAGATGTAAGCTTTCTCCCTATCCTGATTTCATACTCATCGGACCAGTACAACTCTCCATGCCTGGTTCCGAACCAGTAGTTATCCCCCCGAATACTAATAGCGGTAATTTCAGGGGTGAAGTTATCGTCGGAAAGGTCATAAAATGTAAAGGCCTGGTCCCTGAGTATTGCAACACCGTTATCCTGGGTGGCAAACCAGATATTTCCCTCATCATCTTTCATAATCTCTTTGATATACGCCTCAGGTAGCCCTCTCTCAATATTGATGAAAAGACGGTTTTCAAGTTCAGAATTTTTATTGATACGGAACCTGTAAACTCCCTTTCCATAATCACTGAGCCAGAGAAATCCGGTATTGTCAATCAGAATTGATTGAATACTACTGTATTCCAGCCCCAATGTTTCTCCTACGTTTATTACCGTATAATCTGAAGGAATATTCCATGTACCTACCACCCTGTATAAGCCCTCATCTTTTGTTCCTACCCAGTATTCATTCGGAGCCAGGCCCTGCTTTATTTCCTGCACCTGTGTAAAAGGAATGCCTTCAATGCGGCCGGCTTTTGAGTATTTTCCGGCTCCTGTGGAAACGGTAAAGAGTGTTAATCCGTCAAAACCACCAACCATAAGGTTCCCCTGGTGTGTCAGCAAGAATTCAGACACAAAAATGCCTGTAAATGGTTCTGTTATGTAAGATATATCCAGTTTATCATCTATAATAATCATTCCATGTCGCTGAGTCATGGCCAGTATGTTACCCTGATCATCCTCAGCAAATCCTACAATTAATGAGTTCATATTCTCCCCGGCCTGAATTACCCTGAACCTGTTGTTTTCAAGCAACGCAATCACCCCGTCTACATACCCGAACCAGATCCTGTCCTGACTGTCTTTAAAACTGGAGATAATAATAGTATTCGGAAGAATATCACCGAGAAACTGAGTGCTAAAACTTTTGCCATTCAATCTGCACAGCCCCTGAGCCGTTGATATCCAAATAGAACCATTGTGATCCTGAATAATGGAGTAGGTAGATTCATGACAAATACCATCTTCAATTCCAAAACGCTTGATCTGAAATGACTGGGCCTGCAATAAGACAGGTAAAAAAAAGAGTATAAGAAATGGGTAAAGCGTTTTTTTCATAAAAGATGATCGATAATTAGTCAAGAGGCTCTGCTATAACTGAATATTTATACTTCGGCACACCACCGATTGGACTCGTGTAGAAAGGCATGGTCTCATACCTCTGGTTTCTGACATTGATCACTACGTTGTTGTTCCTGATTACGGGGTTTTTTGACTTTACAAACTGCAGATCGTAAGAGCCGCCTACTTCACCATCTTCAACCTTAATTTGCCTGTATAACCAGTCTGCTTCTGATGAAACCTGAAGCAACTGTCCCTGACGTTCAGTGGACACTACCAGAATCTCACCATCATTATCCCAATCGAAATTAGCTATTTGAACGGTTATCGTTCCTTCGGTAATATATGGATAAATATGTGAAACTTCATACGGATCATTGTGCATTCTGAAAGAATACTCATAGGCAAATGCATTGGCCCCTTCTATGGATATATTTTCTGTTCCGCTTGTACTCATAAAATAGCTGTACATGTTCCCGTCATCACCCGACAACCCCTCACAGATCACTTTAAAAATATAGGCGTCAAATACCTCACTGTATTCACCTTCAGCCGGATTAAATGGTCCAAAAGTATACGAGTCATTATCATATCTCGAATCATTTCCAAAGACTTTCATTGCCAATAGTGTCCCACTTTTATAATTCCCCGTGGGTGAGGTTTCTCTGGCATCATCTTCAGAATGGCAGCCTTCACCACCAAAAACTTCGAAGCTGCACTGTGTGTCCCATACTCCCCTGATCTCATCAATCCTGCCTCCTGTATCCGGATCAAAGACCCTTAAAAATATCTGGCGTTTAAAATCTGAAGGTATCAGGAAAAAGAATGCCTGCGAAAAATCATCATCACCCCAGCTGATGTCCGCCTGGTTGCCAAATGTCATCAGGTAGGGAATATTCTCCTCCTTATTGGGTACCGGTTGCGAAAATATATATTGTACTGTAAAAATTGCTATTATACTAATTATTATTCTTTTCATTTATGTGCGTTTTACACGATTTCATAAAAATATACAAAATTCGTGCAAATTAAAATAATCTTACCGTATGCTAATGCTTTCAGTTGCCGGGTAATACAATTATCTCTTTAAATACCGCCTTTCTTTCAGGTTCATGTCTTCTGTTCCTTACCCGTTCTTCCACACCCAGTACAACTTTATATGTACCGGGAGATGTATACAAATTCCTGGTTGTTATTCCGGAACCTTTCATACCATCTCCAAAATCCCAGTAATATCCGTCTATTTCAAAATTCGGTAAATAGGTTTTTTCTGCACTGAACACCACTTCATCGTTAACGTTCACGGTATCCGGACAGGTGAAAGCAGGCTGTTCTATCAGCCTAATGGGCAGGTAGAGACTGGCCACATCATACATCACTGAATCGGTAAGCTTATTGGTTACATTAAAACTCACATAATATTCTCCTGCACCCGGGAAACAATAGATGATGTTGTGCCCCTTAATTTTCAATGTGTCATTAATCACCCATTCATAATCAAAAACTTCATAATCGATGGTATCCAGTGAATTTTCCCTCAGCCGGAAACAAAATCCCTGTTTTTGGATGGGACGTGGAAATTCAAATGTGGGGAAAGAGGTGGAAAATTGATAAATTCCGGGCGTGCCCCCAATTCGTTTGGAGGTAAAATAGCCCTCGCTGAAATCATCGGACATGTGAATTGCATTATCATCCGATGCCGAATTTATGGGAGTCTGCATTTTTACAGCCGGGTAATATTCACCATCAACCTGGTTGCAATAAAATATATCATAACCGCCAAACATGTCGTGCCCGTCACTACTGAAATATAACCTGCCGCTGGAGTGAACAAAGGGATACCAGTCCCTCTGTGAAGTATTTACATTGTCACCCAGATTTTCCGGCATTGTCCATCTGTTGTTTTCAAAACGTGAAACATAGATATCATAATCACCGCGTGAATCATCCAGATTTGCTGCAAAGTACAAGTTCAGACCATCTTCCGTAAGATGCGGTGTGTAAAAGCTGTAATCGTAATCGTTATGTTCAAACGGGACAGGGTCTGTCCATTCCCCGTCAATAAATTCAGCAAAGTAGAAGCCCCCGTTTGGGTTGCTTCGCCGGCCTACTTCCCCTAATTCTGCCACATAAGCCCTGTAAAAACAGATGAGTTGATTATTCCGGGCAAATGTTACCGGTCCGTCATCAAAATTTGAAACAAACTTTTCGGATAAAAATTCGGGAATTCCCCAGCTGTTTTCTTCGGTTCTTTTGGAAAAATAAATATCTGTAAAGGCCTGGTTGTTTTCATTTGTATATTTCACAAAGGAAGAGACTGTCCTGTTTGAGGTAAAAACGATACCCTCATTATAGGGTACCGGTGCAGTTTCCCACCAGGACCTTGTTGATATGGGCAAACGCTGTGTTCTGTAAAACCTCTGGGCCGAAACTGCCTGAAGTGTTATAATCAGTATGAACAATATGGAAAATCCTCTTCTCAATTTTTAATAATAAAATGGTGTGTTAGATGGAATCGTCCTTCTGAACTCATATCTGAAAATAAATTCATGGGTTCTTTCAAAATAATTTGTGGTATTACCCACGGAGAAAGAGTAGGCATATCCAAACATTAGCTTGGGACTCAGTTCAACATTAAAAATCGCGGATAAAAAATCGGGGCGTTTGTATACTCCGCCCAACCACACTTTTTCTTCAAACAATCCAAAATTCAGACCGGTCTGTATGTTCAGCGGTTGATTTAATTTATATAACAACAAGGCTGTTGGGCTAATTGTAAGGTTTTCATGCACCAGGAACGCATATCCACCAGTGAGCACCCCACTGTAGGCCTTGAAATCATGGCTGATTTTCTGCAGGGTCTCTCCCCGGGTTAAAAATTTGGGAATTGAAAAGCCCACAAAATAGTTGTCTGTGTAATAAAGAACCCCGGCACCGATATTGGGTATTATCTCAAATCCTTCCCTCTGAAGATAATTGTCGCCTAAATGCAACACGTTGGGGTCCATCCTAATGCTGAAAGTGGACATCCCTCCTGAAATCCCGAATGCGAGTCGGCCGCCAGAGGTCCATATACGGTAGGCATAATTGAAATAGATGTTGTCTTTTATCTGTTTACTTGAAGATTTTGTTGAATTGAAAAGATCTCCCGGGTTAGATTCATTATAGTATGAGAATCCAACTGCCACCTTTTCATTTTTTGTGGGACTGTGCCACGACAGCTGCCCATATACGGGAGCAGGAATTTCGAAATCAATCTGCCTGTAAAAAAGACTCACGCTTGATACTTCCCGGGAGCCTGTGAAAGCCGGATTAAATATCATCCAGTTGTGCTGGTAATTGGTCAGATCAGGCAGGTCCAGGTCCTGCGCCGATGCCGAAGTGCCTAACAACAAAAGGTATATGAGTAGCCTGTTTCTCATTCACTCGCCTGCGTGCTGACAATTAAAAAACTTTTCTGATCATAGGATCGCTCCCGGGGTGTGTCTGCATTAATGGTGAACCTTATGGTGTAATAGTAGGTTCCGTCTGGTACTACGTTCCCGTTAACTTTTCCATCCCATAAAACCCTCAGTCCGTCAGAATCGATTTCATTGGGTATCAGAGAGACGAACTGTGCCTCATCCTGTTCGGTCATCCTGTAAATCGGGGTTCCCCAACTGTTAAATATGGTCAGGGATATCTTATCTGCATGTTTGATTCCCCGCATGGTCAGTACATCATTGAATCCATCGCCATTGGGAGATATTCCTTCGTAAACTTCCACATCTTTCCTCCTAATGACCATCCTGTCTGATTGTTCCGGGCAAACTCCGTTTGAGACGGTCCAGACAAAAGTATTGTCCTCTTTCAGTTCAATACCCAATGTGGCCACCATCTGTGGATTAAAAGGATCCTGGCCAACTGTCCCCGGACTACCATCATCAATGCTCCAGATGCCTTTCCCTGAGACGGAAGGATGGTCAATTACAAGCGGGTACTGATCTGTAAAATACACTGAATCGATGGCGATGCTGTCTCCAAAATCATCCACATCGTTTTTTATAAAATAGGGAGGAAGCTCAGGTTCCTGGTAGTGTGTAACTGTAACGTAGGCTGAATCTGCACATGTCATTCCCAGGCTGCCACTGGTTTCCAGTTTAAATCCATATACCAGCTGAATGGTGTCGTTGTACCATCTGTCCAGTATGGCTTCCGCCTGGAGTCCGGCTGCGTTTATTGTAACAGTATCGGATCCATCCAGGTTATTCACAACCGTTGAAGCAAGCCAGCTCATGGTTACTCCTCCTTTATTGGTAGCTGTAAGGGTAACTCCCGGTCCGCAAACCGCTGTATCTGCTGCTGTAATGGTGGCTTCAGGGGAATAATATACCAATACTTCAGGCTTGAAAGTATCCAGGGCTTCAGCTTTACATTGGCGGTTATCGATGATGCTGTCCAGGGTGTACACATAAGTTTCAGCAGAATCGGAAAAAACAGGAAACTGAACAGGGCCAGTTGAAATACGGTCAAATACAAAGCTATTGCTCCCACTGTTATTCTCGGAAACATAACTGACATACGCCGTGTATTCAGAAGCCAACGGGTCAAGGTACAGGTTTCCGATTTCAAATTCAACAGGAAGTTCAGCCGATGAACATAAGGTATCCTCCTGAAAATCTGCCAGAATTAACCTTCCTGTGGGCAATTCAATAGGGTGTACCAGAAGGTAGGTTGTATTTTCGCATTCCCCTGAAACCACTTTTCTCCTGAAAAATGCTGAATCACGAAAATCGGTGGTGAAATAATCGTTTGAACTACCTGTATTGTTCACGATGGAAAAATCTTCATGACTGCTTTCTTCCCATGAATAAGCGTAGTTCGTTTCATCACCACCCGTAAGCTGTTCTTCATCTGTTCCTCCCAGAAACAGGTCCAGACCAGCACATATTGAGTCCAGATCATCGTTCAGGGTTCTGTCATTGATCAGCAGAATATCATTTTGCAAAATACTGTCCTGCACTGTGATCAATACCGAATCGGTATAGCTGAAACAAACACTGTCGGATAGTTCTGACCAGGCATATCTTCTGAAATAATAATTTTCAGACAACAGATCCGGATACTGATAATCGTTACCGGAATTTACTCCAGGTGCTTGCCCCCATTGGGTTGTAGATGTTTTGTACTGCCATTGGATGCCAATACCATTTGCCCCTCCAAGTGCATTATCCGCAGTCAGGGTGGTT
Organism: Bacteroidales bacterium; assembly: GCA_040880545.1. Lineage (GTDB taxonomy): Bacteria > Bacteroidota > Bacteroidia > Bacteroidales > M55B112. Next base: position 13,846 of record JBBDIE010000116.1, on the reverse strand, counting down.
GTAAGGCTGTCGCCCTGGCAATATGTCTCAGGCGTGGCAGTGAGAATATTGTTGGTAATTTCCCAGACGATCCCCACGGTAAGTGAATCCGAATAACTTTGACAAACTCCGCCGTCCCCGGAAATCACAAGCCTTCGAATATAGGTTGTATCCTCAAATTTTTCCAGGTTGAATTTTGTTCCGGGTGCGTTTGTTGCGGAATCATCCCATGGATTAGATTTATCACGTACCTGCCAGTAGTATTGATAGTTTCCGTCTCCACCTACCGGCAGCGTACCGTCGATCCCTCCTCCTGGTAACTGGTTAAACTGACAAATGGTGATCAAATTTATATCCGGAATCAGGAAATTGTTGGAGATCGTATCCAATACAGTAATTGTAACTGGCTCACTGGTATCTATGCATGCGCTGTCCTCCCCTGAATATATGGTACGCCTGATGTACCTGGTTGCATCATAGCTGTTCAGGTTAAAATCAACATTGCTGAAAGAAACCAGCGAGTCTCCCCAATTTACAAGATCATCACTTACCTCCCACACATAGGTATAATTTCCGTCGCCACCCGTAGGCTGGTTACCCCAGAGATCATCGGATACCTGGCCAAAGCACAGTGTATCCGAATCACCAATGCTATTATTCTTAATGGAAGGGAGTACCGTTATCAGCACTGCGTTGCTGGTATCATCGCACACACCGGAATATACTACCCGGCTGTAGAGGGTAGTAGCCGTATCCCCGGAAGGAGTATACCTGTGTTCAAAGGATTCCGGAACATCTTCCCACGCTGAACTTGCAGGAGCCCTTCTGATCCATTTAAAAGTCGTATCTCCGGAGGGAAGAGCCATATCTGCCCCTTTTAAGGTTGAGTCGGCAAACTGCTCAAGTGTTTCAGCGGTCAGTCCGTAACATATCTCATCCGGTGCTGCGATAGTATTTCCCCAGATTCTGGGAGTAATATCATATGTGACTGTAACATCAAAACCCTCCTCAAGACCTGCACTTCTTACAATTCTTCTTAGTTCCATGGGCTCCGTTAAAGGTTCCTTGAATACATAATACTGAAGCGTATCCATCACCAGGCTGTCCCACGTAAGGGAATCCGGATGCCGGTAATGCCATTGAAATGTGTAGGTTCCGTCTCCCCCTTTTGGTTTGGATGCAAACAGTGTATCGGGTGTTTCGTCAGTACAAACTGTTCTGTCGTTTGGAAGTGAATTAAAAAGAAAACCGTTTAACGGGGGTAATAAATTATATAATCTTTCAGCCCTTGGACCCGGATCACCATTTGCTCCGTCACCCGTTAACCATTCACCCCCGTTACCGATTCCAGTATTTGTAAACAGTGTAGTAGTATCTTTTTTCAGGCTCAGCCAGTAAAGCCCACCACCACCACCACCCCCCGGCCCGGTAAAATAGGTATTGTCTGTATTACCTCCATTCCCACCCTTTGCCGCGAGGTTAACTACTCCTTTGTAATGGCTGACATCGAGCACGATGGTGCCACCACCGCCACCGCCACCGGCCCCTGCTTTGGCATTTTGGATTACACTTTCACCATTCGCCCTGATGGTGTACGCGCTGGTTGATTCAATGGTATCGGCAATGATGACTACAATTCCGCCACCGTCTCCACCTGCAGAAGCAGGCTCAGCAGGAGTCTGGGTTCCTGTTCCCCCTCCACCGCCAAAATAGAGCCTGTTCGCAGGAAGTGTATTGCTGTAATATGTGTTCGACAAACTGATTCCTCCCCTACCCCGGGTGGCCGTAGTGGTTGTGCAAAACTGAGCCGACTGTCCGCCTCCATGTCCTCCGGCTGAATAGTTGCTTCCTCCTCCACCTCCTGAGAACCTGGCATTTCCACCACCTCCCCCGTTAAATACCGGATACCTGCCCCGCAAAGAATCGTTAAAAGTGGTTGCCACTGATCCCTCGCCTTTCAAACCCGCAAGATGCATGGCCGAGGTTGGATAATACCCGCTGCCATACAATTCCGTGTCATCTTCATAACATCCGCCTGTATAATTATCTCCCGATGGATCGGCCCCTTCAAACCCTTTCCCCGATGCGTTAATATCAGCCTCAAGGGTAAGTTTTCCCTCAACATAAAGGGCTATTACACCCCCCTCACCCGTTGAAGCCGACCAATCCTGGGCGCTTATTGTACCGTTAACAATTACATTTTTTTTGAAGCTTGGCATCTTTATGAGTTGGGCCATGTCTCTTTTTTTCAGAGAATCCCTGAATGGGGTTGGCGCTACAAATACAATGATGCTGTCGGGCATCAAAATGCTGTCTACCTTGTTAATTGAGTAAACCCCTGTGTTATAATGTGGCACGGCATACGCATCCCCGTCTGAAACGTCAATGAGCCAGCCTCTTGGGGCATATAGCATTACTACATCATCAACTGCAAACGAGTCCGGCCTGGTAACCTTCACTGCATTTACCCTGCTTCCTGCCCTGCGTTCATACATTTCAACCACCCTGGAATACTTATTCACCACCCCTGATATGGTTGCCGTCTGCCCAAAAGCAAAACTTCCCCCCATTATAAGCGGCAGTAACATAAGGAGAATTGCTCTTCCCCTTAGCCAGTTTATATCCCTTTTCAACACCATATTTCGAAATCTAAGTTAAAAAAAATATAACTAGGCGGGAGGCATTTTTATTAACGGTTCAGGAATTAACATAAACGATCTGATTCATCCGTCAGACATTAATTTTTGATCAAGAAAGTCAGTAATTGTGTTGCCGATACCCCCGGTTAAGTGTTCACTACAGGTATCTTAACAAAAAAGGTGGTTCCTTTACCCGATTCTGTCTCAAACCAGATACTCCCTCCCATTGATTTAACAATATTTGCTGTGATGGCCAGCCCCATCCCCATCCCACTACTTTTGGTGGTGAAATTAGGTTGAAATAATTTATCCTGCACAGATTCTGGAATCCCTTTTCCATTGTCTGATACTTTTATCAGTGCAAACTGCGCTGTTTCCATCTCCATAGAAATGGCCATCTTTTTCTCCCGCTCTTCCGGAACCGACTGCATGCCGTTCTTAACCAGGTTTATAATCACCCGTTGGAACTGTTCAGGGTCACCGAATGCCATCACTTCGGTGTGCCCTTTCAGATCAAGATCCACGAAAAATCCCTTGCTGTTCTCAAAAAGATTAACCACATTCCTGAGTTTGATCACTAAGTTGATCTTTCGGTTCCTTGCCCTGGGCATTTTGGCAAAATCGGAAAATTCATTGGCAATGGAAGTGAGCGAGTCAATCTGTTCGATCAGGGTCTGACTCACCCGCTCAACCCGTTCCGCGATGTTTTCACCCTCTTCCATGATCATTCGCTGCATGTGCTGAACACTCAGTTTCATGGGAGTAAGCGGATTCTTGATCTCGTGGGCAATCTGCTTGGCCATCTCGCGCCATGCCGATTCACGTTCGGATTGTGCAAGTAATTTTGCACTTTTCATCAATTCTTCAACCATATAGTTGTATTCATCCACCAGCCCTGCAATCTCATCCTTCCCTTTATAAACAATCTTTTCGTTATTCTTACTCAGGCTAAGTTGCGCTATCCTGCTCTGTATAAATCTCAATGGCTGGGTGATCCGATCCGCAAGGAATACTGTCAGAAAAAGAATTAACAACAGCAGGATCACATAAGTATTGAGTATAACAACCACCAGGTTTGTCACCTCCTGTGTCAGCATTTCAGGCTGGGTAAAGTAGGGCAGGTTCATATATGCCAGAAAGTTATTCTCACTGTTCAGCAATGGAAGATAGGCCGACTGGTAACTCATCTTACCTATTTTTTCCGTATGGATAAATGCTGAATAATTCTCATTTGCCAGCTTATCGTATGCTTCCCTGTTCATCCGTACACTCAGTAATTGCTGGTCAAAGATCTCGCTCCTGGAGGTAGCAAGCAAGAGGCCCGATTCATCATACATGTTGATGTCGGTATAAAATACATTGGAAAATTTTTTAAGCAGTTCATCCAGGTTGTAGTACCCATCGGAGGACCAGTTTCTCAAATCTTCCTCAAATTCCACTTTATGAACCAACTCAATGTAAAGTGACCGCATGGTATTTTGCAGATTGTCCTGGTGCTTGATCCTGTACTGCTGAATTACAAAATAGATGGTCCCCGAGCAGATGACCAGGAAAGTCAGAAACAAAATACCAATAACCGAATATTGAATCTTGTTTTTGAAATCCCAGGTTACTGTCGCCCTGATATGCGAAATAGAAACCAACAGGTATGTGAGGGAAAACAGGATAAAAAGAAAGGCGAAATTATATGAAAATGAGATTAACTTATCGACAAATTTTACCACCGGCAGACTAACAATTACTGTATTTTCCGGATCCATATTGAAGATCGAATGCTCATATCCACCTGCCTCCAGCTCTTCAAACGTCTGTTGGTTTCTTGTATAGAAATCTGAGGTCAGTCTGTAATTATAATCTCCCTTGCTGGTGATAAGCTTTCCACGGTTGTACTTTGCATAGGAAAAGAGTGTCCCCTTCTCCTGGCTCTCCTTCATCAGTAACATTGGATACCCGAGCTCTTCAGAGATGATCTTCGTATCCAGTTCAAGAAACAGGGTGATTTGATCATCCCCTAAATCATAGGGGATTACCCCAAGATATGAAATCCTTCCGTTCAGATTATTCAAAAAATAAAAGCGGCTTCCGCTAATTGAGATGCCCTCTTCATACACCTTTTCATCAAAAAATGAATAACAGGGATACCAACCCTCATTGGGAGGTTCAATATAAACACTATCATTGTCACGGCACAAGGTAATCTGCAAGTCATATTTAACCATGTATCCTGAAAAATATACCCGCTCCAGGTATTCGTATATCAGGTCAGCATCGATAATCTGATAACGTAACCTACTGATAAGCATACTATCTGTCAAAAGCTGATCTGTTAATTCAGTAAAAATCATTTCAGCCACCGCATCATGTTCTGAGGATAATTTGGCCAGTTCAATTTCCTTCTGAGAGGATAATTTTTCAGATGTATGTTCCTGGAGGTCAATGGTAATAAAAATGGCAACCAAAAATATAAGGGTAAAGAAGCGGGAGAATTTTAATTTTGCACGCCCGCTTCTGAGGTATACAAGGGAGCCCACAACACCAAGGGAAAAAAGCATTGTAAGTATTTCCAGATCCACCCGTTGGATCATCAAAAAAGGTGTTTGCACCACCGCACCGGTCAGAAATATCCATAGATAATCTCTTTTCCTTAACGGCGTTTTAAACAGGCTGATCGCCTTGTCAATCAACATGGTGAATACCATTAATGTCATCACCAGAATAAACAAGCCTATGAAGGTGTACTCGGATAAAGTATTGAGCTTGTATGCTTCAAAGGAGATGGACGAATCCAACACCAACGATTTTCCGAGATGATGTGCAAATACGAACCAAAGCGCTGCTACCGTAATGAAAAAGATCGATACCGGTAAACGCAGCTTGTCTGGCATGGCTCCACTCCTGTTTAAAAACCAGTAGATCAGCATGATAACCATAAGGATCATCATCACAAAGACCCAAAGGTGTCCCAGTGATGAAAAATTCAGACTGGCATAAATATCCGGTTTAAAGAAATCTGATTCAAATATTATCTTCGGTTTCCTGAAATAGAGTGCCCCTGACGAAATAACCAGGATCAAAAAGGTTCCTGCCATGAGCCACACGGATCGTTTCCCTGCTGAATCACTGTAATCGGTTTTCAAACCAAAGAAAAAGAACAGAGCAATCAGTGCCAGGATGAAGATAATTACCGACAAGGTTACATTCTGCTCATTTTTTTTCAGTGTATTTTTGAAATCCAGGGAGAACAGGTAAGTTCCTTCCTGACTTTGAACATCGGAAAACCCGGTTTGCGGATTTCTGGACAATTCCAGCTCCGGACTCATGCGGAAACGCTGTTGATAGCCATTTTCCAGGTAATCATTTTCATAGGGATATTCGGTTCGAATCAGAATAAGGCCAAATAGCATCCCTTCTTCAACCGGCTGATGAACTGTTACATACAAGCTGTTCCTGGTCTGGAACAGAGGGGTATTCATCCTGGATGACCAGCGGAACCGCATGGAAACAGAATGGTCGGACCAGTATTTCAGCCTTCCGTTATCGAAATAGTAAACAAACATATCTTGCTGACCTGCAAGCGCTTTCAATTTCTCTGACTTCTCCTCAAGCACGTCCATGGGTTCTGCTACTTTGAACTCCTTCGAAAGCTCCCGGAATATTTTCTTTATCTCCCCCTCCTTGTTATGCAATACCTGCTCAAATTTAACCAGGTCCTTCTCCCCGTAGGTTTCATTATAATAGTTGTGCTGTAGCAGTACGATCGTCAGTATTGAAATCAGAATTACCAACAGTGTGGCTTCTGACGCATATTTCCAGTTAGTCAGATTAAAGATATGTTCCTTATGCTTTGCCATATTGATCAGCTATGATGGTATGGTTCTCCATTAATAATTGTAAATGCCCTGTAAAGTTGTTCGGTAAAGATAAGTCTTACCATCTGATGTGAAAATGTCATGGCGGAAAGCGATAATCTGGCATCTGCCCGGGCGTAAACCTCTTCTGAGAAACCGTATGCACCACCTGTAATAAATACTGTGTGACCTGTCTTTCCCTGCAATGCTGATATATACTTTGCAAATTCCACCGATGTATACATGGAGCCCGACTCATCCAACAAAACAACGTTATCGGCCGGCTTCAGTCTTTGCATTATTTGCTGCCCTTCCTGCTGTTTGACGACTGTCTCACTAACCTTCTTTGATTTTTTCATATCAGGAATGGTGATACACTCCAATGATGCATACCGTTTGATCCTCTTCAGATATTCATCTATTCCATCCAGCAAATAGTTTTCCCTGGTTTTGCCTGTCTGAATGAATGTTAATCTCATGGTGACCTGAAATACAGTGAAATTTTTTAACTTGCATGTGTCGGTAATGGTCCGATTATTGCATATTTGTTACAAACTTAGTTCAATTAAGAATTTAAGTACAATAACCCGACCAAAAAGTTTGAACAACAATTAAATAATGAAGAAATTTTTTCTAATATCAATCCTTCTGCTGGCAGGATATGCCGGCATCACACAAGTAGTTTCTGACAAGATCATCCAGGCATTTGAATCTGGAGATGCCAAAGAACTGGCAACATATTTTCACAATAACCTGGAAATGAAGATTCTGAACAAAGAGCAGGTTGCCAGTAAAAATCAAGCCACCAGGATCATACAGGAATTTTTTAAAGAATATCCCCCTGTATCTTTTAAGATAAATTATGAAGGTACCCAACAGGACTCGAAATATGGATTGGGTACACTGGAAACCGGGAAAGGTTCATTCAGGATTAACCTTTATTTCATGGAAGGCAGAACGGAGAAGATCATTTATTACCTCAGTATAGAAAAAATCTGAATTTATGTATATGTTTCAACCTGAAGAGCTTATTGAGCTCTGGTTCAGGGAAGATATTGGCGATGGTGACCATACTACTTTAAGCACCATCCCGGCTGAATCCACGGGAACGGCAAGACTCCTGGTAAAAGAGGACGGCATGATTGCCGGTGTAAAAATCGCCGAACTTATCTTCAGAAAATTTGATCCGGGACTCAGGGTCATCGCCGGTATGCATGATGGTGAAACCATCCATACGGGAGATACTGTATTTACGGTGGCAGGCAGCGTTCGTTCCATCCTGCAATCGGAAAGGCTGGTACTGAATGTCATGCAACGCATGAGTGGCATTGCCACAGAGACTTCAAAATATGTCAGGGAGCTTGAAGGTACCCGGACCAGCGTACTGGATACCAGGAAGACTACCCCCGGGTTCAGGTATTTTGAAAAGGAGGCGGTAAGGATCGGAGGTGGCGGTAATCACAGGATCGGACTTTATGATATGATCCTCATAAAAGATAACCATATAGACTTTTGCGGGGGAATAGGGCAAGCAGTTGAAAGTGCATACACCTACCTTTCCGTTAATAAACTTAAAATGAAAATTGAGGTGGAGGTCCGGAACATTGAAGATATCCGCAATGTAATCAATACAGGTAAGGCCGACCGGTTATTGCTCGACAATTTTACCTTGGAACTCACAAGAGAAGCCGTGAAGTTCATTGATGGCAGGTTAGAGACGGAATCATCCGGCGGCATCACCTTCCAGAACCTGCGGTATTACGCAGAATGTGGTGTAGATTTCATCTCGGTGGGGGCACTTACCCATCAGGTAAAAAGTCTGGATCTCTCGCTGAAAGCTGAATTCTGACCCAATCGAACATTCATTCCAAATTGATGTTATTCACAAAACGGATCAGGTATGAATGAACCGCGTTACTATAGGAATGAATATGGCAAATCAAAACTGGAGGAACCCGATCTTCCGGCTATTCCAGTGGAGCTTTTTGAACAGTGGCTCATGGATGCATTTGATATAAATCTGCCTGAACCTACAGCGATGACACTGTCTACAGCCAATTCTGAAGGTCGTGTCTCCTCCAGGATCATTCTGCTGAAGGGCTTTGATAACACGGGTTTCCAGTTTTACACAAATTACAAGAGCCGGAAAGCAATGGATTTGGAAACAAATGATCGTGCAAGTTTGAGTTTTTTCTGGCCCGAACTTGAAAGACAGGTACTGATCGAGGGCACCGTTCAAAAAATATCAGCTAAAAACTCCGACCTGTATCATGCAGCCAGGCCAAGAAACAACCAACTGGGAGCATGGGCCTCTGAACAGAGCGAACCGGTTTTGGACAGAAAATCGCTTGAAACACAATTCGATGCAGTTAAAAAAGCGTACAAGGACCACGATATGATTCCACGACCAAAACACTGGGGAGGTTACCGCCTTACCCCCGTCAGAATTGAATTCTGGCAGGGCAGGGAAAATCGACTTCACGACAGGATCGAATACCAGGTGGAGAGCTCCGGAGGATGGTCAAGACAACGCCTGAGTCCTTGATTTCTTACTTTTTCAGTACCCGCGACAACAAAGTCACTTCATCGAAGCGATCTGCTCCTGCAAGGTCCTGATCTTCGCTTCTGCGTCTTCCTGCTTTTTTCGTTCCGACTCCACCACCGGCTCCGGCGCATTGTTTACAAACCTTTCATTGCTGAGTTTCTTCAATACACTATTCAGAAACCCCTGGGTATATTCCAGCTCACGATGAAGCTTCAATATCTCTTCCTCAGAATCTATCAGTCCTCCCAGCGGAAGATAATACTCAACATTCCTGACAATGAAGGAAACGGCACCTTCCACCTTCTCTTGGGTTTCCGAAACAGTTGAAATGATCCCCATCTTCCTGATCACCGGCTCCAGGCTGGATGGATATTGTCCTCCCGAAACATCCCGTACAAGCATGTCAAGTTCATCATTCTTTCCCAGGTTCTTCTCCTTTCTGATATTTCTTATCTGGGTGACCACCTCTTTCATAATCTCAAAATCATCCAATAATTTTTTATCTGCCTTCCCCTTCACAGGAAACTCACTGACCATGATACTCTCTCCCGGTTCCCGCTTCTCAATCAGTTGCCACAATTCCTCGGTAATAAATGGCATAAAAGGGTGCAGGATCCTCATCAGTTTATCAAAAAATTCCAGCGTAGCCGCGTAGGTCCCTTTGTCGACAGGCTGCTGGTAGGCCGGTTTTATTGTCTCCAGGTACCAGGAAGAAAACTCATCCCAAAAGAGCTTGTATGTGATCATCAACGCATCTGAAATCCTGTACTTTGAAAACTGATCATCAATCGCTGCCTGTGCCTTGTTCAGCATGGAACTGAACCATGCAATAGCATTTGCCGACGATTCCGGCATCGCCAGATCGTCGTTCACCTCCCATGAATTTACCAGGCGAAAGGCGTTCCATATCTTATTACTGAAATTCCTGCCCTGTTCCGTTAAACTCTCGTCGAATAACAGGTCATTTCCCGCTGGTGAACAGAGCAACATTCCCACCCTTACACCATCGGCACTGTATTTTTTCATCAGTTCAATGGGATCCGGTGAATTTCCCAACGATTTTGACATCTTCCTGCGCTTACTGTCTCGCACGATCCCAGTGAGGTATACGTTTCTGAAAGGCTTCTCTCCCTGGTATTCATAGCCCGCGATGATCATTCTGGCCACCCAGAAGAACAAAATCTCCGGAGCGGTAACAAGGTCGTTAGTGGGATAATAATATTTTATATCCTCGTTCTCCTGGTTGCGGATACCATCGAAAACTGAAATGGGCCACAACCATGATGAGAACCAGGTATCCAATACATCTTCGTCCTGATGCAGATCGGCCACTGTAAGCCCCGGATTACCCGTTGCCTGTTTTGCCGCTGTCAGAGCCTCCTCTGCTGTAAGGGCAACAACATAATCATTGGGGCCCGGGTGATCGCCGTAGAACCAGGCTGGTATGCGCTGTCCCCACCACAATTGGCGGGAGATACACCAGTCCTTCACATTTTCCATCCAGTGCCGGTACACATTCTTGAATTTCGATGGCTGCAACTTCACATCATCATTCAACACATGCTCCAGTGCAGGTTTCGCAAGCTCTTCCATTTTCAGAAACCACTGCAACGATAGCCTGGGCTCAATCACTGCATCGGTCCTTTCAGAATACCCCACCTTGTTCATGTACGCTTCCTCTTTTACAAGGTTGCCCGAACCGTGCAGCAAGGGAATGATCTGTTTCCTCGCTTCAAACCTGTCGGTCCCGATCAATAACCCGGCCGATTCATTCAGTGTACCATCGTCATTAAATATGTCGATACTTTGCAGGTTGTGCTTCAGCCCGAGCTCGTAGTCGTTGATATCATGTGCCGGGGTAATCTTCAATGCTCCCGTTCCGAATTCACGGTCAACGTATTCATCGCTAATAACAGGTACCGGCCGGTTCACAAGCGGTACTATTACTTTTTTACCGTGAAAAGAACTGTACCGTTTATCTTCCGGATGTACGCAAACTGCCGTGTCACCGAGGATGGTCTCCGGACGGGTAGTTGCGATGGTAATGTAAGCATCCTCCCCTTCTACCTTGTATTTCAGGTAATAGAGCTTCGATTGCACCTCTTTATAGTTCACCTCCTCGTCTGAAACTGCTGTCTGTGCCTGCGGATCCCAGTTTACCATACGGATGCCCCTGTAGATATGGCCCTTCTTGTGCAGATCCACAAACACCTGTAAAACACTTTCTGAAAGATCCTCATCCATGGTAAATTTGGTACGGGTCCAGTCGCAGCTTGCCCCAAGTTTTTTCAGCTGCTCCAGGATAATTCCCCCGTGCTTCTCCTTCCACTCCCATGCATATGCAAGAAATTCCTCCCTGGAGAGATCCGATTTATGGATCCCTTTCTCTTTCAGCATATTCACAACCCTTGCTTCCGTGGCTATGGAAGCATGGTCAGTACCCGGTACCCATAGTGCATTCTTCCCCTGCATGCGCGCCCTTCTTACCAAAACATCCTGAAGGGTATTGTTTAGCATGTGACCCATGTGCAATACACCGGTAACATTGGGCGGAGGAATTACAATACAATAGGGTTCACGATCATCGGGAGTGCTCTCAAAAAACCGGTTCTCCATCCAGTAGGTGTACCATTTCTCCTCTACACTGGCCGGGTCATATTTTGAAGGGATAATCATTTGCAACTCTTATTAATAATTATATTTAAATTTTGTCAGTTACAATGCATGTAACTTTCCGTTCAGAACCCATCATCTCTTTCACCACTGCTGGTGATTTCTTGTATCTCATCATATAATCATAAAATGCTCCACGAATCAAACGAAGTGAGCTTTCTACCTTCGCACTCCAGAAGTATTTATCTCAATATTGGGCGTCTATCATTTTAATAAGGTGCAAAAATAGGAAAAATTTTACAGCTCCGTGATGCTGAATATTTCATGCCTGTTGAAGCCTGTCCAGTACTCAGTGGCCAGCTTTTCAATATAGAGCCAATAGGTATCACTTTCAAGACCGAAGTTCTCCACACCATACCTGATCTCCTCTTTCATCTGTGTAGCGATCGACCCGTCGAGAACCATCCGGATGGTCCGGCCATTAAACTCGAACTGTACGGTAGGTAATTCTTCCACGTCACCGGCGATGGTCAGTAACCCCTGACCAGGAGTGGCACCTGTACTGATCTGCACACCGTCGGTAAGACAGCTTAGAGGGGGAACGCTCCCTGCAAAGCTGGTTGCCTGCAGGTTATTGATGCCGACATGAAAGTACTCCATGGCGCGGATCCCCATTTTTGCGCCAATGATGGAGTAGATTCCGGTATGACCATGGATTTCGTTGGTGAGACAGATCGCTTTCCACTCTTCAGGTCCGTACCGCATAATCGTGGAGTCTAGTACCTCAGCATACTCCCTTTTATAGAGTGATTGGTCGACCGGAAAAGATTCGAAAACCCGGTTGTTGGTTGCCAGGGATGAATTCAGCAGTGTTGTGATCGTTTCATAGACAAATTCAGCAGGTATCTGTGCGTTGAGTGAAACATAATTCACAGCACCCCTGCTCTCACTCTTAAAAAGGACCGGCACAGCCAGATAAAGGGCTGCCATGTCATCCCAGAGAGGATTCTCCTGGGTACGTTCAATAACAGCTTCGTCAGAAAAAACATTATTGATCTGTTGTGCATATACAGAACCTGACCTGCTTATGTGATCCAGGTATACCCGATTGCAGGTGACATCTCGGCGGTGGTTCGTTATAATTTCCATGTTGATTCCCGACTGAATCATAAAATCGTAACTCCCGGGGGAAAGCTGATAGTTAAACCCCTCTTCGATGTCATGACTGTTGTACCATATCACCCGCTTTATCTTTTCTACCATGGCAGGGTTCGAGCGCAGCCAATCAACATAGGTTTTCAGGGAACCCAAAGCAACCAGGGTTATTTCGTTCGGATAACCCTCAGCAGTTTTTTCCAACAACGCGGAGGCATTCAATGCATCTGCATCCCTCATGATGCGTTCAGCTTTCGTCCAGGTTTCACCGGCACGCTTTCGTTCCCGGCCTTCCTCCGGTGCATCGCCGCTTTTGTAACCCCATAACACATCTCCAGCAAATCCGGACCAATAGGGTAGCTCATTGTTCACTTTGTCACCCACCGCAACATGGATCCCCTCATGGTGATAAGCCGACAAGAGCGATCGCACCTTCGCATGGACGAGGTCAGGTGCCAGGGTTCCCTGCGAACAGGTGATGGCCAATACCCTGATCTCATTTCCCGATAGCAGCATGGAGATGGCACGCATATCATCCAGCGCACCATCAGTATCTATAATCACATGATGGGCAGGTTTGCCTGAATGAGCGAGTAAAGTATTACCCGGCACCAGGAACAAAAGAAAAATGAATAATTTTTGAATATACTTCATAACCCTGTTTAACCTCTGTTTAACTTCTGTCTATTCTCTGTCTATTCTCTGTGACTAAGTAACTCTCAACACTGCTGCGTGATATACATTTTTTTGTTCATGCCTCGTGAATTCTGCCTCGAAGTCGTACAATCAGATTTTAAAAATATAAAATTAAATCCTGTTCACCCCCCTTATTCCATCATTCACCGATTTTTAAACCATAATTAACATGAAAAACTATAAAAACTAAATAAGTTTTCTTATTATTGCAGCCGAATCAGAAACAGCATGGAAATAAAGGAACGGATTATTACGGAAGCTGGAACACTCTTTGCCAGGTATGGCATAAGGAGTGTTACCATGGACACCCTGGCTGAGGAGATGGGGATCTCAAAAAGAACCATCTACGAGAACTTCAGGGACAAGGATGA
>JBBDIE010000115.1:0-3515 GCA_040880545.1 Bacteroidales bacterium | reverse complement strand
GAGTTGCTTCGTTTCAAGAATAACTTTATCTGCCGTGTTCGTTCAAAAGATGGGGCGGAGGGTTTATCTGTCAGCAACAACAGCCAGATGAGCTCATTGTACCCTGTCTTTATCAACCGGTTACAGCCCTATTTCCCAGGAAAGGATGCCCGCAAGCTGGACCAGTTACTGGATGAGGTGTATGTCTACAGAAGTAATTATAAATTACAGGGATTACCACTCTGGGTGCCCCTGGCAACCCTAGAATTTGCCCTTTTGGATATGCTTGGCAGGATCGCCGGTGTGTCCATGAGTGAACTGTTGGGAACGCTGCATCACAGGGAAATTGGGGTTTACCAGGCCAACAATCACCGCGGAAAGAGCGCCAGTGAATCGATTGAGCATATCATTGAAACGGTGGAGCAGTCTGGTGCAAAGGCGCTCAAATTTAAAGTCGGTGGACGAATGAGCAGGAACAGGGACTACCCGCCAGGGAGGACCGAAGAATTGATTCCTCTGATTCGCGAGCATTTTGGCAACGATATGACCATTTATGCTGATTCCAATGGTTCCTATGATGTTCCTGAAGCCATCCGGATTGGTAAGATCCTGGAGAAATACCAGGTGGATTTTTATGAGGAACCGGTTCCTTTCGACTGGTACGAGGAAACCCGCCAGGTTACGGAGGCACTTGAAATCCCGGTAGCCGGTGGTGAACAGGAGCCTTCATTGCATAATTTCAGATGGCTGATCGCCAATGATGGACTGGATATTGTCCAACCCGATATCTTCTATTTTGGTGGAATGATCCGCTCCCTGAAAGTAGCCAGGATGGCGGAAGCAACAGGAAAGCCCTGCATCCCCCATATCTCAGGTTCCGGACTGGGATACCTGTATATGCTGCATTTTGTTTCGATACTTCCCAATGCCGGTCCATATCATGAGTTTAAGGGATTTAACCCAAACATTCCCCTGGAGTGCAGTACCTCCGACCTTACTGTGCATGATGGAAAAGTAACTGTTCCCACCGGACCCGGAAGTGGGATTGAGCTGGATCAGGATTTTGTGGCAAAACATCAACCCGTAATACTTTGAATATCGATCGTACTTCTGTGTGTCACTGCTTCTCACTAATTCTTCAGCACAGGGATTCATCTTATCAGCTTTTTGACGCTGATTGATACTTCGTTGAAAGAAAGGGTTATCCCGTGGTCGTGCAGTCCAACGCGGCTTCGCATGACCGGAAGGATGCCGAAAAATTATGGGAGGAATCGAAAAGGCTCACGGGAGTGAAATACAACCTTTAGAGCGTTGACGGTCCCAACGAACCAGGAGTAGCTCTGGACGGTGTTCCCGGCACCATAAAAATCTATCGTTTTCTGTTTGGCACAGCTTTTGTTTTTATCATACCAAACGCTATCACCATAAAGCTGAATGTCATGAAAACAATAGCTACCATATTTAATATAGCAGTCTTTGTCGCAGCAACCACGGTCGTTACTGCACAAGACTATCCCGAAGAATACCTTGGTCTGCCGGGAGACAACCTGAACCTCTACGCCGTTATGGACCTGTTCCAGCAATCAGAGACCCTGGAAGATTTTGAGCGAAATCTGAATGATGAGGAATCCACGATTAATAATCTGGACCTGAACGGAGATAACTATGTAGATTACATCACTGTTTCAGACTATACAGACGGAAATGTGCATACCATTGCGCTTCGTGCTGCCCTGGATCGTAACGAGCAGCAGGATATTGCCGTTTTTGTGGTTGAAAAGGTGCGGGGTGGTGCTGTTCAGATCCAATTGATCGGCGACGAGGCACTTTACGGGCCCAATTATATCGTGGAACCTATTTATGCCGAAACACCCAATCCGGGCTATACCGGGAAGACTTACAGGAGAAATATAAATGTGGTTACCACTACCTATTACGATATCGCAGCCTGGCCGTTAATAAGATATATGTACCATCCAAGGTACGTTGTGTGGAGGTCACACTGGTATTATGGATACTATCCCTCCTACTGGCGTCCATGGAGACCCCACTACTGGCACTATTATTACGGGTACCATTATCACTGGCACGACCATTATTACAGCCACTACCGTCACTGGAACCACTACCGGAGTAATCACTATGTTACCTATTATCATCCGCACGTGCGTGTCTACAGTCCAACCGTGATTGTGAATGTAAATAAGGGCCGGTACAGTAATACCTATTCACGCCCCGACAGGCGGGTTGCAGGGGAACAGCATTACGCACGAACCGCTGCTACCAGGACCAGCAAGAGCCATACGGCAGTTTCTGCGGAACGAAACAGCAGCAGGTCCGGAGCAGTCAACGCTCGTCAGGGTGTTCAGCGGTCTGCGAATGCTACCAGCAAGACCAGGTCAGTTGTTGCCTCTAACGGACGCCAGAATACTGCCGTACGGGGAACCTCCTCGCAAAAGAACAGCAATGTGCGGTCAACTGCCCCACGGTCAGGACAACTGAATAACAGGCCGGCAGTACGTTCCACATCGCAATCTAACGGTCAGAATCGGGTAAGTGGCAACCAACAGGCCAGGAGCAGGCAGAACAATGCAACTGTTCAACAGAGCTCCGCCCGGCAGAACAATGCTACCGTACAACGAAGTGTACAGGGAGGAAACAACAGATCCGCCGTTCAGCGCACCAGCAATCAAAGCAGGAGCAATAGTGCTCCTTCTGTAAAGCAGAGCAGCAGCCGGAGTAATGGTCCTGCAGTGCATGCACGAAGTACACAATCCAGCACCAGGACTGCTGTTTCCAAAAACAACAGCAGAAGCACCAGTCCGGCGGTCAGGAGCAGTAGCAACAGGGCCGGGAGCCAGGCATCTGTTCAGCGCAGCAGCAGCAGTCGAAACAACAAATCTGCCGTTCAGCGCAGCAGCAGTCCGGGCAGGAGCAAGGCAACAGTATCCGGGAGCAGCAGCAGAAAAAGCAGTCCTTCTGTTCAGCAGAGTAGCAGGGGTAGCAGCCGTGGAAGTACAGTTCAACGAAGCTCATCCGGAGCAAGCAAAAGTGCAGCCCGGTCTTCCGGTGGAAGTAGTCGGGTTAGCAGTAGCAGCAGATCATCCCGCAGGTAGGATTTTTACAATATTACCACAGTAAGAATCAATAACCTCACCGCCAGGGCATTGCATTTGCAGTGCCCTGGTGTTGCTTTTGCCGGTTTCCAGGGGATATTCCGGACGCTACCGATCACCAATTTGCTTCAGAAAACATACATCCTGGTGCTTGCTTAAACAGTGTGGCACCTCCTCTGATCACTCAGTAAACCTTTTCTTATCAACAGTAAGCATACTTTACCTCAGTCCTGCTAATTATTAGCCTCAGGCGTTACGGTCACCTTAGTGATGTGCTCACCGTTCATATCCTTGTATGCGTAGATCATTGTAACATGATTGTCACGGAAGTTCTGCAGGTCGGGACTGGTTCTTACCATAGCAGTGATCTGCTCCGTAAGGGTTCGGGTCAAAACATCTATATCCAGGTCAGCCCTGGCA
>JBBDIE010000114.1:0-22463 GCA_040880545.1 Bacteroidales bacterium | reverse complement strand
GCGATAAAGCTTTGATAGCGCATATCGGTGCATTTGTCAGGCATCACCGCATGAAACAAAATATAACCCAGGATGAACTGGCAAGTGCTGCTGGTATCAGTCGTTCTACACTGAGCCTGTTGGAGCGGGGCGAAACCGTTACCCTTACCACGCTTATTCAGGTATTGAGGATTTTGGATCAGTTGCAGGTCATCGGTGCATTTGACGTGAAAGAGACACTGAGCCCATTGGCTTTGGCCAAACTTCAAAAAGAAAAGCGCCAACGGGCAAGAAGGAAGTCAGGAAGCGTGGATAAAGAGACAGATACAACAGATTGGTAAAACATGAATGTAGCGGAGGTAAAAATATGGGGTAAACTGGTTGGGGCTGTAGCCTGGGATGAAGAGACGGCTTATGCCACTTTTGAGTATGATCCCCGATTCAGGCAGTTGGGTTGGGATTTGGCTCCCCTGAAAATGTCTATTGAAGGATCACAGGGCACAATTTCATTTCCTGAACTGAGAAAAGATATAAATCCGGAGCAGAATACTTTCAGGGGATTGCCTGGGCTGTTGGCGGATTCGCTTCCGGATAAATACGGAAACCAGCTGATCAACTTGTGGTTGGCTCAGCAAGGCCGTCCGCAAGACAGCATGAATCCGGTTGAAATGCTCTGCTTCATAGGCACCCGTGGTATGGGGGCATTAGAATTTGAGCCGGCAGTGCTTAAGGAGAGCAAACGAACGTTTTCCATAGAGATGGACAGCCTGGTAGCTACAGCCCAAAAAATGGTTGATCAACGCGAGGCTTTTATCACCAATCTTAACAGGGATGAAGAACAGGCTGTTCTGGAAATTTTGAAAATTGGCACATCTGCCGGAGGTGCCCGTCCAAAAGCAGTAATAGCCTGGAATGAAAAAACCAGAGAGGTGAAGTCGGGCCAGACCAAAGCTCCAATGGGATTTGAGCATTGGCTTATTAAGCTGGATGGGGTAAGTGATGTGCAATTGGGCAGCAGTCAGGGATATGGCAGGGTCGAGATGGCTTATTACAATATGGCCAAAACATGTGGTATTCAGATGATGGAATCACGTTTGTTAGAAGAAAATGGCCGGGCACACTTTATGACCAGGCGCTTTGATCGTGCAGATGGAGATGTAAAACACCATATACAAACCTTTTGTGCATTAAAGCATTTTGACTACAATTTGGTCCATAGCTTTAGTTATGAACAGCTCTTTCAGTGTATGCGCGAGTTAAAACTCACATATGCCGATGCCGAGCAGATGTTCAGAAGAATGGTTTTTAACGTGATTGCCCGCAACTGTGATGATCACACCAGGAATTTTTCCTTTTTACTGAAGCAGGAAGGTAAATGGGAACTTGCTCCGGCTTATGATATGTGCCATGCGTATCGCCCCGGCAGCGAATGGGTCAGTCAGCATGCCCTGAGCATCAATGGCAAACGAAAAGACATTACAAAGGCAGATTTACTTATAGTCGGTGAATCCATCCGCTGTAAAAAGGCTCCTGAAATAATTGATGAAATCAATAACACGGTGAATCAATGGGAAAAATTTGCTGATGCGGCTTTGGTAAACCCCGGATTGCGTGATGAAATTGCAAAAACCCTTTTAAATCTTACTTGAATTAAAAAATTTAGCCAGAAAAATGAGAGAAAATGAAATGGTTTTTTTCCCTGGTTCAGATTCTGCATCAGCGAATCAATTGCTTCGTCCATGAATGGCATCTCCTCCTGGAATATCGTTTTGCACCACGCCTGGTTCAATGCTTTTTCTGAGATGTTGAATTGGGTCTCCTGCCGCATATCAATGCTGGCCGGACGGAACTCCATCTCTCCAAGCTTTTCAAGCAGTTTTTCCGGCTTTGAAGTTGGGGAGCAGAAGTTCCATGAATTCATTCATTTTTTGAAGTATCTCATTATCTTACGGATCCGAATCTGACTCAAAATGGTCGTGGTATTCATTTAGTTCTATCTTGATTTGAAGAATAACTTCGGCGGTTGGAATGATCTGTTGCCGGAGGACCGTGGCGGTATTCATGGATATGATCGTCTGCAACAGATCCTAAATGATCCTTCGTATCCTGACCATGAAGACAAGAAAAACTGGCTTGGAGAGAAATACAATCAGGACCACTTTAATTCCGGGGAAATCAAATTTGACTATCCCTACAAGCTCTGGAAAAGGGCCTTTCTGGACGATTAGCAGGAGGTGATGATTATAGTTGGTGAAGGGGGATCTAGAGGTTATTTAATACCTGAATTTGAAGATAATCAGCGACTTAACCAATGATCAGGTATTTATTTTTATACTAAAACAATGGACACCCGCTTTTTCAAGCATTCAAGATCGAAATACTTCGAAAGAGGTCTAAAGTCGTCATGCGCCTGGGTGGCAAAATGGACGGTGTGATTATGCGGATAATGTTTCCGGAAATAGCGATGCATGGATGAGGTTGCAAGAAAATGGATCATAACTTCTATATCATCCGGGTTTCAGAGCGATAGACCGGTAAGGAGAAATATTGGTACAATTTCGGAAAATAAGACGATTTCCTGATACTTGACACAATAAGAGATATTGACGCTGCGGAACAGATAAAAAACGAGAAGAGGAGGGTGGGGTACTTGTCAAAATTCTTTATTAATTCATAAAAGAATAATTTGCACTCCTGTTAATGAAAAAGAATCAATTAATAGGGAAGAAAAGGGATTTGATAATTCTATGGAAACGAATCTGCACAACATATTGTTGCAGTTAGTTTGATGATAGGGTCGTGAAAGATTCTTCCTCACCGTAGGCAGTTCCAATATAGTTTTTAGCATAAGCACGCACAAAATATTTTAAGCCTGAAGACAAGCCAGTTACGGTAGAAGAATAATCTCCGATTCCTGCACCCATTGGATCGTATTGATCTCGTATAGTAGGCGAAGGAGCTATACCATAACAAATGCCACGTTCAATTACCAGGTCGTTCCCGTCGCTAATTACAATTCCTCCTAATTCTGCACTTGTGGAAGTAATATTTGCTGGTGATGAGGTCACTACAGAAGGTAATTTTGTTTCTTCTGTTTGAAAGAAAAGCTGGTTTCCATATTTTGGAATTTGATTTGTAATTGCATATACTCTTACATAATAACTTTGCCCGGATAGTAAACCTGTGATTGTATATTTTTGATTCAGGACTTCAGGATGAGTTCCAATGATAATTTTCCCATCTGTTAATTCGGGATTATCAGAGGTAGACCAACATAAACCAAATTCAGTAATCGGGGTATTACCAATATCTATAAATTCAAATGCAATTTCAGCTGAGTAAGCACCGGCTATAGTAACCTCAGAAGTTTGAATTTTAATAATTCTTGCATACCTGTCATCTTCACACGATTTAAAAGCTAAAAATATAATTGCTATGATATATAAACGTTTCATCTTTTGACTTATTTTAAAATAAAAATGAATTCACCACCTTCATCGCCAACATTTTTTATCGGGGCATACTGTGGGAGGACATCACTATTGTGAATTACTGCCTGTCTGAAACTTGAGAATAATTGGTCAGCACTAAAATATTGGTTCTCGTTCTTTACTAATCTTTCTATATAATACTTAATAAAGGCACTCTGATCCGGTACCTCTTCTTTGTTGCCACTGGTCATGGCCTTCCTGCTTGGTTTACTATACAGTTTGAAAATAGCATCTGTCGAATAATCGTAAATTGCCCTGCTGGCAAAAATGCTACCTGCAAAACAAGCATCTGTAACCAATAATGTATGCTTTGATCTGATTTCTTTCAACAAGTCAATAATGTAGCTGTTCCGCAGCCAGAGTGCACGATTATCTAATCTTGCATCTGATGGAAGCCAGAAACCGGTATTTGCCTCCTCATCCATATATCCATGCCCGGCATAAAAAATAAACAGGTTGTCTTCTTCAGTCAGGACCCTTGAGAGGCTATCAAAGGCCAACCGGATATCCAGAGAGGTGGGATTCTCGAGAAATACAATATTCCGATTAGAGAATGTATATCTTGAAACAAGAACTTCTTTTAAAGCCAATGCATCAGAAATCGGATTCTGTAAATTTCCAATCCGGACGTCTTCATAGTTATTTACACACATAAAAAGTCCATAATATGTACCTTTTACATCCAACACTTCCTCATTTTTCTCCTCTTGCAGACGGTTCACCATAAAAGTCATTTCCGAATAGTTCAGGTGTTCGTCCAAAGCAATTATTTTGAACTTATTAAGGCCACTTTCCAATGAAATATCCGAAGTAAACACACCTGAAGAATTATGGTAAATCTGTTTGGAATTAAAAATGATATTCTTTATGAGCGAGCTATCTTCAACATAACCTATAACTGTCATTTTATGATCATAGGTATCATATGTATTGCCCGGTTTAATCTGAGGGAATTTTAACTGTAGTAACGGAGGTATGGTGTCCTGTTCTTCCGGAAGAAAGGAATAACCCATTAAATCTATTTTCGACCACTCGGAAACTACGATTTTTTGTGAAAATCCTTGCTGGATAGTCAGGCTTAGAATCGATACAATAGCCAGTAATTTTCTCATTTCAAAATGTATAGTTAACGGACATTTTAATCCCTGATTGATTGAAAGCTTTTAGCGGGCTTAATTGAATCGTAAAATCCTGTTTGCTTTGAATATATTTAGGTCGATTGGGCATAACCATAGTCCAAAGTATATTCGCGGCCCAAAGTCCCAGCGTTGAGTAAATTGAAATTTGTGTGAAGTTGCTATTTGACTGTGTCAGATTATAGTAATACTCATTATTCTCCCTGGTTTCTGCATTGAGATACAATTGATAATTATCATTAGCCTGAGTATTGAAATAGAGAATAGATGCAACTCCGGTATAGACCAACATACTGCCAAGCCAATATGGCTTTCGATCACTTACAAGTGAAGGCCCAAGTCCGGGAATAACTGCTGAGCCAATTAACAATCCGGTCCTGCTGTATTTCTTTTTTAGAGGATAAGCTATAATTCTCACAGAAACAGATTGATCAAGATTTACCTCGTCTTTCTCCAGATCCCATTTAGCAATTTTACGCCTTCCTGTTGCTATACCTTGTCCTATGTCACCTTCACAATGATTAACTGTCAGAAGGCCATCTTTTTCTCCATGAGCAATCAACACTACCTCGTATTCCGATGAATTATCATGAGGTAAACTATATTCGATAAGCAATTCCCGGCCTGCCAGATTGAGAATAGGTTTCTCTATCTCAATCACATCCTGAGCGGAAATATCAATGCATGATATGAGAAGTACAATAAGTATTTCAACAGGATTTTTCATTTAATCCTCATTTTATAACAACCAGTTTATCAGAAAAGAGGCACTTCCCATTATTATCGAGAAAACTTATAAAATAGAGTCCCGGATACAATTCTGACAAATTAATCTCTGCTTTCATTTCAGATTTCAGTAAAATTTCCCCGGCGATATTAATTATTTCGAAACCTGACACTTTTTCAGGTTGGGATTCGAAATAAAGCATTGATTTTACCGGATTTGGATAAAAGAGAATCTCCTCAACATTCACAATAGATTTCTCTATTCCGTTAATTATGTTAGCTATATTGAAAAAGCCTGAGCTTGAAGTGTATGGATCCATTTTCGAAAGTGGTCCGGCAAATGATTCTCCTAAAACCCCAAAATTTGAATAGGTGGGCACGTCAGATTTACCTCCTCCGGCAGAGAAAACATCTCTTGATTGAATGATCTGGCCATTTAGTCCAAAACTTATAAACACAAGGACTATTATAAAATTAATCCTAAAAAGTTCTTGCCGGACAAAATATCTATTGGTCATAGTATTCATAGTTTAAGTTATTGCTTCTCTCTAATCACTTGATACTCTTCATAACCAGCTCTTATTCCCTGAATAAAATAATCAAATTGAACATTACTCAAACCATTCATTAGTTCCTTCACAACTAATTCTGAAGTGGATATGCTGACTACATAGATACCGTTGCATTCTCCCCGTGGAGTTATTTGTGCAGTAAGTCCTTTTGCACTGGTAACTAAAGAGTAATGCTCGGGGATTGAAATTGTAGCCATGCCGTTTCTAAGGGCACCAGAGCCTCTAATATATGTGCTTGCCTCACCTCCTTCAAGACTAGAATAATAAATCTTTTTTGAAAGTTCAGTCGGATGATTTTGCACAAAGTGTTTTGTGCCTGCACATAAAATATCACCTCTGGCATAGAAATCACCATTAGAATAAAACATGGCGTTTGTTGTTGTTGAACCATTTATTACTAACATATTAATCATATCTAATATTAACATGGTAGATCCATCATCTCCGTACATTGCCCCAATATAATTTCCAGCAGAGTTTTCAAAATTTATTCTTGCTCCATTATCTAAATATAATCTGCTGGTAGTTCCATTATTTGCATTTAAATAAATATCATCATAAACAAAAATATCATCTCCCACTTCTAATCTATCACCTACATAAACGTCATCATCTGCATAAATATCATCATCCGCTGCTAAATCACCCGATCCATAAATTGATGATGGGGAGCCTGCGGCTATTGATTCTGTTGCAGAAAAAGATCCTAAATAAGGATTTGAAACAGGGGAAAATGCCAAATCTGCCGCAATTATTGTTCCATCTGCAATTTTCGCACTGGTGATTTTACTATCGGCGATAGTTGGATTTGGATAACTTCCAGTAAGATCTCCTCCGGCTGATGTTAATATATTGTCCCCACCGGGCAACCAGGAACTTCCATCCCATTTCAATACCTGACCAGCGGTTGGTGTTCCGGAAACAGGATTTCCATTAATTCCGACAACTACCGGATCTGGGTAGGTCCCACTCAAATCGCCACCGGCGGTTCCAGATGATCCTCCTGCTTCTTCTGAGGGTACCCATTCCGTTCCATTCCATTTTAATATCTGACCCGCGGTTGGTGTTCCGGAAACAGGATTTCCATTAATTCCGACCACAACAGGATCAGGGTAGTTCCCACTCAAATCACCTCCTGCAACTGACATGGGGGCACCTGTAGCATCCTCTGATGGTTCCCAGGCGGAACCAGTCCACTTTAAAACCTGTCCGGAGGCTGGAGAGCCAGTAACTGCCCGTCCTGCAATTTTCTCTGTATCTGATGCTTTATCGGAAATGAAAGCAAATGGGACAGATAGAATATCAGTGGGTGGATTAAGTGGTACTTCAGAATCTCCGACATAAATTTCCAATTGCAGGTCGGTAGGATCTTCAAATAATGATACAGGTAAATTTGTTATGCTTCCAAGCTGTACCGAATAAAGCCCATCGGTGATTTGACAATTATGAGTTTCCTCCCAGGTACCTATAACAAATCGTATTGTTTTTGGTCCTGAAACAGGATTTTCATTTTCAAAGAGCTGTCCCTGATAAGAAACTTTAGCAGGGACATTTTGTGCCATAATGCATGTAGCAAACATGAAGAATGCAATAAAAACAAATATTCTTTTCATAATTTAACATTTGATATATTAATGGTAAAAGCCATATTGGCTTTTGTTGTTCTTAATTAACTCAGTCCCTCCATGAGTTTTCAAAATTCAACCTGACTTTTTGATTATTGGTGTATATACTTCCAAAGTATTTGGTGGAATTTTGTTTGCATCATAAGCGAAGATTAAGATTATAATGCAAATTATAAGACTTCAGGAGATATATGAATACCAGCCTGCAGTGAAAGAGATACTCACTTGTGAGTACGTAACAAATCAAATAATTTTTTTGAAAAGCTCTCCAGTATTTCTCAGTCCCAGCTTCTTCAGCATATTCCTCCGATGTGTATCCACCGTATTCTTAGATATAAACAGCTTCTCAGCAATCTCCTTTGAAGTGTTGCATTGGATGAGCAGGTCGAGGATTTCGCGTTCCCTGGGACTCAAAATATGGTATCCGGGGATCCTGTGTGTTTTGTCGGCCGGGCCTGTTAAGGTTGTTCTAAAGCGGTTGATGGTTGCTTTTAACTCTTCCAGGTCCACGGGCTTTAATAAAAAATCGAAGGCGGCATTTTTGATCGCCTTAATGGCGTACTGGTTGAATGCAGTGACGAAAATGAAATTGGGATAACAACCATATTCTCTGAGCATGCGGATCGCTTCGAAACCGTCCATGCCTGGCATTTCCACATCCATAAAAACGATATCCGGTTTCATTCCTGCCACTTGTACCAATACTTTTTCATTGGCGGTTTCACTGCCAAGCAGTTCCATGCGCTCAACTTTCGCAAGTAGTGTCTCCAGCCTCTTTCTTACCAAAACCTCATCATCAATGATGAAGCAGGTAATACCTTGTTGGGAATTAATATTGCTCATTGCGGTATGTAAATATCTACCAGGGTGCCGGCAGCTTTTTGGTTATCCTTCAAATCATTTATGTAGTATATAATCTTTTTGCGGTGCAATAATTTATAAAGTTCCAGGATCTGATCCAAAATCCCTAACCCCTTGCCGGTTGAAAAACGTGCCAGCTTAGCGGCCTCCTCCCTTCCTATCCCGTTGTCTGAAATAGTGAACCTGAAATGACCATTAGCCTTACTTGCAACAATAGACAATTTTCCCCCCGGGTCTCTGTGCCACAGGCCATGTTTGACGGCGTTTTCAACGAAAGTAAAGATCATCATCTTCGGGATCAGCATGGACTTTTCCACATTTTTGCCGATTTCAATCGAATGAACGAACCTGTCCTGCTGCCTGAAGCGCTCCAGCCAAAGGTAACTTTCAATAAAACTGAGCTCTTCCTCCAGCGGTACCAGGATCTTGTCGCTGTTGAGTACGGTCGTCTTCAACAGATCTGCATACTTATCGAAGAGGTAATTCGCTTTTTCCATGTCGGTTTCGTTCAGCATGGCCCCGAATGACTGAAGTACGTTAAAGATAAAATGCGGATCCAACTGGTTCTGAATGGAACGCATCTGCAACTCGGCCAGTTGTTCCTGTGCCCTGGTTCTTTTCATCTCCCTGAATTCACGCATCTTCAGCAACACCATGTAAAGTGCCCAGGAAAAAAGAAATACGGCCACCTGTAAAATATACCAGTACCGGTGTGCCAGGGACCTGTGATAGGCATATACCAAATGCTGATCCTCCAGGCAGACCGACAGCGCATTTTTGTTTTCCTGGTCATGATAGGCCGAGTAATATGGGAACGCAGGTGTACCTTTAAACCCGATGATTGCCGGGTGTGTAAAATCACTTCTGTATACCACCACTCCGTCCCTTTCCTCCCGGAGAAAAAGAATTTCAGATTCGCCATCGTTGTCGATATCAAGAAAAGTGGGTGGAAAGGTCCGGATGCGTTTCAGCCGGTGAATTTTATGCAATTCTAATTCCTCATCAATCGAATACAATGTCCCTGATTCATCCAGGATCAGCGGCTCTTGTTGTGAATTGCCGGCAGGGATCAGAAAGGAGCCGGTTAGAATATCCGGATCAGCAATATCCCGCTGTTTAACCAATTTTCCCAGAGCATTAAAAACGGCAAGATAATCCGCTTCATCCTCACTTCCGGTGTAATCGTGCATTGCAAGTATGGCTGGTTTCCCATTCCATCCGTATGGTACAATGGCAGTTTTTGACGGATAATTTCCTGTTTTTATGGGAGGGAACCGGAAGGTCAGGTCAGGACCAAAAACCATGAGCCAGGCGTACATGTCAGAATAGTCTGCTGACTGATCGCAATTGCCGGTGGCCGAAGAACTGCCGATATATTCAGGTATGGAATCTTCGTTCAGGTCAAATCGCATGAAAGATCTCAAGTTGGCACAACTCTCTGCTGAGCCTGTTATTACTTTTGTTGGCGGATTATAGGCAAAGACCCTTCTTGGCGTCAAGGTAAAGCCTGTACTAACATTGAAAAAAATCTCCTCTGTGCCATCCTTATCCACATCATAGTAATCAATTAACTCAACTGTGTAGTTATAGGACCCGTTCAATCGAATGATTTTGCAGACAGGAATTTGCAAAAATTCAATCTTCCTGTTCATTGCATCAATACCATGCAGGTAGAGCGAATCATGAAAACTTGTAAAAACAAATATTTCCTTTTTCCCATCTGCATCGAAGTCATGCACCAACAGTTTGAATGAATTAATAAAATCTCCATTGAAATTCCATTGATCAATAACCTGTTCATTGGATTTAACGATCAGTGAAGACTTCCCGTCCAAGTATTTGTGGAGTTCGATCCGTTCACTGATATTGTCGCTGTCCAGTTCGGCATAGGTTATGGTAATATTATTTGATGTATGGTTGGTATCTACTAGGGTGAAGGTATATTTACCCGTAACCTGGAGTAAAATGAGCGTTACTGCTGCTGCGATCGAAAAGAAAATGATTCCTTTTCTTAACATGGTTTTCGCGTACGGGGTAATACGATTCACACCGATAAGGTTGAGGTTTGGCGTAATAAATATATAAAAATTAATGGATGATTGTGCATTGATAATCTGATTTCTACAGAAAATAACATACACAACACAAGGGCGGATTGTTCAATTAATTCATCAATGAATTTTACCGTTCCTTTCGGTAAAGCCTTCACCCTATTCTCTATTTGTTTTGATATAAGCGTTTGATAGTATATGTGTCCCGAAAAAAGCCAATATTCGGGACCAATGAGAGAGAAGGTTTCATGAAATTCAAATATCCAGTCTTTTGAATCTTGATTCAACAACATCGATATACTTTTCCTTCATTTCATCCGACAGGAAAGAATGCGCTATTTCCTTCATCCATCCCGGCCGTGCCTGGAAGATCTTTTCAACGGTGGAAGTGATCACCTTGTGGTTCAGTTCGCATCTTTCGCCGCCAAAATACTGCGTCAGCATCTGTTTCGTGAGATTTCGCTTCTTTCCCTTGAGGGTCAGTGCAATTTCTTCGGAAGCATTTTTCAGTTCAATTGTTGTGTTCAGCAGATCATAACAGGGCGACAGTCCAATTTTCCCGTTCTGATTGATGATCGAAAAGTTTTTCAGATGCATATCTTCATTTCCCGTGATAAAACAGAACAATACCAATTTCAGCAGTTTTACTTTTTCTATTGCCGGAAATGTACAATGCGCATTGATCAGCCCGACGACTTTTTCCATGCTGTAGTCGTACTTGGTATCCCGGCTTAATCCTGCCAACTGCGCAAAATCTTCAACCGGGATCTTATCCTTCTGTCCTTTCCTGTCGAATCTTTTAATGAAGTATGTTAATGAATTATCTTTTGACCAGATCAACCCATGAACAGGGACATCCAGGTCTATGGATTGTGCCAGTCGCATGGTCAGATCCTCATTTTCCGGCATCTGGGGATAGAACTGGTGTTGGGGTTTCAGCAGGTATCTTCCATGACTGTCTACCACTTCAAATTTCTGCGCTTTAATTTTTAAGACAGCGCTGAGTTTAGGCGAAACACCCTGCACGGACATTTTTTTACTGCGGTGAAAGGCTTCCTTTCTTTGTTCTTCGGCCGTAAATTCTAATCGTTTTAATTGGGAAAGACCTGGCGACAGCAGTTTCAGTCCTTTTTCACTGTAGAGGTTATCTCCGCAGGGTTCGTATGTGATCGGACACCTGCTCATTCAACGACCTCTTTTATGGTAACCGCACCAACCACGTCATCACCCACAGCCATTAATTGAGTAAACAGGTCATTCCTGTCAATTTTATTATGTTTCAACAACCCTTCCAGTTGAATGCCTTCAGGAAGCAATCCTTCAAAGAAAGGCGGAAATTCACTATAGGTATACCTCTTTTGTGTTGGCCGCATTGTACGTGATACCTCAGGGCCGTTATACCCGTCATTATATTCAAATGTATAAGCTGTACCTTTCTTTTCTTCTGAAAGCATACCCGCTTCTATCCCCTTGACAAACACTTTAGCTTTTCTCATTTATAATAAGCTGGTTATCGAGTAACGGACTTCTCAATTGAATTTCAATATTTAATACCTTCAGTATTTTTTTCAGCGTAAGGAATTTCACAGTCTCTTTGCCTTTTTCGATATCGAATACAACGGTTTTTCCAACCCCTGCCAGTTCAGCCAATTGCAGCTGGGTAAGATTTGCAGCTTTTCGATGTATCCTTATTACGGTTGCCAATTCCTTCAATTCAGACATAATTTTACTGTTATGGCGGTAAATATATGCATTTTCATGCGAATTACAATGCTTTTTTATTAAAAATACCTATTTAGCGGTAAAAAACTATGTAATGATTACAATTTAGATTGTAGAGGATCAAATTTACTGCTATGGCGGTAAAAAAAGCAGGAATAGCCTGAATTACTATTTATACAACTTTGGCTGCCTTGAGCACTTCTCTAAACACTTGCGGAGGATATCCTGTAACAGTCTCCGTGCATGCTGGTTTTTGGTTAGCTTAATCTTCCGCGAAACTACTGGTAATATTTTTCAGGAGTATATACCCTAAATTAGTGGACAGCAAGATAAATGACCAATTCTTAGACTAATATTCGTATCACGTAAATACGTTTTCTTTCATTTTTCCGGATGATTCGGGTATTTTTGATGCTGAATCGAAAACCTATCCATTATGCCTGGCAAATACGACAAAAATTTTACAGAGAATGGCTATCTCATGATATATGAGAAATTGGCTTTGCATGCTGAATTGAAAAATCAGGTGTATCAGTTCAGGATTGAACTACTGGGGATCGAACCAACCATCTGGCGGAGGATACAGGTGCCATCGGATTATAACTTCTGGGACCTGCATGTGGCAATAAATGATGCAATGGGATGGCTCGATTACCACTTGCATCATTTTGAAATCAAGAGGAAGGGGAAAAGAGATGAGGTGCATATTGGCATCCCCGATTTTCATCAGATAACAGATGGTATGCCGGAAGTTTGTCCTGGCTGGGAAATCTGGATGGGTGCTTACTTTAATGCCCTTGGGATCGAAGCAAAATACCTGTACGATTATGGCGATGGCTGGGAGCATAGCGTTAAACTGGAGGGATACATGTACAGGGAGAAATCCTTGAAATATCCTCTGTGCATTGACGGAGCACGTGCCTGTCCGCCGGAGGACTGTGGCGGTATTGATGGATATTATCATGTACTGGAAGTTCTTGGTAATCCTTCAGATCGGGAACATGAGGAGATGAGGATATGGGCTGGGGAGGATTACGATCCTGATCATTTCAATCCTGAAGAGGTCAGCTTTGACAAACCTTATAAACGCTGGAAAAACGCTTTCCTGGATGATTAGCAAGAGGTGATAGTTTTTTTCCGGCCTGTCATTTCCATTTATGACCATTTCAACCGCATTACATCGAAAAAAAATCTAATAATGTCGAATAAAAAAGACATAAAATAACTATATTTGTCGAAACAAAACGACAAAATGGAAGTATTATTCGAATTTCAGGAAAGTATTTTGCGTAATGTAAAGAATGCGTTTAGACGACATTTACATGGGCGAATCAACTGGAATCAACGAATGATTGCAATAAAGGGACCGCGTGGAGCAGGAAAAACGACATTGATGCTGCAATACTTAAAATATGATCTGGGAATGCCGGAAACGGCTTTATATATTACTGCTGATCACACCTGGTTTTATAATCATACATTACTTGAGACAGCCAATGATTGGTATAAGCATGGCGGAAAACTCCTTATTATTGATGAAGTACATAAGTATAAAACCTGGTCGGTGGAATTAAAAAATATCTACGATGGTTTACCTGAACTAAAGATTGTCTTTTCAGCTTCTTCGGCACTGGATATATACAGGGGTGAAGCAGATTTAAGCAGGAGAGTTATCAGCTATACATTGCCAGGATTATCATTTCGGGAGTATCTTCAATTTTCTTACAACCTTAATTTTGATTCAATTACATTTGATGATATTTATACGAATCATCTCAATATCAGTCGAACAATAGGTAACAGGTTGAGGCCTTTACCAGCTTTTCGAAGATATACTGAGGTGGGCTATCTTCCCATCTTTTTGGAAGGAGAAGATTCCTATTTGTTAAAACTGAACCAGATAATCAATACAATTGTAGATACGGACCTGGCGTATATTGCTTCATATAATTCAGGTACAGCGACCAAAGTAAAAAAACTACTGGCAGTAATTGCAGAATCAGTACCCTTTAAACCGAACATTGCTGCGTTGTCAAGAAAGCTGGATTTGAGTCGTGACAGTATATATCAGTACATATACCAGCTTAGAGATGCAAGGTTGTTAAATACCCTTAGCTCCGAAGGTAAAGGTGTTTCTACCCTGCAAAAACCTGATAAAATATATCTTGAAAATACAAACCTGGCATATGCATTAAAGAATAATCCGGATATAGGAAATATTCGTGAAACATTCGTATATAATCAATTACACAATGCAGGACTGCAAGTCTATTCTCCTAAAGCCGGTGATTTTGTTTTCGACGGTTATACGTTGGAAGTTGGAGGAAAGAATAAAACAACAACCCAGGTGAAACACCTGGATCATTACCTTGTTGCATCAGATGATATTGAGATCGGAGTTGGAAATAAAGTTCCCATATGGTTGTTTGGATTTTTGTACTGACACCTCAATCAACACTTTATACAAAATCAAACCTCACCCAACCCTCTGGCGGAGGATCCACGTACCTTCTGATTAAAATTCCCGGGACCTGCATGTGGCCCCTTTAGGTTAATTCACCACGGAAACGATACTGTGTACTGATAACAGGGCATTCAGCGCAGTATAATACGACAAGAACGCTTCACCAGCATATGAATATCGGGAAAATAGTTGAGGGGAGATGATCGGTGTTGGCAGGAGATATTGTTACAACCTTCATCTCGACCTTGCAGCGTTTTATTCCTGGGCAAAGATAACGGTGATAATAGATGTACGATATTTCATCTTCTAATGTCATAAAGCAACCAAAGAGGTGTTTAGCAGCGGGCAGGATAGGATTTTCAGGATTATTAAGTGGGTGAATGATGACAGAGATGTTTTCTACAAGGCAAATCTCAGGTAGTGCTCCAGAAATACATCATACATCCTTAGTTTGCCTTCTTCCCGAATAATCAGCTGTTTATCCAACAGTGAGTTTATTATCCTGTACATACTGCTGGGACTCCGTGTTTTTGAGAGCTCCATGAAATCTACAGAAGTTGGATTTTCCACAACGCCCGATTTTGCGATTCCTTTTAAAACAGAGAATTGTTGTTTTGTTAACCTTTCCGGCAACTCACTGTAAAAAACACTTTTCTCGAGAATGAATTCTTTGTATAACAGATCAAATTCTGCAATGCTTAAGGGTGTTGTTTCCTGACTATAAAGGAAGTTGGCTACTGCCTGAACATAATATGTATGCAGATGGGAAATCTCAAGAATGTGATATACAATCTCAGCATTCACTTCCCTTTTCGCTTTTTTGAACTGTCCGGTTATGAATTTGTAGTAGACACTCGGTTCGATCTTTCCAATGGATTCATAAACTCTTTTTTACAAAAATAGTTTTTATCTTATATTTCGCAACATGCGAAATGCAGATTGCGAAATGCAATATGCGAAAGGTTGAATAACGGTTAATCTCATGTCCTGAATGCGGCTCTTCATTGATGCTGTATCTTGATAAATGGCTTCACTAATCGCGCAGCCCAGGAAGGCGAGGTCAATACGTACAGCAATATTACTTATATTTAAGCTGAACTATGAAAAAACAGATACTCATATCGCTCTTCCTGCTCATCGGCATCATTGCTGCAGAGGGACAGGACAGCGACCCGCGTGAAGATGTAGTGATCACCTCCCTTGGGCAGAAAACCAGTGTACATTCGGATGAAAATGGCCTATTGCATGTCAACGTATCCCCACGAGAGGTCCGCAAAATCAAAGCCTCCGGGCTCGTGAACTACAGCGATTTCGGTGCTCTGGGCGATGGTATAACAGATGATATCGACGCGATCGCTGCAACACATGCTTTTGCCAATCTGCACCGGCTGCCTGTGAGGACCGACAACGGCGCTGCTTATTACATCAGCGGGAAAGAGCGCACAGCTGTTATTCAGACAGACACTGATTTCGGAACAGCGAACTTTATCATCGACGATAGGGAAGTTGAAAATCGTCATACGCCGGTTTTTTCGGTCAGGTCCGGTATGCAGCCATTCAAACCCAACGGGATATCATCACTTAAAAGGGACCAGGAGAAAATAGATATCACCCTGCCCGGTACCTGCCTGATTACGGTTACCAATGCCAATGTCAGGCGATATATCCGCTATGGGCTCAACCAGAACAGCGGCGCTGCGCAAACAGATATCATTGTTGTTGATCGCGAAGGGTATGTGGATATGAACGCACCGGTCATCTGGGACTTTGACATGGTCACAGATATCACTGCCATCCCTGTGGATGATGATACGCTGAAAATTACCGGGGGACGATTCACCACCATTGCCAATAATGCTGAATCCAGGTATACCTACTACAGCCGGAACATAGCCATCAGGCGGTCCCATGTGGTTGTTGACGGACTGGAACACCATGTTACCGGTGAAGGTGACCATGGTGCACCCTATGGGGGCTTCATCAGTATTAGCGACTGTGCCTATGTGACGGTTCAAAACACCGTTTTGACCGGCCATAAAACCTACCGTACCATCGGATCGGCGGGGGAACCTGTATCCATGGGTTCCTACGACCTGTTGGTTAATCGTGCCCTCCATGTTTCGTTCATCAACTGCAGCCAGACCAACGACATCGATGACCACACCTACTGGGGCATCATGGGGTCCAACTACAGCAAGAATTTGTTATTTGATAACTGCACCCTTTCCCGGTTCGATGCGCACATGGGGGTAGCCAATGCCACCATCCGTAATTCGACCCTGGGGCACATGGGGATCAATGCCATTGGCACGGGGACCTTTACCGTGGAGAACTGTACCATCCGGGGAAGGGGCCTTATCAACCTGCGTACTGACTACGGCAGCACCTGGCAGGGAGAATTCATTATCCGCAACTCTGTTTTTGTCCCTTCGGGAGGCAGACAAGTAAGTGCCAGCCTGATCAACGGGTACAATTCCGGGCAGCACAATTTCGGCTATACCTGCTATATGCCTGAACGGATCACCATCGAAAACCTCCATATCGATGACTCTAATCACCCGGATGATTACCAGGGTCCGGCCATATTTTCAAATTTCAATCCACAGATGACCGACGATTCCTTCCGGGAGAAGTTTCCATATATCATTACCAGGGAAGTAATCCTCAGGAATGTGACCACCGCCAGTGGCAAGGAAACGAGGCTCAGCGACAATCCGTTCATGTTCAGGAATGTGAAGGTGGTTACGCAATAGGCGAACACGATGTATGCTGTAATGGAAAGCCGGAAAGTTAAAGTAATGAAAGAACATCCTGACAGACTAAAAGAACAAGGTATACATTCACTAAATACCAGGGAATAGAGGATGAAAAAAAGTAAATTGAATAAGCTAAGTGTTTGTCCATAATGCAAGCTTGCTCTCTGTGTCCTCTGTGGTTAAGAAAAAGGGCTCTTACGATGAATACCAGTTGAGATTATTGAGTTCGACCGCCTCCGGGGTCGGGTGGTACGTTAGCCATTTACCCGGAGTGGGATTTGGGTTATTTAAGTATGACACGCTGCCTGATATCACTTTTTTAAAGGGGGCGAGTAAGCCACATCTCCTGCCTGATCACCCGTGCCGTCCGACCACGCCGGCATATTTTAACGTTTTAACTGGGATCGCTACTCCCGAACGATGAGTCCAGCATCTCACTTCAGCTGCCACGATCATTGCAGCTTCTGTTCCGAATTTTTGAATGAACCCTACAGTACCTGGATCATTGCAAACCTGGTTCATGCTCCCTCATACATCAGCCTCGAAACGGCACTCGATCATTATGATGTGATCCCGGAAGGTGTTTTCATGACAACCTCTGTTTCCACGAATCGGCCGTTGCGAATCACTATGACGGATCATTTTTATACATACGTATCTGTCAAAACTACAATGTTTAAAGGCTACCAGCTGTTGGAAACCGATGGTTATGCAAGAAAGATAAAAATTGCGGAGCTGGAAAAGGCGATCATGGATTTCTTCTATTGACGGACCGGTTACAATACAATAAAGGCGATCTCAGCGTTGCGTTTTAATGAACCGGTGCTGCGCGGCCAGCTGAATGTCGACCGTCTGCTTCAATACCTGGAGGAGGCCGGGAGCAGTGCGTTGGAAAAAAGAGTAAAGAAAATGTTAAAGATCTATACCGATGCTTAGCTATAATGAAATCAGAAAAGAAACTTATATTTAATAAAAGAATTGGAATTAGAAACACTACAATAAATTATTGAAAATGAAAAATCTATTACTGG
Organism: Bacteroidales bacterium; assembly: GCA_040880545.1. GTDB lineage: Bacteria > Bacteroidota > Bacteroidia > Bacteroidales > M55B112. The sequence continues at coordinate 4,049 of JBBDIE010000114.1, read as the reverse complement.
TTTTTGTGCTGATACTTAGTACAACCACAGCAAATTGTCAGAAGAACTATCTTGAAGAATCTAACGAAGATTCCGCCCGGCGCATGAAATGGTTTACCGATGCTAAATACGGTATGTTCATACATTTTGGTCTGTACAGTCAACTTGGGGGAGTCTGGCAAGGGGACACTATTAAAGAGTATGCCGAATGGATACAAGCGCATGCCGATATTACGCCACAAGAATATGCTATGTTAACACATACATTCAATCCCACTGAATTTGATGCCGATTTAATTGTTTCAACAGCAAAAAAAGCAGGAATGAAATATCTTGTTGTTACAACAAAGCATCACGAAGGATTTTGTTTATGGGATAGTAAGTACACCGATTTTGACATAGCAAACACACCTTTTAAGCGTGATATTATAAAAGAACTGGCAGATGCCTGTCGCAAATACGACATCCACTTTGGCACATATTACAGCATTATCGATTGGCATCACCCATCACAGGAGAGAAACTTAGATAATTCAAATGCCGCCCGCTGGTCAAATGTGCGAATGAAAACCGGTAAAAAGCAGCAGTATATAACCTACATGAAAAACCAGATTAAAGAACTCATTGAAAATTACGACACAGAAATATTTGTATTCCCTGCAGCATATTATTTGGCGGCAAAGTTTGAAGCCCATAAAAGAAGAGGAGGAACAGACTTGCGGCAAAGCCATGATTTTGAAGATATCATTTATATATTAGACAATTGTTCTGAACTTCTTGATAACATTAAAGCATCCAAAGAAACTGTTAAAACATATTTAGTGGCTGCAAGAAAACTCCATTTTACTCACAGAGTGTTTATTTTATTTGTGTTCGTGAGCTAAAGGTTCTGCGTTACGCTTGTCTGAAAACTCGTCATTTACGATTAGTAAACTCCTCATTTTCAGACTTCGCAAGCCTTGAAAATGAAGTCTTCTTACTAGCCACCGGCAAAAAGACTTAGTTTTCTTTCAAGCACTATTTAAAAGAAGAATGTGTCAGCCTGTTGAAAAATGAAGGTTTAACGGAAGGCATTGAAAGTGCTTTGCCATACAACGCAACTGAAGAATCTACCGAAATTATTATGGAGCTACTCCTAAATATTGCAAATATTGACTAATATAAAAAGGAGATTTTTCGAGCAATAGTCATGCAGACATACATCTCAATATAGGGTACTTTTTGCTTATATTTGATGTATGAAACCTTCTGAGGCTAAAATATCCATACGTTTTTTTGACGACCGCGAAGTGCGTGCCGTTTGGGACGAAGAAAATGCTAAGTGGTGGTTTTCGGTGTTGGATATTGTTGCCGTGCTTACCGACCAAAGCGACTATACCAAAACCCGCAACTATTGGAAATACTTAAAAGCCAGGTTGAAGAAAGAAGACAGCCAAGTGGTTAGTGCTACTACCCAGTTGAAATTTCTTGCACCAGACGGCAAGAAGCGTTTAGCCGATGCATTGGATCACAACGGCATTATTGCATTGGGCAAAGAGTTTCCTGGCAAAAAAGCAAACCGTTTTATTGAGTGGTTTACTTTCAGTGATGAGAGCATAGACGGAAAAAGTAAAACAAAAGCATATGCCTTGTTTGAAAGTTCGTTTATCAACAATATTGAAGTTGGCACAACCAAAGGCTTGCAACAAATTCACGCATATTTGTTTGGCGGATTGTATGATTTTGCAGGGCAAATCAGGCAAAAAAACATTTCAAAAGACGGTTTTCAATTTGCTGTATCACGCTTTTTGGGCGAAACATTAAAGCAAATAGAAGCAATGCCCGAAACTACATTTGACGAAATCGTGAATAAATATGTAGAGATGAATATTGCACACCCGTTTATGGAAGGAAACGGCAGGACTACCCGAATATGGTTGGATTTGATATTGAAAAAACGCCTAAAAAAATGTGTAGATTGGAGTAAAATTGGCAAAAGAGATTATATGAACGTAATGATGCAAAGCCCAACAAACAGCAAGCTTTTAAAAAAACTGTTGAAAAATAATTTAACCAACAAAATCAACGACCGCGAAATATTTATGAAAGGAATTGACTATTCGTATTACTACGAAGAAAATGTCTAAGAAAGGAAGGGGAGATCCACCCCATCAGCATAACCGTTGAGCAGATGAACGCCCGCATCATCCCAGACATAAACAAGGAGCTGGCTGCTGAATGTGAGGCAGGGAATTTCCGGAGGGATCTTATATTAAGCTATTTTTAATTCTGTCAAACGTAGACCATGATTCAGCATTTCAACAAAACGCCTCAAATTATAAGATCCATCTTATTTTCAATAGCAACATTAATTTTTCTGCAACCTGATTGCAATGCTCAGGAATGGCAGGTAATCAATCCTGAATATACCTATAATTATGGCACAAATAATTCTGATGTGCCATCTACTTCTGTCCTGGTTGATTCAATACAGAAGGATGGAAATGAATGGAACTATTTCTTAAACCGTATCGTAACTGATTGTGATACGTGTACCAATGCAGATTTTCCATATCTCAAAAACGCATACTACGATTACCCCCAGTTTTTACAAAGTATTGTAATTAAAGATGATTCGACATTTCAATTCAGATCTCCCGATTATTTTTTAATTAAACATCTTGCTGGCTTAAACGACCAGTGGATTTTTGATTCAATAAATGCGATTACTGCTATAATTAAGGATATAAGAAAAGCTTCATTTCTCGATCAGGAAGATTCCATAAAAACCATTGTATTATCAACAAATGATACCATCCTTTTATCGAAGAATTATGGTTTGATAAGATTTGATCCGGTCTATGAGACAAATACCTATCATCTTGTGGGGATCGATGATATGATTGGAAAATCTTTACCGGATTTTTTCAGTTTTTTCAATTTTTCAGGTGGCGATGTTTTTGAATATCATGGTGAATATTGGAGTGTAGAGAGTACTACTAAATCTTATATTGAAAAAATATATATTGATTCAAAAGAACAGTTTGGTGATACCATTCTATATCAGATCCATGGCTTGAAATTTACACATGATAAAGAACTTCCCAGGGAATTTTGGGATGATGATTCTTTTGTCAGACGTGAAACATTTACCAGAACCTGGTCATTTATTTATAATTCAGACCATCCGACCAATGGGTATAATAATCAACTAATTCATGTAGAGGATTATCTTGAAAATGATCCCCTATGTAACGACATCTATCAATATACAAAACTGGTAGTATCAAAAGATACAAATGAATTAATTTCAAAAACTGTAGGATCGTTTGAATCAATTGATTTTTACAGCATGAAGGATACAATCAATAAAATACTTCAAAGAATTGATCTTATCTTTTGTGATGAAATGGAATATGTATTCAAAGAAGGTCTTGGAAATGTTGCATTCACAAACCGGGGATTTGAATGGGACAGTGAACGAAAATTAGTTGCATACAGGAAAGATAATGTCACTATTGGTACATTTACGGATGATGCTCTGTTACTTGGTATAAATATTTATCGAAATAATAACATCCTTGTCTATCCTAATCCTGTAAATAATCTCATTAATATTTCGTTGCCTGATGACAAGATAATTGAAGATGTATCTTTAATTGGATTAGATGGAGAAATATATCTATCCGGTATTAAATCAACGTCTTTTACTATTCCTGATATGAGGGATGGATTATATATTCTAAAGATAAGGCTCAAAAACTCAACAATTTCTAAGAAGATTGTGATTAACGCCAGGTAGACAGGAGGGTGAGTGCTAATACCATTAGGCAGCTACGCAACGTTTACGCAAAATTCTTTACACTACCTGCAATAGCGTTATCTGACTTCCTGCTTGAAAGTTGGGACTATCAAAAGCGGATTTAATTCAAATACTCTTCAATCCCCCTATTAATGCCCTTCTCTGCGTCCTGTTTCTGTTTTTTCTTGGCAAAAAAAGCGAACCTTAGCAATGTCGATTCGCTTTTTCAGATAATTAAATTATTGGAGCTTATTAAGACCAGTTAATACCGTTAATTCTTTGTTTAAGT
>JBBDIE010000113.1:0-22563 GCA_040880545.1 Bacteroidales bacterium | reverse complement strand
GAATTATCAACATTGAACTGTTTATAATTGTTGTGTGTTGTATTGCTATATTTGTACCTTTGTAGCTGGAATAGAATATGTAATATTAAGTGATATATAGATATATGGATGCACAGTTTTCTCAAAGGGTAAAAGATGTATTGGTTTACAGCAAGGAAGAGGCCGTCAGGCTTGGGAATTCACATATCGCTGTGGAGCATTTATTTCTTGGATTATTGCGTGACGGTGAAGGAAAGGCCATTGAAACACTGATTATTTTAGGTGGCGAATTGTATGATTTGAGGGTTGCCGTAGAAAAGTCGGTCAGAAACGATACCCCTGCCCCACTGGCAGATCCCGAAAGTCTTCCCCTACTGAAAAGTGCAGAACGGATACTGAAATTGGTTTACCTGGAAGCCAGGGCTATGAAGGAAAAGACGGTTCATACGACCCACCTTCTACTGGCCATACTGAAGGATGAAAACAATTATGCTTCACGTTACCTGCGTGAAAACGGGATAACATACAGTCTTATAAAACAGGAACTGGAACGTGTGGCACCCGATAGCAAAGCTGATTTCCCGGGTGATGAAGACGACGAACCCAAAGGACCATTTAGCGGAGGACCAGCAGGTGGAAGCGGTCGCGGTAGTGCAGGTGGACAGCAAAAACCTTCATCGGACACTCCCGTGCTTGATAATTTCGGAATTGATCTGACAAAAGCTGCGGAAGAGGACCGGCTGGATCCTATCGTGGGCCGTAAAACCGAAATTGAACGGCTGGCACAGATCCTCTCCAGGAGGAAAAAGAACAACCCCATTCTCATTGGTGAGCCCGGAGTGGGTAAATCAGCCATCGCAGAAGGACTCGCCCTGCGGATCATCCAGCGGAAGGTCTCCAGGGTATTATTCGACAAACGGGTAGTAACACTCGATCTGGCTTCTATTGTTGCAGGTACTAAGTACAGGGGACAATTTGAGGAACGGATGAAAGCGATCCTCAATGAACTGAATAAAAATTCTGATATCATTCTATTTATCGATGAGATCCATACCATCGTAGGTGCAGGCGGGGCCACAGGCTCACTCGATGCAGCCAATATGCTGAAACCAGCATTGGCAAGAGGTGAAATTCAGTGTATCGGGGCAACCACCCTGGATGAGTACCGCCAGCATATCGAAAAAGACGGTGCACTGGAGAGAAGGTTTCAGAAAGTCATGGTTGAACCCACCTCTGTTGAAGAGACCATCGATATCCTGAATAATATCAAGGAACGTTACGAAGATCATCATAATGTCAATTATACCCCGGAAGCCATAGACGCATGTGTGAAGCTTACCCAGCGCTATATCAGCGACCGGCACCTGCCCGACAAGGCAATAGATGCCCTGGATGAGTCAGGATCACGTGTGCATATTTCCAACATCGTAGTTCCGGAGCGGGTGGTAAATCTGGAAGCTGACATGGAGAAAACAAAGCAAGAGAAGATCCAGGCTGTGAAAAATCAAAATTTTGAAAAGGCGGCCAGCTTCAGGGATAAGGAGAAAGAGTTGCTTGAATTGCTTGACTCGGAAAAACGTAAATGGGAAAAGGAACTGGCCCAGAACAGAGAAACCGTGGATGAAGAGAAAGTGGCTGAAGTGGTAGCCATGATGACCGGTGTTCCTGTGCAAAGGATCGCACAGGCAGAAGGCACCAGATTGCTGCATATGGCTGAAGAGATGAAAGGTAGCGTGATCGGACAGGATGAAGCGATCGGAAAAGTTGTAAAATCGATTCAGCGAAACAGAGCCGGGTTAAAAGATCCCAATAAACCTATAGGTACATTTGTATTCCTCGGCCCCACAGGTGTTGGTAAAACCCAGCTGGCCAAAGTACTGGCCAAATACCTGTTTGATACTGTGGATAACCTGATCAGGCTTGACATGAGTGAATACATGGAAAAATTTTCCGTTTCCAGACTCATGGGCGCCCCTCCGGGATATGTTGGTTATGAAGAGGGTGGACAACTGACAGAAAAAGTAAGGAGAAAACCATATGCGGTTGTACTTCTGGATGAGATTGAAAAGGCCCATCCTGATGTGTTCAATATTCTCCTGCAGGTATTGGATGAAGGACACTTGACCGACGGACTCGGAAGAAAAGTTGACTTCAGGAATTCCATCGTTATTATGACCTCCAATATTGGAAGCCGTGAACTGAAAGATTTTGGACAGGGTGTCGGATTTACCACCCAGGCTAAGCAGAATACCGTCAACGAACATACCAAGGCGGTAATTCAGAAAGCACTGAAAAGAGCTTTTGCTCCGGAGTTCCTGAACCGGATCGATGATGTGGTTCTGTTTAATACACTTTCCCGCGAAGATATCCATAAGATCATAGATATTGAATTGAGGGGACTGTACGACCGTGTGAATTCACTGGGTTACCAGATCACCCTGTCGGACGAAGCGAAAGATTATGTACTGGAGAAGGGTTATGACATACAGTTTGGTGCCCGTCCGTTGAAAAGGGCCATCCAGAAATACCTGGAAGACCCCATGGCAGAAACGATCATAAAATCTTCCCTGGCAGAGGGCGACAGCCTGATTGTTGATTTCGACAAGGAAAAAGAGGAGATCACAGTGGATATCAGCCGGACCAGTGAATTGCCCGCTGCCAAAAAAGAGCTGCCGGCAAGCAGTAAATCAGGGAAGTCTGGTAAAACTGGTAAGGAAAGCCAGAACGGAATCAAGGATGAAGTGAAAGAATAATCAGGTCCTGTTTAACAAATTAAACAAAGGGCGGTCTGAACAAGGCTGCCCTTTTTTATGATACCACGGTCCCTGTAAGGTCAAATTCGGCTGCGTCCGTTATCTTAACCATGGCAAAATCACCCGGTTTTACCGAGCTGATTTTTTCTATAAATACCTCATTATCCACCTCGGGTGAGTCATGTTCCGTTCTCCCGATAAAATATTCAGATTCCTCACTGTCAACCAATACTTTAAATGTTTTACCGATCTTCTCCTGGTTAATCTCCAGAGAAATTTTCTGCTGCAACTCCATAATCCTTCCGGCCCGCTCTTCTTTTACCGCCTGGGGAACATCATCGGTTAATTTGGCCGAGGGTGTATCATCTTCTCTGGAATATGGGAATACCCCAAGCCGGTCGAACCTGGTAGCCTCCACAAATTGGTACAACTCTTCGAATTCTTCATCCGTTTCCCCGGGAAAACCCACTAACAAGGTAGTGCGTAGTGCCACGCCGGGAACTTTCTTTCTCAAATTGTTCAGTAGTTTTTCCAGTTGCTTCCTGTTGTGGCCCCGATTCATCAAAGACAATATCCTGTCGTTGACATGCTGAATAGGAATATCCAGGTAATTGCAGATTTTCGGGTCGTTCGCCATCAAATCGATAACCTCCTCCTGAAACCCGGTGGGAAAAGCATAATGCATTCTGATCCACTCAACCAATTCAACAGCAGAAATACGCTTGAGCAATTCTGCCAGTTCCCTCCTGCCTCTGATGTCAATACCGTAGTTGGTAAGGTCCTGCGCGATAAGGATGATCTCTTTGCTCCCCCTGTCTGCCAGGGTTTTGGTCTCATCCAGTAAAGAATGTATCTGTTTTGATCGTTGATTTCCACGGATACCTGGAATGGCACAAAATGCACACCTTCGGTTGCACCCTTCTGATATTTTCAGAAAAGCAGTATGTGGAAGGGTTGTAATAATGCGGTCGTTCCCCATCTCCGGAAAGTAACTGGCCCCGATGCTGCTGATGATCTCTTTCTGATCCCAAACGCCGAAAAAACCATCCACTTCCGGCATCTCTTTTTTAAGTTCCACGCTGTATCGCTCACTCAAACATCCCATCACGATTACCTTCCCCACCCTGCCCTGCTTTTTAAGCGCTGTGTAATGAAGAATACTATTGATAGATTCCTCTTTCGCATCCAAAATAAAACCACAGGTGTTCAGTATCACAACATCGGCATCAACCTTTGTTTCATCATGAAGAACTTTATGACCATTGGTGTGAAGCTGACGCAGCAGATATTCCGAATCAACCAGGTTCTTGGAACAACCCAGGGTTATGATGTTTATTACCATCTAATCTATTTCAAAAACCTATTTTACAGTTCCTTTGGAGCAATCGGGGATACTTTGCACACCCCGGAATAACTATTTGCCAAAAAGTGTATCAACAAATACTTCCCTGTTAAAAACCTGGAGATCTTCCAGTTTTTCACCAATTCCGATATATTTTACCGGTATTTTGAACTGGTCGGAGATGCCCAATACCACACCTCCCTTGGCAGTACCATCAAGTTTTGTGAGCGCCAGGGCATTCACTTCAGTGGCGGCAGTGAATTGTCGGGCCTGCTCGAATGCATTTTGTCCGGTGGATCCATCCAGTACCAATAGTATTTCATGGGGTGCATCGGCGACCACTTTCTGCATTACCCGCTTGATCTTTGTAAGTTCATTCATAAGGTTGGCCTTGTTGTGCAGTCGACCGGCAGTATCGATGATCACAACATCGGCATTTTTAGCAACTCCGGAAGCGACTGTGTCATAGGCAACAGAAGCCGGATCAGAACCCATATCCTGCCTGACAAGTTCAACCCCCACACGTTCTGCCCAGATACTGATCTGGTCAACGGCCGCTGCCCTGAATGTATCTGCTGCACCTAGGATTACATGCTTTCCCCCGTTCTTGAAATGGTATGCCAGCTTCCCGATGGTGGTTGTTTTACCCACACCATTTACTCCTACCACCATGATCACATACGGCTTGTTGGGTAACGGAGCACTGAAACCGGACATGTTATACTGGTTGTTTTCTGTGAGCAGTGCAATGATCTCATCCCTCAGAATACTATTAAGTTCGCTGGTATTCAGATATTTGTCCCGCTGTACACGATCCTCGATCCGTTTAATGATCCGTAGCGTAGTCTCCACACCCACATCCGAAGTGATCAGGGCCTCCTCCAGGTTATCCAATACTTCATCATCCACCCGGGACTTACCAGCCACAGCCCTGGACAGTTTCTTAAAGACAGTTTCCCGCGTCTTTTCAAGCCCTTTGTCCAGACTTTTCTTCTTATCTGATGAAAATAGTCCCATGATCATTGATAAAATTCTGTAATAATAAAAAAAGCTTTCCTGTAAAAGAAAGCTTTTCTAATATCTGACGAGTTCTGCAAACTGGTTAGTTTCCAAAAAAATCCTTTAGGTGGTCATTGTGTACCACCTCTTCTTCGAATGAATAAGAGCCTGTTTTTGGCGATTTTACCATTTTAATACACTTGGTAAATGTCCTGCCTTCTCCCTTTTGCAATGATGCTACTACTTTCTTTGCCATAATTCAATGTTTTACTTAATCTCTCTGTGAAGTGTTACTTTCTTGAGAATCGGGTTGTATTTTTTAAGCTCCATCCTGTCTGGAGTATTTTTCCTGCTCTTGGTACTGATATATCTGGATGTACCAGGCATACCGCTGTCTTTGTGCTCGGTGCACTCAAGAATTACCTGTACCCTGTTACCTTTGCCTTTCTTAGCCATTTTTCAAAAAATAAGTATTATTAATATGAACCGATGTAGCCTTTTTCCTTAGCTTCATCAAGACATGATTTCAATCCTTTCTTATTGATTTTTCTGATTCCCTGTGCAGAGACACGAAGGTGGATATACCGCTCCTCTTCTGCAAGAAAGAATTTTTTATCAAATAAGTTTGGATAGAACTTGCGCTTCGTTCTTCTTTTGGAGTGAGAAACATTGTTTCCCGATATTACCTTTTTTCCTGTGATCTGACAAACTCTAGCCATTTTCTTTACGATTTCTGTTCATTTTCACTAGCGAGGCGCAAAGTACGTGATTTTATTTGAAAAATTCAAACTTTTAATCCAAAAAAATATGCAGTTATGAACAATCGGCAACATGGTTGTTTTTTCTGAATTTCATTTCAACCAGATAATCTACTAATACATTGGTTTACAACACCTGGTGATCAGTTTTATCGATTGAGTACGGGCAGCTTACCCTGGAGTAATTTGTATAGCAATCCAATGCCCATAATACTGGCCTGTTCAATGATCAACTCCCTGTTTCCACCGAACCTGTATTCTTTGCTGTAAGTACGTGCTTTATCGGCTACTGCGATCCATACCAACCCCACCGGTTTCTCCCTGGTACCCCCATCCGGGCCTGCTATTCCTGACACAGCAATAGAGACATCACTCCCGAATAATCTCAAAGCCCCGGTGGCCATGGACTCCACCACCGCTTTACTTACTGCACCTTCTTCTTCCAGTATTCCCGGGTCTACACCAAGGCCCTGCTGCTTGATCTCGTTACTGTAAGCGATCATCGACCCCTTAAAATATCCTGAACTACCTGGAACCGATGTAATTAGCCGTGCAATATTACCACCTGTACAACTTTCGGCGGTGGAAAGCATCAACCCTTTTTCCTTCAATACTTCACCAAGCACTTGTTCCAGCAGGATATCATCGAATGCGAAAATATGATTGTCGATCTTCTCCTGTAGCGAAGCGATCAGTCCGGAGATCATCTGCTGTCCGTTTTCAGCACAGGAGCCAACCACGGTGAGCCTTAACCGAACAATCCCTGGCCGGGGAAGATAAGCCAGTTTTACGCAGTCAGGAAGATTGTCTTCCCACTCCCTGATCATTTCAGCCAGGTACGACTCCGGTACGCTGTGAGTCATGATGGTCCGGTGAACAAGCACGGGTATGTCCATCTCCTTTTCCAATGCAGGTATAACCTGTTCCAGTACCATTGGTTTCATCTCATAGGGTACACCGGGCATGGAAACCACATGGGTGCCCCCCTTTTCAAACCACATACCAGGCGCTGTACCATGATTGTTGGGCAACACCCTGCAATTGTCGGGTACCTCTGCCTGCTGAATATTTGATTCGATCATCGTGCGCCCCCGTTTTTTAAAAAACGTTTCAATGGTAGCCCGTACCTCACTGTTCACCACCAGTTTTCCTCCAAAATAACCAGCAAGTACTTCTTTGGTAAGGTCATCCCTCGTTGGACCCAGTCCACCGGTCATCAATACCAGGTCTACTTTGCCAATGAGCCTGTCCAGGGTCAGAATGATCTGTTCCGGTGTATCTGAGATACTCACCATCTCATAAATATGCAATCCCAATGAAGTGAATTGCCTGGAAATCCAGACTGAATTGGTGTCGGTTACCTGCCCGATCAGTATCTCATCGCCAATGGTAACTATCGCTGCGTTCATCTGTGAATATCTTCTGAATGATCTGCCTGTACATGTTTCATTGCCCTTATTCTTTGCAACAGGGTTGGATGTGAATAATGGAAAAACACATACAACGGATGTGGTGTGAGATTACTGAGATTGTTCTTGCTTAGTTTTTTTAACCCGCTAACCAGGGAATCCCCTTCGTAATGTTCAACAGCGTAACAGTCGGCCTGGTACTCATGGCGCCTTGAAAAGTTGTTGGTGAAAAATCCAAGGATCATAGAGATCGGAGAGTATAATATGGTAAATCCGATCAGTCCGATATGAAATGAAGCAGTCTCCCCTCCAAGCGCCTGTGAAAGTTCAGGTACAGCCACAAACAGAGAGAACAGGTACAACATAATACCTGTTTGCACTATACCTGTAATGAGGCCGGTAAGACTGTGCTTTTTCTTATAATGGCCTATTTCATGAGCCAGAACGGCAACAATCTCCCTGGTTGTAAGGTCATTGATTAATGTATCGTAAAGTACGATCCGCTTTTTTGGCCCCAATCCGGTGAAATATGCATTGGCCTTACTGGACCGCTTCGAACCGTCAATTACATAAATATTTTTCAGACTGTACCCTACCTTATTGGCAAAAGATTCAATGGCATCACGCAGCGATCCCTCCTCAAGTGGAGTTTGCTTATTAAACAAAGGGACGATAAGGTTGGAATAAAACATATTCATCACCAGGGAAAAGAGCGTGATGGATCCCCAGGCCAGCAGCCAGAAATATTTACCGGTTACATGATAGAGCCAGGTGATCAGTAATAATATTCCACCGCCAATAATAATCATCAGCAACCACCCTTTCAGTTTGTCAAAAATATATGTCCGCGGTGTGGTTTTGTTGAAACCGAATTTTTCTTCGATTTTAAAAGTATCCCATAATTCGAACGGAATGGAGATTATATCAGAAGCAAAAGCGAGGACCCCAAAAAAGAGCAGTACCAAAATATAGTACGATTCAAGCCTCGAATCAAGGAATCTATCGAGCAATCCGAATAACCCGAAAATTACAGCTGCGACCATGAGCAATAGACTGAATGTGCCCGAATAGAACGAAAACCGGGTGTTTTCCTTTTTATATTGCTGGCTTTTCCGATACGCTTCATCATCATAAATGTCCGACAACTCATCGGGCAGTTCACTCACCGAATGTCGCATATTCTTTAGATCGAGCCACCGGTCAAAGAGAAAACTCCCGATCAATATAAATAAGAATAATTCCAGTATAAAATCTGTCATAATAATTTTTTATGTGCTTACAAAAGTAGCACTTTGGATGAAAACACTTACCGAAGTTGTTTGAATAGTTCCTCCCGGGAGTCCAGCCGCTCGTCCAGCGCCTCTTTGTAATTCTTAATGTAGCTGTTGTCCCATTGATCCAGCGCCTTTTCTGCATAAGTACCGGCTAAGGGGATTTCATCCCGGAGTTCGAAATAGACAGCAAGATTATGATTAGCCTTGGCAGAAATTTTTCCGGGTTCCTGCTCTGCCAGTTCATTCCAGAGATCTGCTGCACTGTTCCATTCTCCCTGATCTGTTAATACAGCGGCCTTTCTGAGAAGTTCCTCCCCTCCCCTGAAAATAACCCTCGATACGTTGGTCCAGATCGGAATGTGCCGGAGCCCGTACCGAAACCCAAACTCCCTGCTTCCGTCCCTGATAACTGATGTATTGGTCATGTATTCCTCACGGGGCATATTGGCCCTGTTCACATAATAAAGGGTGTCCGTGGCAACGTATTCATCCAGCGGAGCAATACTGTCCCTGATATAGACACGCCAGAGAATTTCCATCGTTAATCCGAATTCCTGGATATACTCCATGGATTCAATGCTGAAGTAGGCATATGACCTTCGGAGGTACAGCTTATAGTATTCCAGCACAACCAGGGCATCCAGCCCCATATTTTCAAAAACCTGACTTCGTAACGTATAAGGAATTTCCATGGCCAGATCATTGGTATCATTACGTCGTGAAGTGATCTCCTCCATATCTTCCAGATAGGAAAGTTCGGTCATGCCCCTTCCTTCAAAAAATCCTTTCCGGAGATTATTGCAAACAATGGTGTCGATGATCTGCAAATCAAGCGGGTTATACGATTTGTTCCTGGATTCAGAGAAGGTGTTTTTAACAATGGGGGACCTGTTCATGTAACCCACACGTACCACATTTTCCGGATAGGTGATCTCAGCCGGTTCAAGAACTTCAAAGGCAACAAAACTTTTTGATCCGGCACACCCTGAAAGCATGGCGGTGAGGATGATCATACAGGTGAATCTCTCAATAGCTGTCATTAAATTATAACTCAAAGGAAAGGCGAAAGTTATCCGGATACTTTCGCCTTTCAATATTTTTTCCTGATCAGAAAAACTAACTCATCCCTCCACAAACAGAGATTGTCTGGCCGGTCACATATGAGGAGAGTTCAGAGCCCAGGAAGAGGCATACATTGGCAACATCTTCCGGCAGACCTCCCCTTCTCAGTGGAATAGTCTTTATCCATTGCTCTTTAACGTCATCCGGTAATTTGCCTGTCATATCTGTGATAATGAATCCCGGAGCGATGGCGTTACAACGAATATTCCTGGAACCCAATTCCTTGGCAACCGATTTTGTAAACCCGAGTATTCCTGCCTTGGAGGCTGAATAGTTTGATTGTCCTGCATTTCCATTCACCCCAACCACAGAGCTCATATTGATAATTGATCCGGTACGTGCCTTAAGCATATACTTCTGTACCGCTTTGGTAAAGTTAAACACAGATTTCAGGTTCACCTTAATGACAAGGTCCCACATATCTTCTTCCATACGCATCAGCAGGGTATCCCTGGTGATTCCTGCATTGTTTACAAGGATATCTATTTTACCAAAATCAGCAATAACATCATCCGCAGTTTTGTGTGCAGCATTATAATCGCTGGCATCACTGGCATACCCCTTACACTTCACCCCCAGCTTCGATAACTCCTTTTCGAGGGATTCCATATTCTCATCACGATTCAGATCGGTAAAAGCCACATCAGCGCCTTCTTTGGCATATTCTTCTGCGATCTTCCTACCGATACCTCTTGCAGCACCTGTTACAAGCGCCACCTTTCCTTTTAATAGGTCCATTTTTATATAGGTTTTTGTTTGGTGTTACAAATAAATGCAAAAATCACGATATAATGAACACCCTGATCAGTTTTACTGGGTAAACTCACTTTGTAACTCTGTACACACTTCTCCTGCCATCCCCTGTAAAAAGAGGTCTGTAAGCGATTGGGTGTAAACCGTTTCATGCACATTTATTTCAATGATCCTGCTTCCTGAATTTTTAGCCATTCGCGGCACAACACTTGCCGGCATGACCTCCCCGGTAGTGCCTATGACTAATAACAGATCCGATCTTTCCGCCTCTCTATTTGCCCTGGTTGCTGCCCGTTCGGGAATTGCCTCACCAAAAAATACAAAATCAGGTTTCATCAATCCGTTGTCCTTCGAACAATGGGGAACATTTCCCTTGATCACCTTTTCGTCCACCGGTATTCTGTCACCGCATACACTACAAACGAGCCATTTTGAATTTCCATGGTACTCAATAACTTTGGTATTTCCTGCTTCCTGGTGCAAATTGTCAATATTTTGGGTAATAACCGATTTGAGTATCCCCACCTTTTCCAGGTACGCAAGAAAATAGTGTGCAGCATTGGGTTTGGCTCCGCCAAAGTAATTATAGAACAGTTCTTTGATCACCGACCATGTTTCTTCTGGAAAAGTCTGGTACCTGTCAATATCCAGGATACCCGGATCGTACTTGCTCCAAATCCCATGTTCACCCCGAAAAGGAGGTATCCCGCTTTCAACTGATATTCCCGCCCCTGTAAATGCGGTCAGATATTTTGAATTTCTGATTAGCTGAATGGCCTCACTGAGTGTCTGTGTATCCTGCATAGTTTCTCTGGATTTAAATTATAAATCACGTCAGGGTCTTACACTGTGAAAAGTAAAATTACAAATAAAAACAAAATTTACGGCTACTTGTTGCTGGTTACTAAAGCCGGGAGTACTTCTGCCATTTTCTTACCGATTTCTGCAGGGGAATCAATTACATGAATTCCGCATTCCGCCATAATCTGCATTTTTGCAGCAGCAGTATCAGCCTTTCCTCCAACAATGGCTCCTGCATGCCCCATCCTGCGTCCCTTGGGTGCCGTTTGACCGGCGATAAATCCAACCACGGGCTTGGTGCCATGTTCCTTGATCCAATAAGCTGCTTCGGCTTCCATACTGCCGCCAATCTCACCGATCATAATAATTCCTTTGGTCTGGTCATCTTCCATCAGAAGTTTGACTGCATCCAGCGTTGTGGTTCCTATGATTGGATCCCCGCCGATTCCAATACAGGTCGACTGTCCCAGCCCTTCTTTGGTTACCTGGTCCACCGCTTCGTAAGTGAGGGTACCCGACCGGGAGACAATTCCCACTACCCCCTTTTCATGAATAAAGCCTGGCATTATTCCCACCTTGGCCTCACCGGGGGTGATGACACCCGGACAGTTGGGTCCAACCAGGGTTGTCTGCCTGTTTTGCAAATACTCCTTCACCATCACCATATCGCTGGTGGGTATTCCCTCTGTGATGCAAACTACAAGTTTGATCCCTGCATCGGCAGCCTCCATAATTGCATCAGCAGCAAACGGCGGCGGGACAAAAATCACCGATGTATCGGCACCGGTCTGCTTCACTGCATCTTCCACCGTATTAAACACGGGCCTGTTCAGGTGCTTCTGCCCACCTTTTCCCGGTGTAACTCCTCCAACCACATTTGTTCCGTAATCAATCATAAGTTCTGCATGGAATGTTCCCTCACTTCCTGTGAATCCCTGCACAATCACTTTAGAATCCTTATTTAATAGTACACTCATTTCCTGTCAATTATTCTGAAAATTTAAGATTTTAAAAGTAGAGAAGTTAACCATGATTTCAAAATATATTTTTCTTAACTTTCTTCCATGGATCAAATCCTCTATATCGGCATATCACAATCATTCTTTGCCGGACTGCTTATTGCTACGAAGCGCCCCAGGATCATGGCCAACCAGGTACTGTCCGCATGGTTCTTTCTGATTTGCATCGAAATGATCATTGTGCTGATCAACGCGAACCTGCTGGAACTCTATTCCATAAAGGTGCTTCCGTTTACTTACGGACCGCTCATGTATCTCTATGCGAAGATGATGACAGAGGAGAAACCTTCATTCAGTAAAAGCTACCTCTGGCACTTCTTACCTTTTATACTCTTTTTTGTGGTCTCCATGATCTTCCTGAACAAACCGGTTATGGAAGGGACCAAAGGATTCCTGATTATCGACCGATTTATCTCTCTTCGTATCATTTACGGTGCATCCTTTTTTATCTCTATTACTACTTACAGTATCCTCACCTTTATTATTATATACCGGCACCAGAAGAACCTGAAGACACTCATAAGCTATTCATCTTCAAAGTATACACTACAGTGGCTCCTGGGCCTGTCAATAACATTTTACATCAGTTATGTACTGGTGTTTATCGTGGGATTCATGGATATCCTGCTCAATTTCATGCCGTTTGATCCGTATGAACTCTCTTTTCTCGGACTGACAATATTTGCCTTTCTCTATGGTTTCTATGGCTTCAACCAACCTGGTATATTTGAGGAGATCGTGCATCGAAAGGATCATAAGAACCAACTGGAAAAAACCAAAGGCAATAAATACAAGCGTTCAGGACTGAAAAACAGGGATATCGAGGGTATTAAAGCAGGAATCCTGGAATACATGGAGCAGGAGAAACCCTATCTCGACCGGGAACTTACCATCAGTGATGTGGCATCGGACCTGAAGATTCCGCGCCATTTCATTACAGAGGTGATCAATAATCATATGGGGAAGAATTTCTATTATCTGATTAATGAATACCGGGTGGAAGAATTTAAATATCGACTTACCGATCCCAGATACAAAAACCTGACGATTCTTGCCATTGCCTATGATTCGGGCTTCAACAGCAAGTCGGCTTTCAATACGGTTTTTAAGGACCTCACCGGAATGACTCCGTCGCTGTACCTGAAACAAGAGCGGAAATAACTTCCGCTTCCTCCTACCCTTCTATTCCGCCGAAGAATTTTTCATTCTTCTCTTCAATTTGTTTCATCCTTGCTTCAAACCTTTCCATGACCGTTTGAAGAGCCATAAGTTCTTCTTCTGTAAGATCATCGTCGTACATACTCCGGTTAAATTCATATTCAGCCCACCTGGCTGTTATTGGGGCTGCTTTTACAGCAAATGTGGCCGCTGCACGGGTAAGTTTCAGTTGCTCTCCGATTCTTAACTCTTCCCATTCTTTTCCTTCCAGACCGTCAAGATCAGTAATCATCTTATTCATCAGCAAGGCATACTCATCCACCACTTCACTCATTCCCTGAATATATTCCACGATCTCCTCGTTATCCTTTAGTTCATCAGGTATTACCACCTCCATTTTACCCAGGGTGTTGTCTGCACTGTCAGACTTTTTTTTGGTGCCACAGGCAATAAATGTACTTGTCATTAGAACAATAGCAACCAGTGTTGCCGCATTTCTGAATCTTTTCATGGTATGTTTTTATGTTGGGTAAATAAAAATTCAAGTTAAAAGTTTAATCAGAACTTTCCAAACCACACAGCTGTTCAACATTTAGTGGCTGTCCATAAAGTGTATAGTGGCTGGATCCGAACATTAGCGCAATATGGCCCTGACTATCCGTAATTTTAATTTTGTAAAGGGAGGGTATTTTACCCACAATTCAAACCAGGTCGGTTTTGTGAGTACCGTCTTTCTGTGACTGAAACACTCGAAGCCCGCCCTGCCATGGTAACTTCCCATACCGCTGTCACCAACTCCGCCAAAGGGGGTATTCCCGTTAACGAAGTGGACAACCGTATCATTGATCATTCCTCCTCCGCTCCTGAATTCCCGCTGGATTTTCCGGGCCAGCCTCAGGTCCTTTGTGAAAAGGTAGAAGGCTAGCGGTGAAGGCTCGTTTTTGAGCCTGACAAGCAACTCATCCAGGTCGCTGAAATCAAGAAATGGCATCACAGGTCCGAATATCTCCTCCTGCATCACGGCATCCTCCGCTGTTACACCTTTCATAACTGTTGGTTCAATATATAGTTTGTCACGTTCACCATTTCCCCCAAGAATAGTTTTCTCCGGATTGATCAGCTTCATGATCCGGTTGTAGCTTGCATCGTTAATGATTCGGGGTAACCCTTCGCTACGCTTCGGGTCCCCATTGAATATCTTTTGAATGTTCTTCTTCACTTCCTCAATGAGTCTGTCACGTACACTTTCATGCACATAGATATGGTCAGGTACAACACAGGCCTGTCCCCCGTTATGAAATTTTCCCCATACAAGCCTTTTGGCCGTCATAGCCAGGTTGCAGTCTGGTAGTACAATAGCGGGATTCTTACCCCCCAGTTCCAGGGTGACAGGTGTAAGATGTTCGGCAGCTGCCTTCATGATAATTCTTCCCACAGCGGTACTGCCTGTGAAAAATATCTTATCAAACCTGTTCTTCAGGATTTCCGTGGTCTCCTGTTTACCTCCTTCTATAACATGGAACAGTTCGGGAGGGAATGTTTCGTTAATGATGCGCGCCAGTAATCCCGATGTATGGGATGTCAGTTCACTGGGCTTCAGAATCACGGTGTTACCGGCTGCAAGAGCAGAGACTACAGGAATAAGGGCAAGCTGCACCGGGTAGTTCCATGAACCGATTACCAGTACATTCCCGAAAGGAACCGAATAAACCCTGCTCTTTCCCGGCAAATTAGCCAGACTGGTACGGGATCTCAACGGCCTTGACCAACGATCCATCCTCTTTAAAAATTTGCTGATCTCTGCATAGACCAGTCCGGTCTCATTGGATAATACCTCAAAATATGACTTGCGAAAATCATTCCAGACTGCTTCAGCAATCAATGCTTCATTTTCCCTGATCAGCGATTTTAACTTTTTCAGGGTCTCTTTTCTTTTTGAAACAGGCATGGTGTTGCCTTGTAAAAAATAGTTTTTCTGAAGGGTGATCAATTCAGGAACTGAAAGTGTTGATGGATTCATATTGATTATTTAGAGGACCTAAAATTATACAATTAGCGTTAGAAAGAAAACTCAATAACATAGTTCAACTATTTCAGTGTACAAACCGCTAAGTCCGTACCTGTTCAATCGCGAATAATTGTACATCCCGCTTGGTCAGGACGATTGGATGCTACAAATGACTTAGTTTTGGGGAAAATTCCAACTATGATCATATCCGCAAGAATGTCAATCCTGTTTTTGCTTCTGCTTGCTATAACGTCAGCAGCCGGCCAGGGACTATTCGAACAGTCGCTGGATTCCGCAGAAAGTGAAAATGATAATTTATATACGTTACATGGCTTTGTGAGAAGTGCCATCTACACGGGTTATACCAGTGATGAAAACAAGTTCTTTATGCAGAGTCTATACAGCCATTTCGGACTCATCGCTGAAGTTCGCACGGGAACATTTGGAAAAGGTTACGCGGAGTTCCGGTACAGGGGCGGTTATGAATTCGGTGAAAAATTTGCAATCCCGGAACTGCGCGAGGCCTACACAGACACTTACCTCGGACCGTTAAATATACGTGCAGGGAAACAGATCCTTTCCTGGGGTGCCTCCAGCTTTCTGAACCCCTCCGATCAGTTTTCCCCGCAAGATAATACATTTCGTTCACCGGTAAAAGATGATCTTCGGATGGGAAACTGGGCGTTGCGAACCAGCCTCATGGTCAGTGGCACTTCTTCGTTCGATTTTATCTGGCTTCCTGTTTATCAACCATCAGTGCTCATGGTTCAACCCTTCCGTTTCCCGGATTATATTGAACTACAAGATTATAAGACAGAAAGCTCCCTTTTGAATGAGAGTGGTTTCGGATTCAAATACGACCTCCGGTCGCGGCTATTGGATCTGCAACTCTCCTACTTCAACGGTTACAGGAACACTCCTTCACTGAAAACAGATTCCGTCGCCATAGATTTTACCACCCTGGAGCCTGAACTGGTATCGCTGAAGCAGCAGCCCTACAGGATACATTCTGCCGGAGTAAACATCACCATCCCCGTAAGCAGTTACCTGCTGCGAACTGAGGTTGGATGGATGCAGCCGGTGGAAGGAGTTGCACAACCAGAACTTCCCTTTCCTGAGATTTCATGGGCCGTGGAAGTTGAGCAGTCCGGAACAAACGTTACCCTGGTGGGTGGTTATTATGGGAAATATATACTGGACTTCAAAGAAAATGCTACAGAAGCCGTCCTGATAACAAGCGGGCCGGTAAATTTATCGGAGATGCTACCCCCCGGAACCACCCCGACTCCGGAGTTGTTTGATGAAGCCATAAGTAATCAGATGAGTGGATTAAACCGGTTGTATAACTACCAGGAGAATGAGTTTTATCACGCTGTTTATGCTGCAGCATCGATTTCGCTGTTCAGGGAACAGGCAGAACTGGAGGTGCCTGGCATGTACAATTTCACATCGGGGGAACTTACCCTCATGCCCTCGTTGAAAATAAATATTACTGACGGAATGTCAATCCGAATGGGTATGTATTTCCTTTCCGGGAGGGAGCATTCGCTGTACGATTTGATCGCCTCTGAACTCAATGCAGTATACACACTTGTTGAAATAAAATTTTAAATAAATGAAACGAATTATCAAATACCGCTGGATAGTAATTGTATTATCTGTTCTTGTAACCGTCGTTGTCTCCTTTTCACTGAAAGATATTGCCATTGATTCGGATCTCAAGCATTACTTCCCCGAGAACATGGAGTCGATGGTGGCCACAGACCAGATAGAGAAGAAATTCGGGAACCAGGATATCATCATGCTCATCTTTGAAACCGGTGATATCATAAATCCCCGGAGTCTGGAGCGTATCAAACAGGTGGACAGACAGCTGAAAAGAGTGGACGGCATCCGCAAGACCACCTCCCTGTTCAGTTCCAGCCACATATATGGCATTGAAGGTGCCATGATCGTGGAACCTGCAGTCAAAAGAATCCCCGTGGACGGTGAAGAAATCTCGGAACTTAAGAATTCGCTTCGTGGAAATGACCTGGTCATAAACCTGGTTGTTGCTGAAAATTTTCGATCTTCAGCGATCATTGTGACGCTTAATGAAGGAGCCAACGAAGAGGAGGTTTTCCTGGCCATAAACGAGATCCTGAAAGAGTTTCCGGGTGAGGAGAAAATCCATTTCGGCGGTCTCCCCTTTCTTCGCCAGGCGATGAACAAAGATATTAAACGTGATGCACTGATCCTTGTTCCGGCTGCCCTGCTCTTGATGATCATCTTCCTGTTCTTTGTTTTCAGGGAAGTACGTGGCGTAACACTGCCATTCCTTGTGGTGGCCATGTCGTGTATTCTGGCGCTGTCACTTATACCGCTGATTGGCTGGAAATTCTACTTTATTTCGCTGCTTGTGCCGGTAATGCTCATTGCCGTGGCCAACGATTATGGCATCCATATTATAGCAAAGTACCAGGAAATCAACGCGAAAGAGCACCAAATGGGGATGAAGGAGATGGCCATTGTTATCGCACGTAAACTGTGGCGCCCCATTCTATATACGGGCCTAACCACTATTGCCGGTATAGCAGCGCTAATGGCGCATACCATGATTCCGGCCAGGGAGATGGCTGTGGTGGCAGTTGTGGGAATCTTTGCAGCACTTATTTACAGTATCGTGCTCCTACCGGTATTGCTCTCATTTATGAAACGGTCAAAACCGGTTCCCTCCCTGCAAAAGCGATACCGCTCGGATAAGAAGGATTTTTTTAACAAACTTGCCTTCTTTATCATTTCCAGGCACAGGAGAATCCCGATTGCTGCACTGCTTATTACCGGCATCATCGGTTTAGGGGTTATCTTCTTAAAAGTGGATTCCAACGAAGAGAATTTCTTTCCTGAGAAACATCCGGTAAAACAGGCATCTAAGATCATCAACGCAAATTACGGAGGTTCGGAAAATCTGTCGGTTATGTTCAGCGGCGATATGATGGATCCTGTGCTGCTAAGTCGTATTGCAAGCTACAAGGAGAAGTTGCTGCAGGAAGATCAAATCGACCTGGTGATGACCTTCCCCGATGTGGTGAAAGAGATCAGTAAGGCATTGTTTGATCCGGGAGATGCCAATTACGACAAGATTCCGCCAACACGGGATGCGGTGGCTCAGTATATCGAGTTGTATAACATGAACGGGGATCCGGAAAACATTGACCAGTTGGTGGATTTCAACTATGAAAACGCACACATGATCATTCGCATAAACAGTGTAAGCAACAAGGATGTGAACCGGATCATTGCAACCATCAGGGACCTTACTGCCGGAGATACAAATGTGGCGGCCATCGGTGGTTATGGATACGTGCGCAGTCAGCTGGCAAACCTGGTTGTGCGTGGACAGTTCTACTCCCTCGCCATTGCCCTGCTGGTCGTATTCTTTCTTCTCTCCCTCATATTTCGTTCCTGGCAGGCGGGCATTGTCAGTACCATACCATTGACAATCTCTATGATTTTACTGTTTGGTATCATGGGCATCACCGGGGTGAGGCTGGATGTGGCCACAGCACTGTTGTCGTCTGTCATGATCGGTGTTGGCGTGGATTACACCATCCATTTCCTATGGCGTTACCGGGAAGAACGGCAACAACACCGTCCTCCAAGGGAGGCTGTTATCACCACGCTCACCACAACGGGACGGGGAATCATGTTCAATGCCTTTTCGGTGATCATTGGATTTATTGTGCTGATCATCTCATCGTTTACACCTATCAGATTTTTTGGCATCCTGGTTGTAGTAAGTATATTCAGTTGTCTTACAGGGGCTTTAGTGCTATTACCGGCCCTGGTACTTAAATACCGGTTTACATTCCTTGAACCGAAGACTAAAAAACCTGAAAGTCAGGAAATTGATACTTTATTAGAAGCAA
Organism: Bacteroidales bacterium; assembly: GCA_040880545.1. Taxonomy (GTDB): domain Bacteria; phylum Bacteroidota; class Bacteroidia; order Bacteroidales; genus M55B112. The sequence continues at coordinate 3,280 of JBBDIE010000113.1, read as the reverse complement.
TATAAATATTTTAACTTATATTTTAATCAACTAACATAATTAATTTATTATGAAAATATATGCAATAATTAGTTTATATATATGGGGATCCATTTCACTACTCAGCCAGGATCCATCGGAAATTATCCGGGCCAGCCACGATGCCGTACGCGTCTCTTCATTTGAAGCGGTATCAACCCTTACAATAACTGATAGTCGCGGAAATGAGCGTATCCGAAAGAGCACCATGGCATCCAGGACCTTTGAGGATCTTACGGAGAAACGCATTATAAAATTTCTCTCTCCGGCTGAAGTACAGGGAACCGGTATCCTGATCTTCGATTATGAGGAAGGGTCAGATGATATGTGGATCTATCTTCCGGCATTGAGAAGGACAAGGCGCATTGTTAGCAGTGAAAAGAGCAAATCGTTCATGGGGTCTGAGTTCAGCAATTCCGACATGACCTCTCCTGCGATGGAAGATTTTACCTATAAAATTATGGGTAGTGAAAATGTGGGAGATGAAGCGTGCTGGATAATTAAACGTGTTCCTCTCAATATTGAACTGGAGGATCAGTATGGCTACAGCAGCGCCTTACTGTATATAGGAAAAAAGGATTATATTGTGCGTAAATCTGAGTTCTTCGGTTATGACGAAGCGCTGATAAAGACCATTGAAACCACCAAATTTAAATTACTGGATGCAACATCCGGGAAATATATGATCACAGGAATGGTGGCGACAAATTATGAAAACGGAAGAAGCTCATCGATGATAATGGATAATATTCAACTTGCAGAGACAGATGAAGCATATTTCAGCGTCACATATCTTGAACGGTAGAACCCTCCTCCCGCTCCTTCTGCTGACATTTCTGTGTCAGCGGGCAACAGGACAGGAAGACCTGCACACCACCGGAAAACTGATCATCACCTTTACAGAAATAAGAAGTGGTGTGGGGAACATTGCCATGGGGCTGTATGATGCTGAAGATCAGTGGACCGATGATCCACTGCACAACTATGCATGGGATAAGGGAGTACTTCGTAACGGCAAGATCACCATAGAGATCGACAGCCTGCCCATAGCCAGGTACGCCTGTGCCGTTCTGGACGACGAAGACTGCAGCTTCTCCATGAATTACCTCCTTGGAGGCTTACCCGTGGAGGGATGGGGAATGTCCAACAATCCTCCCTTCCTTAAACTTAAAAAGCCAGCCTTCAGGGAAGTCTCTTTTGACCTGGCGCAGCAGGTAACCCGGATCGAGATTAAAATGAATTATCTAAACAGGAGGAAAAAGGTGGAATAGGACAGCCTGTCCACCGTAAACCCGATTAAACTTCCTGACCTTTGTGGGTCCTGAAGTCTATTTCAAGGAACTCCGTGACCTCCTTCTTCCATCTGTTCTCCACAAAATCCACATGATCAGGATGCTCATTATATTCTTCATAGGCATCCATCCCATCGAAGATCATCGAAAATCCGTATTCATAATCATTCTTCGGGCTTACCTGGTCAAAAGCCTGGAATTGCTGCACCACCGGTATCCCCGAAAGGATCCTCCGTCCATCCTCCAGGAACTTCAGGGCCTCCGGGCTCCCCTTTTCATGTTTCAGTGAGAAGATCACCCCATGTTGAATCTGGGTGGCGCCCAGAAGTTTAGGATTTCCCGGGGTGCACCCCGGAACGATCATGGCTGTACCTGCAAAGGCGGCTATTCCGCTGTTTTTCAAAAAATTTCGTCGTTGCATATCGTCGTAGTTTAATTTAATTTAAATATAGGAATAAAGATTTTTATCCTGATACCACGCGTAAACTATTCATCTTCCATTGCTAAAGTTCACTCTCCTCCGGGGAGCTTCATGACAGGGTCCTTATTTCCTCCATATTAATTACATTTGCAATATGATTTCTGACACCACTATATGTGCCATCGCCACCTCCGGAACCGGAGCTATATCCATCATCCGGGTCAGCGGACCCGATACCTTTTCCATCGTACAGCAACTGTTTAAACCTGCCACTCCCGGCAAAGTCATCGCTGAACTTCCCGCGAATACGATCCATTTCGGGATCATCAGCGATGGTGCTGAAACAGTCGACGAGGTATTGGTGAGCATATTCCGGGCGCCCCACTCATACACCGGTGAGGATGTGATCGAGATCTCCTGTCATGGATCTGCCTACATTCAGCAGCGGATTATGGAACTGCTGATCCGGGAGGGAGCAAAACCGGCTAAGCCGGGTGAATATACCCAGCGGGCTTTTCTGAACGGGAAAATGGACCTCTCCCAGGCAGAAGCGGTGGCCGACCTGATTGCTTCCGAATCGAAAGCCTCCCACGATGTGGCCATGCAACAGATCAGAGGTGGATTTTCGCTAAAGATCAAAGAACTCCGGGACAGACTGCTGCATTTTATCTCACTGATTGAGCTGGAACTGGATTTCAGCGAAGAGGATGTGGAATTTGCCGACAGGGAGGAGCTTACCCGCCTGGTGAGCGAGGTCAAAACCCTGGTGGACAGCCTCAAAAAGTCATTTCAGTTGGGCAACGTGCTTAAATCGGGTGTACCTGTGGCCATTGTGGGCCGTCCCAACGTGGGGAAATCCACACTGCTCAATGCCCTGTTGAACGAGGAACGGGCCATAGTATCTGAAATAGAGGGTACCACCCGCGATACGGTGGAGGATACCATGGTCATTGATGGCCTCACCTACCGCTTCATCGATACAGCAGGCATACGTGAAACAGGAGATACCATTGAAAACCTGGGCATCCGGCGTACGTACCAGAAAATAGAACAGGCCAGTGTGGTGATGTTGCTGGTTGAAGCAACCGATGACCCCGGCCTGATACGCCAGTCGCTGGAGGTGATTCGCAAACAAATCGGGGGGCCGGACAAACAGCTGATCCTGGTAATCAATAAATCTGATGCCATAACATCCGGTTCGCCAGACTTTGAAGATATTGAACTCAAATCAAACGAACATATTTGTGCCATCTCTGCAAGGGACGGAAGGAACATGGATGAACTAAGAAATATACTGGTTGGCGTCGTCAATATGGGAAGTATTAAACATCAGGACATTGTCATCTCCAATATCCGTCACTTCAACGCCCTGAGCGCCGCATCGGAGAGCCTGGCGCGCGTGCTGGAAGGGATTTCCACCACCCTGCCCCAGGATCTGCTGGCACAGGACATCCGCGAAACACTGCATTACATGGGCGAAATTACCGGTGAGGTTACCACCGATGAAATTTTGGGAAATATATTTAAGAATTTTTGTATTGGGAAGTAA
>JBBDIE010000112.1:0-22729 GCA_040880545.1 Bacteroidales bacterium | reverse complement strand
GCAACCGAAAAACTGAAAGTTTTGAGCTCATGACCGCAGGGAATAACCCTTGATCCCGAACATTATGATCCAGCCACGCTACTTTATTGACAGACTCTATTTATTCAATAAAATTTTCCAGCTCCCGGTATAACATGTTTACAGGTAATCCCATCACGTTAAAATAGGACCCGGAGATCTTCTCCACCCCCACAAATCCGATCCACTCCTGTATTCCGTAAGCACCCGCTTTGTCAAAAGGATTGAAATGTCGAATATAGTAGTTTATCTCTTTTTCTGAAAGCATTCCAAATGTAACTTTGGTGGAGGCGGAAAATTCAATGGTTTTTTGAAGGGATCTCAGGCATACCCCGGTATGAACATGGTGGGATTGGCCGGATAATTGTTGTAATGTTGCCCTGGCTTCCTGCTCGTTTCCTGGTTTATCAAGCAATTGCTTTCCCTGACACACCACTGTATCTGCAGTAATAAGAATTTCTTGCTGATTTAATTTCCGGGGAATGGCAAGCGATTTCTTCATTGCAAGATAGAGTGCAATCTCTTTTCCCTCCAAATCCGCAGGAAAGCTTTCTTCTACTTCAAAATCAGTAAACAGCTCAAAATTAAATCCTGCTCCTTTCAACAGTTCCTGTCTCCTGGGCGAGCCAGAGGCAAGTATAATATGATACCCTTTGATCTTCTCCAACAGCATTTACAACCAATAATTAATCAGGTAATACACTACAAAAGAATACAATACACCAAACAACATAATCAGTTTAATCAACACGCTTGCACGGTGGTAATCTTTTTTATCTGCAGCCGTAATAACAAGGGTAATGAGGATAAAGAACGGAATGATCAAAAATGAAGCAAAATAGATCAATGATATGAAATCGGGTTCTTTTCCGGAAAACATGATAAATTTCACCAGGACGAAGATCAACAGTATAATCGTACCAGTAATCAGCAATGTCAATATTGATTTGGTAAGCCTTGTGCCGGCAACAATTGGTAGAGTTTTCATGCCATAAGCAGCATCCCCTTCAAAATCTTCAGCATCCTTAATTATCTCGCGTATCAATGTAGTGATAAATGCAAAAACACTGAACCCTGCTACCCAGATGAAGATATTATTAAAGCTACTGTTATATTGTAGCATCACTGGTCCATATTCTTTGTTCAGCATAGGTATCTCAAATAATACGACTATCAGAGGAACCATCGCAGTTAAAAAGGCCACCGTAACATTCCCAATCAGGAATTGTCGTTTGTAATTGGTTGAATAAAACCAGAGCAATCCTGTGGTCAGAAAGAAGATGAAACTCATCGACACAAGGTTAATATAAAAGCTCAGATATACCCCGATTCCAATTCCTGCCAGATTAAATACCGTATGGAGGGTCATTGCCGTACGGCGGTTCACTGTAACACCAACCACCACCCTGTCAGGTTTATTGATCCTGTCAGTTCTTGTATCAAAATAGTCATTGATAATGTAACCGGCTGCAGCAATAAACATGGTAGCCAGAACCAGTAATAAAAATTGCAGATTATCAAACTGTAATGAAAAACTGGACGAGGGCAGCAGAGGTTCCATGATCAGGTAACGCATTGCAAACTGTGTGAATGCAATAATTAAAAGATTTGGGAGCCTTACAAGTGTAAAAATAGTTCTCATTATCAGACCTGCCTTGCGATTTATTAACGGATAAAGTTAAACGCTTTTTGTAAAAATCATGCCTGAAAAGTTGATTATCACATCCGAACCACGATTACCAGGTGAATGATTCCCCGTCCAACCACCTGCCATGCAATCGTAATACCTGTTCAATAATATCCCTGACACACCCCTCTCCTCCTTTAATATGTGATATGTAAACTGAAACGGATTTAATCTCCTCCATCGCATCAGCCGGGCAACAAGCCACTCCACAAGCACGCATCACATCATAATCCGGAAGGTCGTCCCCCATATAAAGAATTTCGTCAGTTGCCAGGTTGTATTTTTTCCTGAAATCATTAAAATCCTTCATCTTATCTGCCGCGCCAAGATAGATATCCTCTATTCCCAGTTTACTGAACCTGAGTCCCACAGATTCGGTTCTGCCTCCCGTGATGATGGCAATCGGGTAACCCCGTTTTACTGCATGCTGCAACGCATAGCCATCTTTGGTATTCATTGTTCGCAAAAGCTCCCCGTCAGCGGCAAGATACACTTTCGGATCACTCAGAACACCATCCACATCAAAGGCAAATGCCCTGATTTTTTTCAGATCCTCTTTGAAATTTGCTTTACTCATTCTGTTTTTTTCTGTATCTTATTATATTGTCTGTCAATATTTTATACATCTTTAGTTCTTCGGGAAAATCCACCAACGCATCGAGATGACTTCCGATCATGTTCGTGTCATTTCTTGCAGCAGGTCCTGTTTGCGCCTTTAAAGGTCCAATATGGATGATTTTCCTGTATGTCTCTTTCATTAGTGGGAACAGAAGATCCACCTCCAATCCTGATTCCTTTAATATGGTTTCCGCCACGGCTGCCAGATGGTTGCTGAAATTGCATGCAAATACTGCTGCAATATGAATTTTTTTACGCATTTCTGAGTCAGCCTCCCTTGAGATTCCTGAAATGGTATCGGCCAGTCCTTTGAGCATTTCAACGACTTTTTTTGAGTCTCCCTCAACCAGAAATGGAATCTCCTGGTAATTCATTTCATTTCCTCGAGTGAAGGTCTGAAGCGGATAGAAAACTCCATAATTTTCTTTTACATGCGTAAACACTTCAAACCCGGTACTTCCTGAAGTATGTACAATTACAGCTCCAGAGTCCCCGATTATATCAACCACACCGGGAATCGCATCATCACTGACACATACAAGATACATATCAGGATGTTTTATGATGTCTGTAAAATTAGCTACCGGAGAAGCATCCACTATTCGGGCCAGTTCTCCGGCCTTCGCACTGGATCTGGCAATGATATGGCGGATTTCGATTCCCGATTTGAACAGGGCAATGGCCAGGTGCCAGCCTACATTACCTGTTCCTATGATAGATACTGATGTAATATTTTTCTTCAAGACCACCGCTGTACCTGTTCTTCTGTTTTGGGATACAAATATAGGGTATTAAATAACAGCAGGTACAAGGTTTGCCTTGTCGCTGATCTACAACAATAGAGACAAGGCATGCCTTGTCTCTACAACCTGCTATTGTTTTGTGTAACCGGGAAACCGTCAGACATACCTGTAAACACCCAGGTCCTTCAACTCACTGCTGGTAATATAATCTGCCTTTTGTGCATTTTCCGATTTACCCTGTTTGATGAATACCTCAGCAGCATTTTCAAATTCACTGTCTTTTACACTGTCGTGGAGCAACAGGTAGCCAATGATAATATTACCTGCCATCTCCACCATCCTGCGTGCATGAAAATCAACAAATTCGTTATCATCCTGATCCATCACCCATTTGGTTACCTTTTCGTATTCGTTGGTCATTGAGACCAGGTATTTTTTCAGGTAATCCATTTCCGGTGTCACCTTCACCTCTTCAAATTCCCTGATCCTGTTCAGGAAACCACCGGCAGTCACACCCCGAATAGCTGCAACCACTTGCAATTGTGAGGTACCCTCATAGATGCTGGTAATCCGTGCATCCCTGTATATTCTTTCAATAGGAAAATCTTTCATAAAGCCTGCCCCACCGTGGATTTGCATACTGTCATAAGCAATTTGGTTGCAATACTCACTGGAAATCAACTTCAGCAAAGGCGTAAACATGTCGGCCAACCGCTGGTAACGCTTAGCTTCCTGTCTCTCTTCACTTTCCAGTTGTCTTTTCTCAGAAGCGAACGCATAATTCTTGTATATATCAACGTACCGTGCTGTTTCATATAAAAGTGTGCGGATCCCTTGTGTCCTCACCTTCATACTGGTCAACATCTCATATACTGCGGGGAACTGAATAATTGCCTTCCCAAACTGAACCCTTTCATTGGCATATTTCAGTGCTTCGCGGTAAGCAGCCTCAGCCAGTCCAACTGATTGCGCCCCTATGCCAAGCCTGGCCGAGTTCATCAGCGCCATCACATATTTGATTAGTCCCAGTTTCCTGTCGCCCACCAGTTTTGCCGGCGCATTGGTAAATACCATTTCACATGTGGGGGAACCTTTAATACCCAATTTATTTTCGATTCGTCTGATCTTTACTGCAGCATCTTTTCTGTCGTACACAAAAAGTGACAACCCACGTCCATCGCTGGTACCAGGCTCAGAACGGGCAAGGACCAGGGAGATATCTGCATCCCCGTTTGTAATAAATCGCTTTACCCCGTTGAGGTAGTAGATGTCTTTTTTGGGATCATATTCAGCGCTGATACTACCTTTTAACTGCACTGCCTGCAGGTCGGAACCAGCATCAGGTTCAGTGAGTACCATGGCCGCTGTTGCCCCTTTATTGAACCGGGGAAGGAACTCCTGCTTAATCTCCTCACTGGCAAATTCATGAATTGTTTCGGCGCAATCCTGCAGACCCCATATATTGGCAAACCCGGCATCTGCCCTGGATACAATTTCAGCTGCCATCACGTATGGTACGATAGGGAAATTGAGTCCGCCATACTCCCTGGGCAACGACATTCCAATCAACCCTGCTTTTGTCAGCACATCATGATTTTCCTGGGTTCCCCTGGCATATATTACTTCATTGTTGATCAATTTCGGACCATCCTGGTCCACAGATTCTGCATTTGGTTCAATCACTTCCCCGCTGATCTCCCCCACGATTTCCAGAATTTTATCGTAGCTGTCAAGAGCATCTTCAAAATCTACCGGTGCATAATCAAAGGTTTTGGATTCTTCAAAATTATTTTCCTTCAGGGCCACGATCTTCTCCATTAATGGATGGTTAAGATGAAATTTCAGGTCCTTGTTATCTGTATAAAAATTTTCCATGATCTTTCCGTTTAATCTTTATTGCTACTTGGAGTTTTTCTTGTAATACTTAATAAGTTTCGGTACCACATCGGCAAAATCCCCCGTGATTACATAATCAGCGATGGAATTCATCGGAGCAGCCGGGTCCGTATTAATTGAGATGATCATTGAAGATTCCATCATCCCTGCCCTGTGCTGTATCTGCCCGGATATCCCACAGGCAATATATAGTTTCGGACGAACAGTCACTCCTGTTTGTCCGATCTGGCGGTCATGCCCGATATAACCGGCATCCACAGCTGCTCTGGTCCCTCCTACTTCACCTCCAAGTACTTCGGCCAGCTGGTAGAGGTATTCGAAATTCTCTTTTGAACCGACCCCATAGCCACCTGCAACAATAATTTGTGAACCTTTGATATTAATTTTTTTATCCTCAACCTGGCGTTCAATGATCTCCACCACAAAATCATCTTTTTGAACGATCTCTTCAACTTTCCAGTTTTTTACTTTTCCGTTCAACGGGGCTTCCAATTCTTCCTTTTTCATCACTCCCTCCCTGACTGTTGCCAGCTGGGGCCGGGTTCCCGGGTTGATGATAGTGGCCACAATGTTCCCTCCAAATGCCGGGCGGATCTGGTACAGCAGATTTTCGTAGGTTGTGTCTGTCTTCTTCTCATAGTGGTCGCCTATTTCAAGACTTGTACAGTCGGCTGTAAGTCCGGCTTTAAGTGCCGAGGCTACCCTGGGTGCCAGGTCTCTGCCTACAGTGGTTGCTCCAAACAATCCAATCTGGGGCTGCTGCTTCTGCATGATCTCACATACAATGCTGTTATGGGGAAGTGTCTGATAGAATTCAAGTCTGGGGTCTTCTGCTTTATGAACAAGGTTTGCTCCATGGGCAAAAAGTTGTTTCTCTAATCCTTTCAGGTCATTACCGATCAGTATTCCCTCTACCTGTATCTTCAGTTGATTTGCAAGGCTGCGTGCCTTTGTCATCAACTCAAGACTAACTTCTGCAACGGCATTACCGTTGGTTTCGCAATAAACAATAATATTATTCACGATTGTGGGTTTTACGAAGAGATTAACCGATAGTGTGGTTCTCTATCAATTCAACAATAAGTTCTTCAATTTCTTTGTCACTGGTTCCGAATACCTTTGATTCCTTGGCTTTGAATACTACATTTTCAATCTTCTTCACCTTGGTGGGCGAACCGGATAAGCCCAGTGATTCCACATCAGCACCGATTTCATCAGCGCTCATCTCCCGTATTTTCAGATAGGGCCGGTCATGAAACATCCTGGTATAATCTTCGGTGGCGTCCTGAAGTTCTGTCAGAGTCCGTGCATGCTTGAATTTCATTACATTCTTTGCAATACGCGGTCTGCAGTCAGGAGCAGAACTATGTACAGTAAGCAATACCGGAAATGGTGAACGTACAATTTCATACCCGTTGTCGAGCCTGCGTCTGATTTCCAGAAATTGGGAATTTATTTTTACGATTTCCTCCACATAGGTTATCTGCGGAATGCTCAATTTTTCAGCCACCTGGGGCCCAACCTGTGCCGTATCCCCGTCAATTGCCTGTCGTCCCGCAATGATCACATCGTAGGAGAGTTTACCAATGGTAGTTGCAATAGCAAACGAGGTTGCCAGTGTATCTGATCCAGCGAATTTCCTGTCTGTAAGTAAAACGCCTCCGTCCGCCCCCCGGTACAGTCCTTCCCTAATAATTTCAGCAGCCCTTCCTGGGCCCATGGTCAGCAGCGAGACCTCCGAACCAGGTACCATATCCTTGATCCTCAAGGCCTGTTCCAGTGCATTCAGATCTTCCGGGTTAAAAATAGCTTCAAGTGCTGCACGGTTTACAGTTCCATCTGCTTTCATAGCATCTTTACCTACATTGCGCGTGTCGGGCACCTGTTTTGCTAAAACAATGATTTTTAAAGGTTTCATTAAGAATAGTTTAGATTAGTCACGTTACATGGATGGCAAAATTAACAGTTTTTCCCTATTGAACAAGTTGCATATTCTGTTTTGTTCGAAAAAAAAACCCCTTCAAAGAAGGGGTTCAGTAACTATAGTACAAAATCAGTCGAATTTAGGCCTGTGCCGCTGGTCCGCCAAAATTCATTGGCATCGAAGGATTCCCGCCAGGATCAGATTCTTTGATCTTACCATGTGCACTTTCGAATTTTGAAATATTATCCTTCAGTGCATTCAGTAACCGTTTAGCATGTTCGGGAGTAAGAATAATCCTTGATTTAACTTCTGCCTTGGGTATTCCCGGCATCACCCGAACAAAATCCAGTACAAATTCGGAGGAGGAGTGTGTAATAATCGCCAGGTTTGCATAGGTACCCTGTCCAACTTCCTCCTTCAACTCAATATTGATTTGATTCTTCTTTTTATTCTCTTCCATTTTGAAGCTTATTTAGTGCTTGCTGGAAACGTCAAATGCTGCGTAATGCCCGACTTCAAAACAGTTATTTTTCAGTCATCGTATACCTTGCTCTTAATGCTTCCTTATCAAGCACGACAATATATTATGTGCTTTCTTTCTGACACTATTTATTCTTCCAAACGTTCCGATGGTTCCTCAACTTCATTTTCGGATACACCGGAAGCAGTGAGTCGTTCATATTCTTCCTTGGACCCGACCACCAGGTTCTTATACTTTCGTATTCCAGTACCGGCCGGAATCAGGTGTCCTACAATCACATTTTCCTTCAATCCTTCAAGATCATCAATCCGACCAAAAATGGCCGCTTCGTTGAGTACTTTTGTGGTCTCCTGGAAGGATGCTGCCGAGATAAAGCTGTTAGTCTGTAATGCTGCCTTGGTGATCCCCTGAAGCTCCTGGGCGGAGGTTGCGGGCACCGCATCCCTGGCCTCGATAAGCTTCAAATCCTTACGCTTCAGTACAGAATTGTCATCTCTCAGCTTCCTGGCTGTAATGATCATCCCAGGACGGTAGGTCGTTGAATCACCGGTATCCTCAATTACCTTCTTGCCAAAGATCCAATCGTTTTCATTCATGAAATCGAGCTTGTCTACCACCTGCTTTTCAAGGAATTTAGTATCACCCGGATCAACGATTTCCACTTTACGCATCATCTGACGTACAATGATCTCGAAATGCTTATCGTTAATCTTCACACCCTGCATCCGGTAAACTTCCTGGACCTCGTTTACAATATACTCCTGCACTTTTGTCGGACCTTTAATCGCCAGAATATCAGACGGAGTTATTGCTCCATCAGAGAGTGGAATACCTGCCCTGACGTAGTCATTTTCCTGGATAAGGATTTGTTTAGAAAGGGGTACCAGGTATTTCTTAACCTCACCTGCTTTGGAAGTGATGATTACCTCCCGGTTTCCTCGCTTGATCTTTCCGAAGGTTACTTCACCGTCAATCTCAGAAACCACGGCCGGATTGGATGGGTTCCTGGCTTCAAACAGTTCTGTTACACGTGGTAGTCCACCGGTAATATCACCGGATTTACCTACAGCCCTGGGTATTTTCACAAGCACCTGGCCTGCAAATACCTTATCTCCTTCACTCACCGCAATGTGTGAGCCAACCGGCAGGTTATAGGTTCTGGAGTTCTCTTTTGAATCACTGATAATTACAATCGGGTTCTTGGTCCTGTCACGTGTTTCCACGATCACTTTCTCCTTGAATCCTGTTTGCTCATCAGACTCCTCACGATAGGTAACACCTTCAATCACGTTCTCAAATTTCACATTACCATCAACCTCACTAATGATCAATGCGTTATAAGGATCCCACTGACAAATCAGTTCTCCTTTTTTCACATCCTTGCCATCTTTTGTGAACAGGGATGATCCATAGGGAATATTATGTGTTGTAAGGGCAATGCCTGTATTCTTATCTACGATCCTGAGCTCTGCCAGTCGACCTATAACAATATCAACCTTGTTTCCGGTTTCCGCATCATTTCTTACAACGGTTCTCAATTCCTCGATCTCAATCCGTCCATCGTATTTTGCAATAACTCTTGATTCGGCGGTAATATTTGAAGCTGTACCACCCACGTGGAATGTACGCAGTGTCAGCTGTGTTCCCGGTTCACCAATCGACTGGGCAGCAATTACTCCTACTGCCTCCCCGATCTGAACCATTTTCCCTGTTGCCAGGTTTCTTCCATAACACTTACTGCAGACACCCCGGATAGATTCGCAGGTCAGTACAGAACGAATCTCCACCTGATCGATCGGTGAATCCTCAATAACAGTTGCAATATCTTCCGTAAGTTCCTCTCCCGATTCCACGATCAGGTCACCTGTAAGCGGATGATAAATATCATGTACGGTTGTTCTTCCCAGAATTCTTTCGTAGAGGGTCTCAACCACATCTTCATTCTTTTTGATCGCTGTAGCAATCAATCCGCGCAATGTTCCACAGTCGAATTCATTAATAATCACATCCTGTGAAACATCTACCAATCGCCGGGTCAGGTATCCTGCATCTGCTGTTTTCAGCGCTGTATCTGCAAGGCCTTTACGCGCACCGTGGGTGGAGATAAAGTACTCCAGTACCGACAATCCCTCTTTAAAGTTTGAAAGGATCGGGTTCTCGATAATCTCTGAACCTGATGATCCTGATTTTTGTGGTTTGGCCATCAGTCCACGCATACCTGACAGCTGGCGGATCTGTTCTTTGGATCCCCTTGCACCCGAGTCGAGCATCATATAAACAGGGTTAAATCCCTGGTTATCGGTACTCAACTGCTTCATCAGTGTCTGTGTCAGTTTCGCGTTGGTATGTGTCCAAACGTCAATAATCTGGTTGTAACGTTCATTATTCGTAATAACACCCATGTTGTATGATTCCAGCACCTCATCCACCTGTTCATAGCCTTCTTTAACAAAAATGTCCTTTTCATCGGGTACAATTACATCATCCAGATTAAATGACAACCCTCCCCGGAAGGCCATGCCAAATCCAAGGCTCTTGATATCATCCAGGAACTGTGCTGTTGGAGCAGTACCGGAAGCTTTCAGCACGCGGCCAATTATATCACGAAGCGACTTCTTGGTGAGTAAATCGTTAATATATCCGATCTCAGGCGGAACAAATTCGTTAAAAATCACACGGCCCACAGTGGTTTCGATAATCTCGGTAACTCCCTCTTCGGCGCCGGATTTTTGAATCCTCACCTTGATAATCGCGTGCAGATCAACCTTGTTCTCGTTGTATGCAATGGTCACCTCTTCAGGTGAATAGAATATGAGCCCTTCTCCCCTAACAACATGTTCCTTTGTCGATGTTCTGGCCTTGGTGATATAGTAAAGGCCCAGTACCATGTCCTGCGAAGGAACAGTAATCGGCGCACCATTGGCCGGATTCAGAATATTGTGGGAAGCAAGCATCAGTATTTGAGCCTCAATCACGGCAGCATTGCCCAACGGCAGGTGAACAGCCATCTGGTCACCATCAAAGTCGGCATTAAATGCAGTACATACAAGCGGATGCAACTGGATTGCTTTACCTTCGATCAATTTCGGTTGAAATGACTGAATCCCCAGTCTGTGCAGGGTCGGCGCACGGTTAAGTAATACCGGGTGACCTTTCAATACATTTTCAAGAATATCCCATACAACCGGGTCCTTCCTGTCGACGATTTTCTTGGCAGATTTTACGGTTTTAACGATTCCCCGCTCAATCAGCTTCCTGATAATAAACGGCTTATAAAGCTCTGCCGCCATATCTTTTGGAAGTCCGCATTCATGCAACTGCAATTCAGGACCCACGACAATCACCGAACGGGCAGAGTAGTCCACCCGCTTACCCAGAAGGTTCTGACGGAACCTGCCCTGCTTGCCCTTCAAACTGTCTGACAGTGATTTCAGCGGTCTGTTGGCATCGGTTTTCACTGCATTGGATTTCCTTGAATTATCAAAAAGACTGTCCACAGCTTCCTGCAACATTCTCTTTTCGTTTCTCAGGATCACTTCAGGCGCTTTGATCTCAATCAGACGCTTCAACCGGTTATTTCTGATAATAACCCTTCTGTAGAGATCATTCAGATCGGAGGTTGCAAAACGTCCCCCATCCAGCGGTACCAATGGCCGCAACTCCGGCGGAATCACAGGTACCACCTTAACAATCATCCATTCCGGACGGTTCACATTTTTAGAGGCCCTGAAAGCTTCAACAACCTGGAGACGTTTCAATGCCTCATTCTTACGCTGCTGTGAGGTTTCCGTGCTAGCCTTGTGACGAAGGAAATATGACAGTTCATCCAACTTCAGCCTTCCAAGAAGCATGTGTAAGGCTTCTGCACCCATCCCGGCAATAAATTTATCGGGATCGTCATTTTCCAACATCTGATTTTCCTTGGGTAGTGTATTTAAAATATCCAGGTACTCATCCTCAGTCAGAAAATCGAGATAATTAATTCCTTCAGCTTCTTTTATTCCCGGATTGATAACCACATAACGTTCATAATAAATGATTGAGTCAAGCTTTTTAGTAGGCAATCCAAGGAGATAACCAATTTTGTTTGGGAGCGAACGGAAATACCAGATATGTGCAACTGGCACAACCAGTGAAATATGACCCATTCTCTCACGGCGAACCTTTTTCTCGGTCACCTCCACCCCACATCGATCACAAACAATACCTTTATATCTGATTCTCTTATATTTACCACAATGGCATTCGTAGTCTTTTACCGGTCCAAAAATCCTTTCGCAGAAAAGTCCGTCTCTTTCAGGCTTATAAGTCCTGTAGTTGATGGTTTCCGGCTTCAGAACTTCACCGCTGGATCTTTCAAGGATTTCTTCCGGCGAAGCCAGACCTATCGTGATCTTAGTAAATGAACTGCTTCTTACCTTTGTATCTTTCCTGAATGACATATGCTAATTATTAAATTGTTATAAATTAATTCGTAAGAGTCAGTAAGTAATACTGACAAACTTTTCAGGATTCGGTTAAACCAGGTTAACGCTGAGACCGAGACCGCGTAATTCATGCAGCAGTACATTGAGTGATTCCGGAATGCCAGGCATAGGCATCGGTTCACCCTTAACAATTGCTTCATACGCTTTCGCCCTTCCTATAACATCATCTGATTTCACAGTAAGGATCTCCTGCAGGATATTTGCTGCGCCAAAGGCTTCCAGCGCCCATACTTCCATCTCTCCAAATCGCTGACCACCAAATTGTGCTTTACCACCAAGTGGCTGCTGGGTAATCAGTGAATATGGTCCAATGGAACGCGCATGCATCTTGTCTTCCACCATGTGACCAAGTTTCAGCATGTAGATAATACCTACAGTTGCAGGCTGGTCGAATGGTTCACCGGTACCTCCGTCAATAAGATTGGTTTTACCAAATCTTGGTACTCCGGCCTTATCTGTAAGGTCGGTGATCTCATCAATGGTTGCCCCGTCGAAAATCGGTGTTGCGAACTTCATCCCCAGATTCTTCCCAGCCCAGCCCAGAACAGTTTCATAGATCTGTCCGAGGTTCATCCTGGATGGCACTCCCAATGGGTTAAGTACTATATCCACTGGGGTTCCGTCCTTGAGGAATGGCATATCTTCCTGTCTTACGATCTTGGCAACAATACCTTTGTTACCGTGCCGTCCTGCCATTTTATCCCCTACCGTGATCTTACGTTTCTTAGCCACATATACTTTGGCCAGTTGAACAATACCGGTAGGAAGTTCATCACCACTGGTCACACTGTGCTTCTTACGTTTGTATAATCCATCGATCTCCTTGAACTTGATCATATAGTTGTGTAACAATGTTCTGATCAATTCATTTTTCTCCTTATCGGTGGTCCATTTATTTGGATTCACAGCGTCGTAATTAATCTCCTGGAGAAGTTTCATTGTAAACTTGGTTCCTTTGGGAATGATATCTGCATTCAGATAATCTTTCACCCCCTGAGAAGTCTTACCGTTTACCAATGTGAAGAGCTTTTCAATCAAAAGAGCTTTTAGTTCCTCAATATTCTTAGCGTATTCTTCATCTATCTTATCAGTGATCTGCTTGGTTGCAGGTTTCGACTTTCTCTCCTTCACCGTACGTGAGAAAAGTTTCTTATCTATCACCACCCCATTGAGTGAAGGACCGGCCTTTAGAGATGCATCTTTCACATCACCGGCCTTATCTCCGAATATTGCACGAAGCAGTTTCTCCTCCGGTGAAGGATCGGATTCCCCTTTAGGCGTGATCTTTCCAATCAGAATATCTCCCGGATGAATTTCTGCACCTATCCTGATCAGTCCATTCTCATCCAGATTTTTGGTTGCTTCTTCACTAACATTGGGAATATCTGATGTCAGCTCTTCCAGTCCACGCTTTGTATCCCTAACTTCAAGCAGGTATTCATCCACATGAACTGAGGTAAACACATCTTCACGTACCAGTCTTTCAGAGATAACAATGGCATCCTCAAAATTGTACCCTTTCCATGGCATGAATGCCACCATAAGGTTTCTTCCAAGTGCTACTTCACCGTTTTCCGTGGCATATCCCTGTGTAAGTGTCTGTCCCTTCTTCACCTTCTGTCCTCTCTTCACGATCGGAGTCAGGTTTACACAGGTATTCTGGTTAGTCTTGCGGAATTTCGGAAGTTTATACCGCTTGATATTGTCTTCAAAACTTACAAACTCCTCCTCTTCAGTGCGTTCATAACTGATAACAATCTCATTGGCATCCACGAACTCGATCACGCCATCGCCTGCTGCATTAATTTGCAGTCTGGAGTCGGTTACCACCCCTTCTTCGACACCTGTACCTACAATTGGGGCTTCAGGTTTCAATAGCGGTACCGCCTGGCGCATCATGTTGGATCCCATCAATGCCCTGTTGGCATCATCGTGTTCCAGGAATGGGATCAATGAAGCTGCAATGGATGCGATCTGGTTTGGCGCCACGTCCATCAGGTGAACATCGTTCTTTTCAGTCAACGGATAATCTGCTTCAAATCGCGCTTTTACTTTCGGATTTTTAAAGGAACCGTCTTCCAGGAGAGGTGCGTTTGCCTGGGCAATTATCTTTCCCTCTTCCTCTTCGGCACTGAGGTAAATTACCCCTTTGTTCGCAAGCTGAACTTTACCGGCTTCCGCATGCCTGTATGGTGTTTCAATGAACCCCAGTTTACTGATTTTGGCGAATACACAGAGCGATGAGATCAGACCGATATTCGGTCCTTCCGGTGTTTCAATAGGACAAAGTCGTCCGTAGTGCGTATAGTGTACGTCACGTACCTCGAAACCTGCTCTCTCCCTGGATAATCCACCTGGCCCCAGTGCAGACATACGTCTTTTATGTGTCATTTCGGCCAGCGGATTGGTCTGGTCCATGAACTGCGACAGTTGATTCGTTCCGAAAAACGAATTAATTACCGATGAGAGTGTTTTTGAATTGATCAGGTCAGTGGGCGTAAACACCTCGTTATCGCGTACATTCATTCGCTCCCTGATGGTTCTTGCCATTCTGGCAAGGCCAACACTAAATTGATTCATCAGTTGTTCTCCTACAGTACGTACCCTTCTGTTACTCAGATGGTCGATATCATCAACATCAGTTTTTGAGTTAATCAGTTCAATAAGGTACTTGATGATCTGGATAATATCCTCCTTGGACAGGACACGGTGGTCCATATCAGTATTGAGGTTTAGTTTTCTGTTCAGGCGGTAGCGCCCTACTTCACCCAGGTCATATCGCTTATCTGAAAAGAACAGCTTGTCGATGACGTCCCTTGCCGTAGTTTCATCCGGCGGCTCAGCATTTCTAAGCTGACGATATATATGCAATACAGCTTCCTTCTCCGAGTTACACGGGTCCTTCTGCAGTGTATTGTAAATGATCGCGAAGTCGATCATATTCGCTTCATCCTTATGAATAAGGATCGTTTTGCTTCCCGAATCAACAATCTGATCGATATGATCATTTTCAATGACTGTCTCACGGTCGATAATTACTTCGTTCCTTTCAATGGAAACCACTTCTCCGGTATCTTCATCAACAAAGTCCTCGATCCAGCTTTTAAGCACACGTGCTGCCAGTTTTCTACCCACAACCTTTTTCAGTCCGGTTTTCGACACCTTAATTTCATCGGCCAGGCCGAAAATTTCCAGGATATCTTTATCACTTTCGTAACCGATAGCCCTGAGCAATGTTGTAACTGGTAATTTCTTTTTACGATCGATATACGCGTACATGACACTGTTAATGTCCGTAGCAAATTCGATCCAGGATCCTTTAAACGGAATGATCCTCGCCGAATATAGTTTGGTGCCATTTGCATGCAGACTTTGACCGAAGAACACTCCGGGAGATCTGTGCAATTGTGAAACCACAACACGTTCAGCGCCATTGATAATGAATGCACCTCGATCTGTCATGTAAGGTACAGTACCCAGGTAAACATCCTGAATTACAGTATCGAAGTCCTCATGTTCAGGATCGGTACAATACAATTTCAGTTTTGCCTTCAATGGCACACTGTAGGTTAATCCTCTCTCGATACACTCATCGATAGAATATCTTGCCGGGTCAATGGAATAGTCCAAAAATTCCAGTACGAAATTATTCCTGGTATCGGTAATCGGAAAATTTTCCTGAAAAACCCTGTAGAGTCCTTCGTTCTTTCTGTTTTCAGGGGTTGTTTCGAGTTGAAAGAACTCCTGAAATGACTTTAATTGTACTTCCAGAAAATCGGGATATTCCAATTGATTCTTAATGGAAGCAAAACTTACACGTTTATTTGATTGTATTGTTGACATCTCGATATTTTCCAAATTTAACCTCTAATAATTTATATGCATAAAGGTTTAGACCCCATCTTTTCATGGAGATGGGGTACTAAACCTACAGTGGAATTGCGAGTGCCTTATTTAAGTTCAACCTCTGCTCCAGCGTCTTCTAATTGAGATTTGATTGATTCAGCTTCATCTTTACTTACACCTTCTTTAACAGGTGCAGGGGCAGAGTCTACCACAGCTTTTGCCTCTTTCAGTCCAAGACCGGTAAGGTCCTTCACTAATTTCACAATTTGAAGCTTCGCTCCACCTGGTGATTTCAGGATGATGTCGAATTCGGTCTTCTCTTCAGGGGCAGCATCACCACCACCAGCAGCGGGGCCTGCAACGGCAACGGCAGCTGCTGCCGGCTCTATTCCATGCTCCTCTTTAAGAATGTCGAGTAATTCGTTAACTTCCTTAACAGTCAATTCTACTAACTGATCTGCGATTGCTTTTACGTCAGCCATTTTTATCGATTTTATTAAATGTTATTAAACTTGTTCTTTTTCAGATAATGTTTTGAGTGCTCCGGCCAGTCTGCTGGCATTGCCTTTCAGCGCTGATGCCAGGCTAGTGGCAGGCGATGTGAGCAGTGTTAACAGATCTGCAAGCAGCTCTTCCTTAGATTTGATCGTGGAGAGGCTATCCAATTGATTGTCGCCAATGTATATTGATTCCTCAACAAAGGCAGCTTTCAGGATAGGTCTTTCCAAGGTTTTTCTGAATTCCCTGATCACTTTTGCAGGAACATTTGCAGTTTCGCAAAACATGATCGATGTTGAATCTTTCAACACCTCATAAAGTTCATCAAAATCACCATCGGATTTCTCCATAGCTTTTTTGAGTAATGTATTCTTAACTACCAGTAGTCTGACTTGACTTTCAAAACATTTTCTTCTCAACTTTGATGTTTCTTCAGCATTTAGCTCAGAAATATCGGTGAGATAGAAATGTTTGGTCTGATTCAAACCAGTTACCAGATCGTCAATAATTACATTTTTATCTTCTCTTCTCATTCTCTAGAGATTCTTTAGCGATTATTTTTTCTCTTCGATAGCTTTAGGGTCCAATCTTATACCAGGACTCATCGTACTGGAAAGATACAAACTCCTGATATAGGTTCCTTTTGCCGCAGCCGGTTTCAGTTTATTAATGGTCTGGATAAATTCCTTCACATTTTCAACTATTTTCGGTTCGTCAAATGAAACTTTCCCAACAGAGGTATGAATGATACCGTATTTATCCACTTTGAAATCGATTTTACCTTTCTTCACCTCTTCAACAGCTTTTCCGATTTCCATGGTAACAGTTCCGCTTTTCGGATTAGGCATCAGACCCCTTGGTCCGAGCACCCGCCCCAGCTTACCGAGTTTTGCCATTACAGCAGGCATTGTGATGATTACATCCATATCTGTCCAACCTTTTTCGATCTTCTCGATATATTCATCCAAACCTACGTAATCGGCACCGGCAGCTTTGGCTTCTTCCTCTTTGTCAGGAGTACACAGAGCCAGAACGGTTAAATCCTTTCCGGTTCCGTGGGGAAGAGTCACAACACCACGTACCATCTGATTCGCTTTCCTTGGGTCAACCCCAAGTCTGACGTTCAGATCCAGAGAAGCATCAAATTTTGTCGAAGAAATTTCTTTGACAAGCTTTGCAGCTTCCGCAAGTGTATATTGTTTGTCCTTGTCTAACTTCTCTAAAGCTAACTTCCTGTGTTTAGTAAGTTTACCCATTATTTATAAAATTAATTGTTAGACGGGAATTTTCCTTGAACAGTAATTCCCATACTCCTGGCGGTTCCGGCCACCATTTTCATTGCAGATTCTACGGTAAACGCATTCAGGTCCGGCATCTTGCCTTCCGCGATTGTTCTTACCTGGTCCCAGGATACAGAAGCAACCTTAATCCTGTTGGATTCAGCTGATCCTCCCTTGAGTTTTGCCGCCTCCAGCAGTTGCACTGCCACAGGTGGTGTTTTAACGATAAAGTCAAATGACTTATCCTTGAAAACGGTAATAATCACGGGCAAAATTTTTCCGGCCTGGTCCTGGGTTCTGCCATTAAATTGCTTGCAGAACTCCATAATGTTTACACCCTTAGCACCCAATGCAGGTCCTACGGGAGGGGACGGATTAGCAGCTCCACCCCTGATCTGTAACTTAATTAAGCCTTCTACTTCTTTTGCCATTTCTAATTTATATTTACGTATGGAGTTTAATTACAAACCTTTTTGATAAATGTACAGGAAGCATTTTTCTGGACATACAATTACCGGGTTCGCAATGCTTTTATTCTATCCTTCTTTTTCTACCTGCATAAAGCTGAGTTCAAGAGGTGTTTTTCTACCAAAGATCTTAACCATCACCTTCAGTTTCTTTTTCTCATGATTCACCTCTTCAATTATGCCGGTAAAACTATTGAACGGACCATCAATTACTTTCACAGATTCCCCAACAAAGTAAGGTACACTGATCTCTTCATCTCCGGCCGTCAGCTCATCGACTTTCCCAAGAATCCTGTTCACCTCCGATTCTCGCAAGGGAATGGGTTGTTGTTCGCCCTGGCTGCCCAGGAAGCCGATTACGTTGGGGATATTTCTCAGGATGTGTGGAATTTCACCTGTTAATACAGCTTCAACCAACACATACCCGGGAAAATAGTTTCTTTCCTTACTAATTTTTTTACCGTTTCTGATCTGGTAAATTTTTTCAGTAGGGATCAAAACCTGGGATATATAATCCTGAAGATTCAAACGTGAAACTTCACTTTCGATATATTCTTTTGCCTTCTTCTCTTTGCCACCGATTGCTCTGAGAACATACCATTTTTTTGCTAATTCGCTCATTTTCTATCGTCAGACTAATTTATAGATGCCTTCCAGTATAGTTTGAAAAGTGGTGTCCATTACAAAGACAATCAGTGCAAAGATCAGTGAAGCGATCATTACCACTATTGCACTGTTCTGTAATTCTTTCCACGTAGGCCAGGTCACCTTGTGCACCAGTTCTGTATAGGATTCCTTCAGGTAATTTATTATTTTTCTCATTTCCTATGGATGAATTTGCACGGGAGGAGCGACTCGAACGCCCGACACCTGGTTTTGGAGACCAGTGCTCTACCAACTGAGCTACACCCGTTTGTGCTTTTAAACAGTCAAAAAGAGGCCGGTCCAAATATGTATCAGGACCGATCTCTTTTTAAAAAGTTTACTACCAACGTCTTATTCAATGATATCAATTACCTGACCAGCACCAACTGTTCTTCCGCCTTCACGAATCGCAAAACGCAGACCTTTGTTGATAGCCACCGGGTAGATCAGGTTTACCGTGATGGTAACATTATCACCAGGCATGACCATTTCTGTTCCTTCAGGAAGTTGAATCTCACCAGTCACGTCAAGGGTTCTCAGGTAGAACTGCGGGCGATAGTTGTTGTGGAAAGGAGTGTGACGGCCACCTTCCTCTTTCTTCAACACATATACCTCAGCTTTAAACTTTGTATGGGGAGTAATTGAGCCGGGCTTTGAAAGAACCATGCCCCTTTTGATCTCTTTTTTGTCAATACCCCTGAGCAACAGCCCAACATTGTCGCCTGCTTCTCCTGTATCAAGTATCTTACGGAACATCTCTACTCCGGTACAAACGGTCTTACGACCTTCAGCACCCAGACCTATAATTGCCAGTTCTTCTCCAGTATTTACAACGCCGGTTT
Source organism: Bacteroidales bacterium (assembly GCA_040880545.1). Lineage (GTDB taxonomy): Bacteria > Bacteroidota > Bacteroidia > Bacteroidales > M55B112. The sequence goes on along the minus strand of JBBDIE010000112.1, from coordinate 3,297 downwards.
CAATCCGACCTGTGGCAACAGTTCCACGTCCGGTAATAGAGAATACATCTTCAACCGGCATAAGAAATGGCTTCTCTTTTTCACGCGGTGGAATCGGAATAAAACTATCTACCGCATCCATCAGTTCCATTACTTTTTCTTCCCACTTCTCTTCTCCGTTAAGGGCACCAAGTGCGGAACCGTGAATAACAGGAGCATTTTCGCCGTCAAATTCATAGAAATCCAGCAGCTCACGTACTTCCATTTCAACAAGTTCGAGAAGTTCTTCATCGTCAACCATGTCTACTTTGTTCAGAAATACTACCACCTTGGGTACGTTTACCTGGCGTGCAAGAAGAATGTGCTCCCTGGTTTGTGGCATCGGTCCATCTGTACCAGCAACAACAAGAATAGCTCCGTCCATCTGGGCAGCACCGGTAACCATGTTCTTTACATAGTCAGCGTGTCCCGGGCAGTCAACGTGCGCGTAATGGCGTGTAGCTGTCTGGTATTCAACGTGAGCTGTGTTAATTGTGATACCTCTCTCTTTTTCCTCGGGCGCATTGTCAATAGAGTCAAAGTCTCTGATCTCAGAAAGACCTTTCTTTGCAAGAACTGTAGTAATAGCAGCGGTCAAAGTGGTCTTACCGTGGTCAACATGACCAATGGTACCAATATTGACGTGCGCTTTGGACCTATCAAATTTTTCTTTAGCCATAACTTAAATTAAATTAATATTGATACTTGTAAATAGTTACTTTCTGTTACTTTCATTTATACTTTTGAGCCAATGATGGGAATTGAACCCATGACCTCTTCCTTACCAAGGAAGCGCTCTACCCCTGAGCTACATCGGCATAAAAATACCTGGCTGCCGGATCATTCCGGGAACAGGGGGAACATCACGATCCAAACCCGACAAAGAACTTTTGAGCGGGAAACGAGACTCGAACTCGCGACCCCAACCTTGGAAGGGTTGTGCTCTACCAACTGAGCTATTCCCGCGTTGTGTTGTGTGTTATTGTGTCAAAAAACGTTTGTGGGGAGAAAAGGATTACTCAGGCTTTCTGTCGTCAGCCTTCGTGAGTTCGAACCTCCCAGGTAGTTTTGCTCCCCAACATTTCAAAAAACTTCCGTGGGGAGAGAAGGATTCGAACCTCCGAAGTCGTGCGACAGCAGATTTACAGTCTGCCCCAGTTGGCCACTTTGGTATCTCCCCCAGACCATGAATTATCATGTCTTTTGAGCCGATGGAGGGATTCGAACCCCCGACCTGCTGATTACAAATCAGCTGCTCTGACCAACTGAGCTACATCGGCATTGATTTACATCAATTAAACTACCCTCCAAAATCGGTTTGCAAATGTATGAAATAAAAAACTATATGACAAAAAATTCTTTTTATTTTTTTCGAGTCATTCACCATTTGAAAAGTGAGGCTCCATTTCCTGGTCAATAATTTAATTTATCTGTTTGTTTTACTGCAATATAGATTAGTGAATAATATTTGATTTCCAGCATAAAAAAAGGCCGCCGAAGCAGCCCTTTTTTAACCGGTTCTACGGGCCTCAGTTTTTTCTTGCTTTATTTTTGTGTTTTAGTACCTGCCTGCGCAATGCATCGACTGTCAAATCAGTTGCTTCCTCAAATGTCTTGCTATGCTTTTTTGAAAACAGGGGATTTTTTGCAACATCAAGCTTTATCTCAACTATTTTATTCTCCCGCTCCTGGGTATCTTTCTGAAGTCTTAAGAAAACTTCAGCACCCAGAATATCGTCGTAAAATACTTCAAGTTTATTTACTTTCTCTTCAATAAAACCTAAAAGTTTGCTGTCAGCATCAAACTTGACTGAATGAATCTTAACGTTCATGATCGCCTCCTTGTTTTTAAGCTCTGGGGTGAGCCTGGTTATAAATAGATTTCAATTTCTCAAAAGTATTGTGCGTATATACTTGCGTGGCCGAGAGATTGGCATGACCAAGCAGCTCCTTGATTGCATTGAGATCTGCCCCACTATTCAACATGTGGGTTGCAAATGTATGCCTGAGAATATGGGGACTGGTTTTTTCAAGGGTGGTGATCATGCTAATATACTTCTTCACGATTCGATATATGAGTTCCGGGTAAACCTGCTTTCCCATTCCGGTTAGAAACAACGATTCAACTTTCGTATCCGGAAAAAATTGACCCCTAATATGTAGATAACTCATTAACTCATCAGAAAGTTCTCGACCAACCGGAATTATTCTTTCTTTATCTCTTTTTCCCAATACTTTTAAAGTTCCCTGGCTCTTATTCCAGGAAGAAACCGATAATCCCACGAGTTCACTTCTCCGGATTCCGGTCTGATACAACAGATTAATAATCAGTCTGTTTCGAACTCCCTCGAAATCGTCTCCAAATACGTAGTTATCCAGCAAATTGTTGATACCCTGCTCATCAACAAATTGCGGAATCCGTTTATTCAGTTTAGGCTTCAGCACTTTCTCTACCGGATCCGCATCGAGGTTGCCGAGTTTAATCTGATACCTGCAATATGATCTGAGGGAAGATAATTTTCGATGGATGGTTTTGGGTGTATAATCATTTTCCATGAGATGAACCACCCAGTTCCTGATCGTCTTAAAAAACAAATCCATGCCCTCTTTGCCGTTTTCGCAGCAGAAAGCATGGTATTGCTCCAAATCTTTTTTATAAGAAGTCAACGTATGATCTGCATATCGTTTTTCAATCTGCAGGTACGTAATGAAATCATTTACTCCGTTCATAGGCAGTTCATCCAATCCACTGCCTAAATTCAAATCAACTATTCTTCTTCCCGCTGCAGCTTCTGTACATAAACCGCTTTCAGCTTCTGCTGCCTCTTCTCCACAGAAGGCTTTGTAAATGCCTGCCTGTTACGCAATTCCTTTACAACACCCGTCTTTTCAAACTTCCTTTTGAACTTCTTTAGCGACCTTTCGATGTTTTCACCTTCTTTTACAGGAATAACTATCATGAATTTCTCCTTTTTTTAATGAGCCGCAAATTTAGAAATTCAATTTCGTAAAATCAACAGTTTCGGGATTTTTTTGAAAAAATAATGCGTCAGTGTTCTTTTGTTGAAATTTTGAATTTAGACTTACTTTGACAATTCATCTATAAAAATAGAAAAATTTAAGTTTAAAATCAAGACAATTCTGAACTATTCCTTAGAACTTTTAACGGTAAGATATGGCGACATGCGTATAAATCTGTCATGTTCAATGATTTGATTGGTAATAAGTTCATCTATCTGAAAAATGGTATCCGCAAAATCATAATACTGCAAAATAGCA
>JBBDIE010000111.1:0-3569 GCA_040880545.1 Bacteroidales bacterium | reverse complement strand
AGCTTTGTGATACGCTGCGGAGGGCTGCGAAAACAGCTGAGTTCCTAATAAAAAATACAATCAACTGCATTTTAAGTTAATTAACTGCAAAAATAGTTGATCAACTGAAAAAATAGTTTACCTTTGTGTCAGAACATGTAATACAGGAACGATGAACAAACTAACAAAAGCCGAAGAAGAGGTGATGCTGATCCTATGGGAACTGGAAGAGGCCACCGTCAGGGATGTGATCGAACGGCTGGATGATCCCACTACGCCCTATACCACCGTCTCCACCGTAATAAGGGTCCTGGAAAAAAAAGAGTTCGTAACCCACAAGGCCATCGGTACCACCTACCTCTATTCACCCAACATCGATAAGGAAGAATACCTGAAACACTCCCTCAGCGGATTTCTGAACAAATACTTCGAGGGTTCCTTTACAAACCTGGCCTCATTCTTTGCCACCGAAAACGACATCTCCATGCGCGATCTGCGTGAAATGATACGGGAGGTGAAGGATGACCTGAGAGAAGATATCAAAGAAGAGAATCGAAAATGAATGAGATCCTGATATACCTGGGAAAAGTGTCTCTGGCTGTTACGCTGGTCTCCATCCCCTATTTCCTGATGCTCAGGAACGACCCCCTCCTGGTGGTCAAACGAACCTACCTGCTGGCCGGCCTGGCACTCGCCTGGGTATTCCCGCTGCTGGTTTTGAACAAAACAGGAATTGTAAGCGGGTTTCAACCTACATTCATTATCGATCCGGGCACGGTATCGCAGGCGCCCAACCTGCCGGAATCATCTGCCGGACCAGGAATATCCATGGTGGCACTGGCCGGAATAGTTTATGTCAGCGGTATGCTCCTGCTCTTTACCCGGACCACCATGGCATACCTGAAAACTGTATTTCACCAAAACAACAAACCGACACATATAAAAGATGTGGTCTCCACATCCGGTCAACAGATTTTCACCATCTTTCCCAAAATTTTCATTCCCGAAAAATTATTGGAAGATGCGGACCTGTTTCCGATCCTGATCCATGAAAGGGCACATATCCGTCAGCTCCATATCATCGACCTCCTGGTTGCCGAGCTGACCCTGGTTCTTACATGGTTCAATCCTTTCTCATGGCTTATTTCAAGGATGATTAAAGAGAATCATGAGCACCTTGCCGACAGGATGGTCCTGCAGCAAGGGGTAAAACCGGCTCATTACAAGGCCCTGCTGCTCAACCATGCAATGGGCGGGCAGATTTTCCAGCCGGGCCACCAGTTTAATCATTCACTAACCAAAAAAAGATTTCAAATGATGAAAAAATTGAAAGCGCCAAAGAGAGGATTCCTGAAGTACATACTGATTGTACCGGTAATTCTGACATGTACCCTGGTGGCCACAGCTTCCGCGCAGCAGGCGAAAACTATCCGGGGTACCATATACCTTGAAAGCATCAAAGAACCTGCACACGGTGCCAGTGTGATTATTGCCGGTACCAGTTCGGGTACGGTGGCCGACAGCAAAGGCGAATTCACGCTTAAAGTTGAGGGAAACCCGGAGATAGTCATCTCATTCGTGGGGTATGAAACTGTATGGGTGAATGCACGTGACATTCAGAAAAAACCGGTCATAATGATTCCTAAACCTTTCGAAATCAATCCTGACGAGTATTCTGTGCGTGCCATGCCTGATAAACATGTGAAAGTTAGGGTGGTTGAAGGGGAAAAGAGCAAGGAAATTTTTGTCACTTCCACGGATGGGGCCTTTAAGGTGAAAGATGAAGAAGATATGGTCTATGTGGTCGATGGGAAGGTTGTGTCATCCATAGAAAATATTGATCCTGAAGAGATTGAAGAGATTAAGGTGATTAAACGCGACAAACCAGAAACAAGTAAAATTATTATTCAGACAAAGGGTAACAGCGCCTCAACAAATAAGTCCGGAGATAACATAATAATGGTAAAGAAGCTTGAAGGAACCGGTTCCGGTGAGGAGACCTTCATTATTGTAGAAGATGTACCTTCATTTCCGGGCGGAACAACTGCCCTGGGAGCGTACATCCATGAAAACCTGGTCTATCCCCCTGAAGCCGTTAAACAACAGATGGCGGGTAAGGTGATGGTTGAATTCACGGTGATGGCCGACGGTTCATTGAAAAATATCAGGGTCAGTCAATCCACTAACGACCTGTTTAACGATGCAGCGCTGAAAATATTTGAAAACATGCCTGCCTGGAAGCCCGGTTTACAGCGAAACAAACCGGTCAGTTGCAACGTCATTGTTCCTGTCAGGTTCAATCCTGCACAGGAATAATTCCTGGAAATAAGCCAATTCCGGTAAGCCCGGGCAGTGTGCCCGGGCTTTTTTCTACCCTCCTCCGAATCGCCACGAATCGTGATTCCCCATCTCGCTTTTCCCGCGACATTGTTATCTTTGCGTCGTAAACCCAATGATAACAATTCAATGACAAACCGACTCTATATTTCCACCCTCCTGGTGCTGTTGCTCGCCATTGGCTGCAACCCCCGGTCGCCTGTTATATCCAACTGGCCCTCCTATATCGCCGATCATGAATCCTGGCAGGAGCAACGGCTTGCGCGGTTAAAATCGGAAAGGGGCTGGCTCAACCTCGCCGGACTGTTCTGGCTCGAGGAGGGCGCTAACACGTTTGGTTCCGACAGTGTCAACAATCTCCTGTTCCCAGCGCATTTCCCCCCAAATGGCGGAACACTGACTCTGCAGGACAGTACCCTGTTGCTGGAGGTGGCGGAACAGGTGGATATCCTGGCCGATGGCGAACCGGTGAAAAACATCACTGTGCGCCACGACCAGCAGCCGGGTACGACTATCATGGAACTTGGCTCCTTCAGGTGGTACGTGATACAACGGGGAGAACAATACGGCATCCGGTTACGGGATCTTGAACACCCGAGGCTGGAGGCGCTGGAAGAGATCCCCTCCTACCCTTTCAGTAAAAAGTGGGTGGTGGAAGCCACATTTCATCCCTACGATTCAGTCAGGAAAATTGAAGTACCCACGGTCATTGATAATTTTAGTGAATGGTACGACGTACCGGGAGAACTGAAATTCAGGGTAAACGGCAAAATGCAAACCCTGCTTCCCTTCAGGTCCGGCGATGGATTTTTCCTGATCGTGGGGGATACCACCAACGGACTGGAAACCTACGGAGCCGGGAGGTTTCTCTATTGCGGCGATGTACAGGACGGAAAAGTGACCATCGATTTCAACAGGGCCTACAATCCGCCCTGTGCCTTCAGTCCCTTTGCTACCTGCCCGTTGCCGCCAATGCAGAATATCCTGGATATTGAGATCGATGCCGGGGAGAGAGCAGTCCATCTGGAATAGGAGTACTTGGAGTACTTGGAGTACTTGGAGTACTTGGAGTACTTGGAGTACTTGAAGTACTTGAAGTTAGGAGTAGGGGAATTTATAAATCAAGTGTTTCAGCTGATTCTTTCCAATTAAATCAGGTAGCCTTCACTTCGTGCCCGATACGTCACCTCCCGGCCCTCTCTCCACGTGGAGCTAATCTTTATACACATCTTTTAGCGAATAGAATTTATAGT
>JBBDIE010000110.1:0-23014 GCA_040880545.1 Bacteroidales bacterium | reverse complement strand
TAATGAGCCTGTCGAATTACAAGCCGAAGGATTGTAAACTTCAATCTATATAGCAATAGTAATGCACTCCTTTGGTCTCCCACTCTCCAAGTCACCCTGTCTCCACATCCGAAAGACTATAAATTCTATTCGCTAAAAGATGTGTATAAAGATTAGCTCCACGTGGAGAGGGGGCCAGGGGGTGAGGTTGAACATAGTGAGGGGGGAGGCTAATGTACCACAGAGTTAGACCAAGCTCTTGAGTACCATACTACCGGGTCTCATTGTGAGAGCTTTTTTTAAGTTTAATTACCAGACTCTAAGTTAATTTGTTATTTGTTTCTATGATGAACTCCAGAATCTGTTCCCTCCCAGTCGCTTTCGTCGCCGAGGTTTCGATGATCAGGGGCAGCTCCTCCCAACTTTCCGACAGCAGTTCCTTCATCGCCTCAATGGTTTGAAATCTTTCCTTCTGCTTTACCTTGTCGGTTTTGGTGTAGAGCAATACAAACGGCAGCCGGCTGTCGCCCAGCCACTCGATGAAATCCAGGTCCAGTTCCTGTGGCGGGATCCGTGCATCGATCAGCACAAAAAAACAGATCAGATTGTCCCTGAGTCTGGCATATTGTTCGATCATCTTCGCGAATGTTTCCCGTTGTTTCTTCGACACCTTGGCGTAGCCGTACCCGGGCAGGTCGCATAAATACCAGCTCCCGTCGATGAGGAAATGGTTGATCAGCCTGGTCTTACCGGGGGTGGAGGAGGTCTTTGCCAGGTTCTTCCGCTCCGTAAGCATATTGATCAGCGACGATTTCCCCACGTTCGACCGCCCGATAAATGCATATTCAGGCAGATCGCCCTTTGGACACTGGTCGATGGTCTGGGAGGAGGTTATGAATTTTGCTTCTTTTATTTGCATCGTGGCGAAGGTAAGAACAAAATGAGAATAGAGAGTATATTGGGATAAAAGTTGATGGTTGTAGGGGTACCGGTGTTCGTCGAAGGGGACTTTTTTTAACCACTGAAATTGTCTGAACTTGGATGCGTCAGATGGGAGCGGTTTTCATTGTATAGGCCCTTTTTTAACCACAGAGGGCGCATAGAGCAACCTTGCACAGAGTTGGGGCAGAGTCCCGACATTTGTCAGGATGAGAGATTTTTTAACGTGCTAAAGTGCGGGAGGATGGAGCGAGCTCCTGAGTGGCGGGTACAGGTATATTTTTAAACTCCCTTTCGGTGGTTAAAAAAAGTCTCATACATTGAAATCCTGTACTCCCCACTCAAGAGCTTGCTCCATACTCCCTTAGCACGTTAGAATATCACTCTAAAAAAAACTCTGCTTTTAACTCTGTGCCAGCTCGCTGCTCCTTTCACTCTGTGGTTAAAAAAAAGTCCCTCACGGTGAATAATCACACCTCACTTCTCCGTCGCTCTCAAATACATTCCAATCGTATTCTCCAGTCCGTAATACAACGCATCACAGATAAGTGCATGGCCGATGGAGACCTCTTCGATCCACGGAATATTTTCTATAAAAAATTTGAGATTGGCCAGGTCCAGGTCGTGCCCGGCGTTTAGGGCCAGTCCGGCCTCCCTTGCCACCTCTGCTGCGCTCACGTAAGGTGCCACGGCCCGCTCCCTGTTTTTTGGGAACTCCCGTGCATAGGGTTCGGTGTAGAGTTCTACCCGGTCGGTGCCAACCCCCGCGGCGCCCCTGATCAGTTCGTGGCTGGTATCGATGAAAATGGAGGTGCGGATCCCGGCGTCTTTCAGTTGCCCGATTATTTTTTCCAGGAAGGCTGCATGTTTTATGGTGTCCCACCCCTCGGAGGAGGTGATGGCATCGGGCGGATCGGGTACCAGGGTTACCTGGTGCGGCTTCACCTCCAGTACCAGCTCCATGAAGGAGGGAGACGGATACCCTTCGATGTTGAATTCGGTGGTGATATGCGGACGGATCTGACGCACATCATTGTACCGGATATGCCGCTCATCCGGACGTGGATGGACCGTCACCCCGTGCGCCCCGAACCGCTGGCAGTCGATGGCCGCCTTCACCACATCGGGATTGTTACCGCCACGGGCATTACGGATCGTGGCGATTTTATTGATATTCACGGATAATTTTGTCATGGTCGGTTAATTTTTACTCCAGGAAGTATTTCAGATTTTTCACCAGCAGTTCAGGCTGTTCCGCATGTACCCAGTGCCCGGTATCGGGAATGGGAACGATCTCCGCCGTGGGGAACAATTTCTTGATGGTATCGTAGTCACGGGGTTGGATGTAATCCGATTTTTCCCCCCGGATGAATAGCACAGGGAAGCCAAGGATACCTCCGTCACGAATTAAATCCTGCGTGGGAAGTCCGTCCAGGATAGCATCCAGGGATTTACGCAGTACCGGAAGATTGATCTTCCAGTGAAAATTTTGCTCCTTGTCGCGGGTCAGGTTCTTCAGCAGGAAGAGCCGGATCCGCTCCGAACCGATATCCACCGCCAGGGCCCGTGAAACATCTTCCCTGGATTCCATCCCCGACAGGTCAAGTTCCAGCATCGCATCGATCATCTTTGCATGGTTGGCGGTCATCTGCGAATTTACAGCCAGGTCGTGGTACGGGATAGGGGCGATGTCGATAACGATCAGCGCCTCCACACGTTTGGGGTAGCTCATGGCAAACAGCATCACGGTTTTTCCTCCCATGGAGTGGCCAATCAGCGTTGCCTTTTCAATGCGATGTTCATCCATGAATTCGCACAGATCGTCGCGCATCGCTTCATAGGTGTGCAATTCGTCGTGGGGCGAATCTCCATGGTTCCGCTGGTCCACCACGAATACTTCGTAATGTTCCGACAGCTCCCTGGAAATGGTGATCCAGTTGTCGGATGCACCGTATAAGCCATGGACAATGATCAGCGGAGGGCCCGCTTCACCGTATTTCCTGAAGAAAAGTTTCATCAGATGGATTTTTGTTTCATGAATTCTGAGGAGAGCAAGGCGATCCACCCGGAAATGGCCGAAAATGCCTCTTTGGTCTCGTTGGATATCTCTTTCTGCTGCAGCTTCAGGATCAGCAATCCGTACAATCCGTTCATGGCCAGCTGCACATCGCTCTCCGCATCATGCCCCGCTCGCATTCTCAGCGCATCGATGTTCGGCTTCGCCTTGTCCCAGGCATCCTTGAATTCATTGTTCAACGGTTCGTACAGCAACTTCACATTCAGATCATTCAACTCCCTGGTAATATCATTCAATAAATCCATGTGGCCCGATTTTTCTTTCCCTTCGGTCACCAGCCGGTCAATCAACCCCTTGTACCACTCCAGCATCTCCCGTTTTGTGCCATAGTCGGCATCAAACTGACTGATGATCGTCTGGTCTATTTTTGCCGCGTCAAACCCGTTGGCACGGATCAGGTCCTCCACCTGGTACATGTAAATCAGGTACTCTGCAATATTCTCCTCTTTTTTCTGTGCTGCAATGATCATTGTATTTCTCTTTCCCGCAAAGATAATAATTTCTGGTGGGTACTCGTTTGTCACGTGACAGGGGCAGGCATCTGACAGTACCCATTGGTTGCCTGTTTCTTTTTCTTTCCAACTAAAAAAACATATCTTTACCCCAATGCTGGCAGGAAAAATCATATCGGATGTGGTACCGGCACTGAAGACCTCAGATACCGGCGAACAGGCTTTGAACTGGATGGAAATATTCAGGGTGAAGCATCTCCCCATTGTGAATCACCACCAGTTTTTGGGCCTTATTTCCGACCAGGATATTTTCGACCTGAATGATCCCTCCGCACCCATCGGGAACCACAAACTTTCGTTGCATAAACCCTATGTATCCGATAAACAGCACATTTACGAGGTAATCGAGGTGTTGTCGCGGCTTAAGCTGACCCTGGTTCCGGTGTTGAATGAGGAATCTAATTACCTGGGCGTGATCACCCAGGATGACCTTACGCGGGAGTTTGCCAATTTATCGGCCATGCAGCATCCCGGCGGGATCGTGGTACTGCAGATGAACGACAACGACTATTCACTCACGGAGATTTCGGGGATCGTTGAGAGCAACAACGCCAAAATACTGAGCCTGTATGTCTCCAACGAGCCTGATTCACGGAAACTGAGTGTAACCATCAAGATCAACTCAACGGATATCGGCGCCATTATTCAGACATTCAACCGTTACAATTATACCATTGTAGCTTCCTACATGAATTCCCTCGATATGGATGAGTTTTACCAGAACCGGCTCGACGAATTTTTTAACTACCTCAACGTCTGATCATGCAAGTAGCCATCTTCGGAAGGAACTTTCATCCCGCCTACCGGGAAAATGTTGCCACGCTCTTCAGCCGGCTCCGTTCAATGAACACCCAAATTGTTCTCTACAAACCGTTTTATGATTTCCTGCGGTCGGGAGCCGGGATCGATCCTGAGATTAACGGGCTATTCGAAAGTTACAAGGATCTGCCGGCAGATATCGATTTCCTCTTTTCAATCGGGGGGGACGGCACCTTTCTGGAAACCCTTTCCATTGTCAGGAAACGCGACATCCCCGTGGTGGGGTTCAATACCGGCCGTTTGGGTTTCCTTTCATACATCAGTCCGGAGAACCTGGAGGAGTCGCTGGACAGTATATTCAACGGGCGTTTCGAAGTGGAAGAACGGATGTTATTGGAGGTTGCCAGTGAAGGAAGCAGCATTCCCGAATTCAATATGGCGCTGAATGAGGTAAGGATATACAAGGATTCCGCGTCGCTGGTAACCATCCATGTATACCTGAACGATGAGTTCCTGAGTTCTTACTGGGCCGACGGGCTGATCCTTTCAACGCCCACCGGTTCCACGGCTTACAACCTGAGCGTCGGGGGACCTATCGTGGTACCCGAATCAGACACCATGGTACTCTCACCCATCGCACCGCACAACCTCACCGTCAGGCCCCTGGTACTGCCCGGGAACGCCAGGCTGAAGTTCCGGGTCGACAGCCGGGATCCCATTTACCAGATCGCGCTCGATTCCAGATCTTACGATGTTCCCGCGGTTGAAAATATCTCCATTGCAAGGTCGGACCACACCTTTAAAATGGTGCGTATCGAAAATATCAGCTTCTATAGTACTTTGCGCAATAAACTGATGTGGGGTGTTGATAAAAGGAACTGATTTCACCAGCATCAGGCGGCATTTCATAAAAATCCTGATCTTTAGGTGTATAGTTTCTCAATTAATTCATTATTTTTATCTTTGTTCAATTATAAATTATTGATAATGAATAGACGTATCTGGATTTACCTGCTTCTTCTGGCGCTAATTGTACCAGTTAAAGTAGAGGCGCAGAGATGGAGGTTGAAAAGATATGAGGCCGGAATTGGTCTTGGTACTGTTCATACTTTCATGGATATAGGTTCGGAGTTTGATGGTATACGGTCGTTCCAGTTTACAGACAGCCGGGTGAACCTCAGTACCCACGCGGGATACAAAATACTTGAGGACCTTACGGTAAAGCTCGATTTGAATTACCTGATGATCGGAGGTTCAGATTCGGAATCAAGGGACAGGTCGCTCAGTTTTACCGCCCACTGTTTTGAACCACTGGCAAGGGTGGATTATAATTTTTTAGGGGCAGGAAGGGCATTCAGCTCAAATGCAGTATTCAACCGGCGGGGGATGGTCAATAATTACGGACAATCCTTCCTCTACGTCTTTGCAGGAGCCGGAGGGATTCTTTCCAAAGCGAAGGTCAAAGATATCAATGGCGATGAGGTGATCGGAAATCCCAGCTACAGTAATAATTTACAGTGGGGGTACGTTATACCTGCAGGAATCGGTTTCAAGCGTACGATGGATGCCTATTTTGATCTGGCCATTGAAGTGGGAGGAAGGTTTACATTCACCGACCTGATTGATGGATACCAGCATGCGACCGCTTCGGAGTACAACGACAAATATATAATTACAAGTGTTAAAGCAGTATATAAGATCAGAAATGACAGGCGTGGACGACCGATATTCAAAAAGTATGGAAGGTGACAAATTTTTTAAACCCTTTATTGCAGTTCTGCTACCCGTTATTTTTGTTTTAACTTCTTTTAACTTAACAGCACAGGAAAATTTAGACTACGGAATCTTTGCGGGTACCTCTTATTATATGGGTGATTTGAATCCCTCTGTACACTACGCTATGCCTGGCTTTGCAGCGGGTCCAATTATGAGATATAACTTGAATGCACGCAGTTCAATCAGGGGCCACGCATTTTATCATGGGCTCACTGGATCGGATCCGGCATATCAGGGGTATATTTCTTCGGGTCAGAGTACGGATTTTGACGCAAAGTTCGTAGATTTGGGGCTCGATTTCGAGTTTAACTGGAAACCGTATAAAACGGCCCACAGGAAAACCAAATCGACACCCTATGTATTTGCGGGTATAGGATATGGATTGAAGATGTCGTCCACCCCGGGTGTAATGTCACATGTAACGGTACCATTCGGAGTCGGATACAAGGTGAATGTGGGGAAATGGCTCAGTGCAGGAGTGGAGGCAGGAACGAGAAAGGCATTAAGCGATCACGTGGACGGGATCACAAATCCACCGGTGGAAGATGTGATCGCACTGTTTGGAAACAGGGACTGGTACTATTTTACAGGTCTGTTTGTAACATATAAAATATTTAAACTCTGGGAAGATTGTCCGGCATACGATTAATTGATAAGGACTGATTTTAAAATGAATCTTAAAGATCTGATTATTAAAGAAAAATTGCCGCGTCACATTGCCATCATCATGGATGGGAACGGGCGTTGGGCACAGAGCCGTGGCAATATGCGGGTTTTCGGACACCAGAACGGGGTAGAGTCGGTACGCCAGGTGGTTGAAGCAGCCGGTGAACTGGGCGTGGAGCACCTCACGCTCTATGCATTTTCCACCGAAAACTGGAACCGGCCCCGGGCGGAAATTGATGCGCTGATGGGCCTCATGGTCACATCCATTCAGAATGAAACGGAGAAACTGAACAAAAACAATGTAAAACTCACTGCCATCGGAGAATTGGATGATCTGCCACAAAACGTTAGGAAACAACTTCAGAGTGCCATTGATTACACAGCCGGCAATACCGGACTGAACCTGATAATCGCACTGAGCTACAGCGGACGCTGGGAATTGGTTTCGGTTGTAAAACGGATGATCGGGGATGTGAAAAATGGTAAACTGGATCCGGAAAATATCGATACCTGTATTCTTGAAACCTACCTTAATACCTATACTATACCTGATCCTGAATTACTCATCCGAACCAGTGGTGAAAGACGTATCAGTAACTTCATGCTATGGCAGCTGGCCTATACTGAACTCTATTTTACCCCGGTATTGTGGCCCGACTTCAGAAAAAAAGACCTGTATGAGGCTATTATCGATTACCAGCGCCGTGACAGACGGTTTGGAAGAGTGAAAGATCAAACCAGGAAAGAAACGGTTAATAATTAAGGTACAACAATGAGGAAACTACATCTGGCATTATTTTTTGCAGTATACGCCACAATACTCAACGCACAAACCGACTCACTGGTAATTCCATACGACTCCCTCAAGGTACTCGATTACGGAAATGCAAAAGAATATGTGATTCAGGATGTAAAGATCAGCGGGATCAAATATATCCAGAAAGAGGTGCTGTTGAGTCTGTCGGGCCTCAAACCCGGTAATACAGTTACCCTCCCGGGTGATGATGTAACCAAAGTGTTGAATAAATTCTGGGATCAGGGGCTCTTCTCCGATATCAAGATCACGGCTTCTAAAATTGAAGGTAACAAGGTATGGCTCGATATATACCTGCTTGAGCGCCCCAGGATGCTCCGCTACGAGTTTGAAGGGATCAGCAAGTCTGAGTCGCAGGACCTGGACGATAAAATAAACCTGAGAAACGGACAGCAGATCACCGACGATATTCTCGACAATACCAAACGAATTGTCAGGGACCATTTTATCGATAAGGGTTTTCTCAATGTGGAGGTTGATATCAGGCAGGAGATGGACAGCATCCGGGTAAATATGGCAGAGCTGATCATTAACGTGGAGAAGAATGACCGGATAAGGATCAACGAGATTTATTTTCAGGGGAACGAAGTATTCAGCGACAAAAGGCTCAGGCGGGTCATGAAGAACACCAAAAAGGTGAACCTCAATATTTTCAAATCATCCAAGATGATCTCGGAAAAGCTGAAGGAGGACAAGGCGAGCCTGATTGAATTTTATAATGAGAACGGGTATCGCGATGCAAAGGTGTTGAGCGACAGCATGGTGGTGCTGCCGGTGGAGGAGAAGGAGAACAGGGTGGACCTTTATATACGGCTGGTAGAGGGTAATCAGTACTTCATCGGCGATATCGAGTGGATCGGGAACACCAAATATTCTTCCAGGCTCCTCTCGTCTAAACTGGGAATTGAAAAAGGGGATATATTCGATCAGAGCATTTTCGATGAACGGCTTTTCTATGATGAAGATGCGGTAAACAGTATCTACCTGGATAATGGTTACCTCTTTTTCGAAATGACCCCGGTTGAGGTGAGCGTGGAGAACGACACCATCGACTTCGAGATCCGCATCAGGGAAGGGGAACAGGCAACCGTGAACAGAGTGATTATTTCGGGAAATACCAAAACAAACGAACATGTGGCCAGGCGCGAGATATGGACCAAGCCGGGCGATCTGTTCAGTAAACAGGATATCATCCGGTCCGTTAGGGAACTAGCCTCACTGGGCCATTTCGATCCGGAACAGATCGAACCCAACCCCATTCCCAACGCACAGGATGGCACGGTGGATATCGAATATAAACTGATTGAACGTGCCAACGACCAGCTGGAAATATCGGGTGGCTACGGGGCAGGAATGCTGATCTTTACCGCTGGTATACGGTTTTCCAATTTTTCGGCAAGCAGGCTGTTTGATAAACGGGCCTGGAGGCCTGTTCCATCTGGCGACGGCCAGACGCTTTCGCTGCGGGCACAGACCAACGGCCAATTCTACCAGTCTTATAACTTCTCCTTCGTGGAGCCATGGCTGGGAGGTAAGAAACGTAATTCATTCTCCCTCTCCCTGTTCCATTCGAAGATGAACCAGAATTACTACAGTTACTGGAACCCCGATGCCGATGTGCCCGATGAATATATGAAGATCAGCGGTGCCTCCGTGGGACTCGGTCGCCGGCTGAAATGGCCCGATGACTTCTTTACACTACAGCATGCGTTGAGTTACCAGCGTTATAACCTGAAAGATTACAGAAATTTTCTGGCCGAAAACGGAACATTTAATAACCTGAGCCTGAACACCACCCTGGGAAGGAATTCGACAGATCAGCCGATCTATCCAAGACGGGGCTCCAATATCAGTCTGAGCCTCCAGGTAACACCTCCATACTCACTTTTCAGTGATATGGATTACCTGAATGCTCCGGAAGAGGATAAATACAGATGGGTGGAATATCACCGCTGGATGTTCAAGGGAGACTGGTATAAAACCCTGGTGCAGAACCTGGTCTTCTACACCCGTATGCACTTCGGTTACCTGGGCATGTACAATCCCGACATCGGCCCCTCACCCTTCGAAAGTTTCGACGTGGGTGGCGACGGTCTAACCGGCTACAACCTCTACGGAAGGGAGACCATTGCCATGCGGGGGTATGAGAACGGTTCGCTTACACCACGACTCGATTATGAGACCAACGAACTGATACAGAGTCTTAATGGCAGAAAATCAGGTAACGTGTATACCAAAATAACCATGGAACTCAGGTACCCCATCTCCCTGAATCCTTCTGCAACGATCTTTGTATTGGGATTCCTTGAGGCAGGGGATGCATGGTACAGTATCGACCAATTCAGTCCGTTCAAGGCCAAACGGTCAGCGGGTGTTGGTATGCGGGCATTCCTGCCCATGTTCGGACTCCTGGGTGTTGACTGGGGATACGGATTTGATGAAGCGTTTGATGGCGCCGGAGTGAGTGGTTCACAGTTCCACTTTACCATCGGCCAGCAGTTTTAATTGATGAAGGTGTATGAAATACAATAATGCAAGCACTGCTTATATTTTATTCGTTAATTGTATAACATCTTTTGGTATAATGTTTGTTAGTTCAAAATGGAGTATTGAAATGATCAACAAATAAATTAAATTATGAATCCTGATGAGATATGTAATGCACAAGGTGATGTACTTCAATGACGGTTCCGTGACATCCCTGTCAGAAATATCATTTTTATAGTTGTTAGATAAGAGAAAGACAAAAGTTTAACCAAATAATGTACCAATGAAAAGATTACTGGCACTGGCAATAATTGCCATCGTTTTTACCGGCGCAAGCCATGCTCAGAAATTTGCATTTGTGGATTCAGAGTATATTCTGAGAAATATACCCTCTTATGCCGCGGCCCAGGATGAGTTGGACAAGATCTCTGCAAACTGGGAAGAAGAGGTTAAGCAGCAGTATGACGAAATAGAAGAGATGTACAAATCATACAAGGCTGAACGCGTCTTACTCTCGGAAGATATGAGAGACAAAAGGGAGAATGAGATCATCCAACGGGAAAAGCAGGCCAAAGAATTGCAGCAGAAATATTTTGGTGCAGAGGGTGACCTGTTCAAAAAGAGAACGGAACTTGTTCAGCCGATCCAGGATGCAGTTTACAAGGCAGTAAGAGAACTCACGGCCGAAGGCGGTTACGCGATCATTTTCGATACCGCCAGTGGTGCGTCCATATTGTATTCCAACCCACGATACGACATGAGTGACGAAATTCTGAAGAAGTTGGGTTACAAATAACAATTAATATTCTATTTTTACATACAATTTTTTAAAATCAGACGAGAATGAAATTATTCAGAAAAGCAACCCTGGCCATCGTATTTGTCATGATTGCTACAGGTGCCATGGCACAATCGCCGAAATTCGGACATGTGAACGCAACGTTTGTGCTTTCAAAAATGCCTGAGTACACAAGTGCCATGAAAAAACTGCAAAAGATTGACAGTACGTATAACCTTGAGTTGGAGAAACTGGCAGTGGAGATCAACAGGAAGGTGGACAGTTACAACAACGATGCAGATTCACCGCAGTTGCTGAAGGATGTGAAAGCACAGGAGATCCAGGAGCTGCAGGTCAGGGCACAACAGTTTCAGCAACGTATTGAGCAGGACATTCAGCAGCAGCAGATGCAGCTGATCAGGCCCATCAGCAACAAAGTGATCAAGGCGATCAATGAGATTGCCGAAGAGAACAAGCTGATCTATGTTTTCGACGTATCCTCCGGGAACCCCGTGTATGTGTCGGAAGATAGTTTTGACCTTGTTCCGGCGCTTATGGAGAAATTTGGTATTCAATACAACCCTGCAGAACTAAATCAGCGGCCGGTTCTTTAATGGCCCCTGGGTATTGAAATAGTACATAAAGGCACAGACCATTGTCTGTGCTTTTCTTTTATAATCAGTGCTTGCAGGAAAAAGTCAATAGCTGCATAATGCCCGACTTTAAAACAGTCATCGTATGCCTTGCTCTTAACGGTTTCTTATCAGGTACGACAGCAAATTTTGGTTTTTATTTCTGACACGAACTACAATGGCTGATTCAAATGCTCCGGTGGGTCTGTTTGATTCGGGTGTGGGAGGGCTTACGGTGGCACATGCCATCCACGCCCTGTTACCTGGCGAACAGTTGCTCTATTACGGCGACACGGCCCACCTGCCCTATGGCGATAAGTCCAAAGAGACCATCGTCAGGTATTCCACCGGTATTGCCGATTTTCTGCTGGAGCATGGATGCAAGGTGATCCTGATTGCCTGCAACTCAGCTTCAGCAAATGCTTACAGGGAAGTAAGGGAACATGTGGGAGAACGGGCAGTGGTGCTGAATGTGGTCGATCCGGTGGTGGAACATGTAACTTCAACTATTAACGGGCAATCGATCGGGGTAATAGGTACCAGGGCCACCATTGAATCGGGCAGCTACCAGCAGGGAATACGCGACAAAGCGCCCTCACTCACCGTCCGCTCCCTGGCCACACCCCTTTTTGTACCCATGATCGAAGAGGGATTTATATCCGATGACATATCTGATGCCATCATCCGTGCCTATCTTTCCAGGAAGGAACTCAACGATATCGACACCCTGATCCTCGGGTGCACCCATTATCCCATTATCCGGGAACAGATCAGCAGATACTATAATTCCGCTGTCAACGTCATCGACAGTGCCCGCATCGTAGCCGGATACCTCCGGAAATTTCTCACCGCAAACAATCTTTTGTCCCCCAATAGGGCCGGGGAGAACAAGTTTTTTATCTCCGAACAAACCGGCTCCTTCGAATCCATCGGGAGAATGTTTTTTCACGAGAAGATCAATCTGGAGAAGAGGAGTATCTGGTAGGGAAAAAAACCATACGTACAACGAACCACGTAAATGAAAAAAAGTAACTTTGTTACTTTATAGGATATCGGGTGGCTCAGCACCATGGAATTGTTACCGGGCCGGGATATTTGTTACCGTTTTTTGAAGTATAGAATTAATAACTACCAAACTATTTAAAATTAAGATGGGCAAAAATCCAAAAGTCGTTCAACTGGAAGAGGTTGTGGTTAAATTTGCCGGTGATTCCGGTGACGGTATGCAGCTGACAGGTTCGCAATTTTCTGATGCGTCAGCGTTTGTGGGGAACGATCTTTCAACATTTCCAGATTACCCGTCTGAAATACGCGCACCCCAGGGCACCATTGCGGGCGTTTCAGGTTTTCAGGTACATATCGGAGACAAGCAGGTGACCACGCCCGGTGACCAGGCTGATGTGCTGGTCGCCATGAATCCTGCGGCACTTAAGGCGAACATGCAGTGGATCAAACCTGGTGCCACAGTGATTATCGATATTGACAATTTCGACAACAAGCATTACAAGAAGGCGGGATACGAAGAGGATCCGCTGCACGACAACTCACTGGATGGCTATAACGTGGTACAGGCACCGATCACCAATCTGACGCGTGATACTGCTATGCCGTTCGGTGTTGATCAGAAGACCGCTGATAAGACCAGGAACCAGTTTGTGGCCGGTATGTTATACTGGCTCTTTAACCGTGACCTGAAAATGGGTGAAGATTTCCTGGCTGCGAAGTTCAAATCAAAACCTGATCTAGTAAAGGCCAACACTGCAGTGCTTCGAGCCGGATTTAATTATGCCGAGACCATAGAGGCGCTCTCCACTACATTTTTGATCGACCCTGTAAAAAATAAGAAAGGGCTGTTCAGGAATATGACCGGCAACCAGGCCACCGCCTGGGGCTTGCTGGCAGCTGCCGAACGGGCAGGGCTTGAGATCTTCCTGGGTTCCTATCCGATCACCCCGGCCACCGAAATACTGCAGGAGATCGTTAAACGCAAACACCTGGGAGCCATTGCCTTCCAGGCCGAAGATGAAATTGCAGGGATATGCTCCGCCATCGGGGCCTCCTTTACCGGCAAACTGGCGGTTACTACCACTTCCGGCCCGGGACTGGCCCTTAAGGGTGAGGCCATCGGACTGGCGGTAATTACCGAACTCCCTATCGTGATCGTAAACGTTCAGCGGGGCGGTCCTTCCACAGGGCTTCCCACCAAAACCGAACAGTCGGACCTGATGCAGGCGCTTTACGGCAGAAGCGGGGAGTCGCCCACCATTGTTATTGCCGCCTCCACCCCGGCCAACTGCTTCGATTATGCCTTCGAAGCCGCTAAATTGTCGATTGAACATATGACCCCGGTTATCCTGCTCACCGACAGTTACCTGGCCAATGGTTCAGAATTGTGGAGCATTCCTTCCATGAAGGATTTTCCCGAAATAAAGCCCCCGTTCGTGAAGGACAACGATGAAAACTATCAGCCCTACAGAAGAGATCCCGAAAAACTGAACCGGTTTTGGGCGATCCCGGGACAGGAAGGATTACGGCACAGGGTGGGCGGACTGGAAAAAGCCGATGTGACCGGCAACGTTTCCCACGACCCCATGAACCATCAGATCATGGTGGAGAACAGACAGAAAAAAGTGGACAAAGTGGCCGATTATATTCCAGCACTGGATGTTGTGGGTGAGAAATCCGGCGAGCTGCTGGTGATCGGATGGGGAGGTACCTATGGCGGACTTGTAAGTGCCGTAACCGACCTGCAGAAGGAGGGGTACAGCATTAGCCTGGCTCAGTTCAACTATATTCAGCCCCTGCCTAAAAATACCGGTGAAGTACTGGACGGTTTCAGCAAAAAAATCGTATGTGAACTCAACATGGGACAGTTTGCAACCTACCTGCGGTCCAGATTTCAGAAACATGAATTCTCACAATACAATAAAATACAAGGGTTGCCCTTCTTTATTGCAGAATTGAAAGATAAATTCAGGGAAATACTGGAGCGTGATAAAGTTTCCGGTCAATCATAAAAAAGCCAAAGAAATGTCAGAAGAAGTAAAAGATACAGGAACGCTAACAAGACAGGATTTTAAACTGGATACCGATGTAAAATGGTGTGCCGGATGCGGAGCCCATGCAGTGCTGTCAACTATTATGAATGCACTTCCCGAAACCGGTGTGAAAAAGGAGAATGCAGTCTTTGTATCGGGAATCGGGTGTTCGTCCAGGTTCCCATACTATATCAATACCTACGGATTTCACAGTTTGCACGGACGGGCATCAGCCATTGCTTCAGGAATCAAGACGGCAAACCCCAATCTGAGCGTTTGGGTAATGACCGGTGACGGGGACAGTATGGCCATCGGGGGGAACCACTTTATCCATATTATCAGAAGGAACATCAATGTAAATATTATCCTGTTCAACAACAAGATTTACGGACTTACCAAGGGACAATATTCCCCCACAACCCCCAAGGGCAGTATTACCAAAACCTCGCCCGAAGGGACCATCGAAAACCCCTTTCAGCCGGGTGAATTAACCATGGGTGCACAGGGAACCTTCTTCGCCAGGGTGGTGGATACCGATCCGAAAATGATGAAGGAAGTGGTATTACAGGCCGCTGCACATAAAGGCACTTCGGTAGTGGAGGTGTTGCTCAATTGTGTGATCTTTGCCAATGAGGTGCACAAGGATATCACCAGCAAAGAGGTGAAGAGCGATCACCAGATCTTCCTGAAACACGGCGAACCCATGATCTTTGGTAAGGAGAGGAACAAAGGTCTGCGCTACAACAAGAACAAACTGGAGGTGGTGACCATCGGCGAAAACGGCATTACGGAAGAGGACATCATTGTGCACGACGCCACGGACCCCGACGATTCAACCCACTATAACCTGGTAAGAATGGGGCTGCCCGATTTTCCGGTGGCCATGGGGGTGATCAGGTCGGCTGAATCAACGGTATTCGAATCGATGATGCATCAGCAGGTACTGGATGCAAAGGAAAACTCGAAGATCAAAAACATGGATGACCTGCTCAGAAGCGGGAATACGTTTAAGATCGACGAGTGACAAATGTGTTAAACCTATGAAATTATGGCCCTTACGCCGCGCTCAGAAGATGATATCAGAAAGTTGATCGCTGAACGCAAGGAGCGTTTAAAGGAGCTTACATGCATCAATCAGACCACCCAGATCATCCGTGAGAACCGGTCGGTTGATCAGACCCTGAACCAGATTGTACGTATCCTCCCCGTGGCATGGCAATACCCGGAAATGACCGTGGCCAGGATCAGGCTCGAAGATAAATTCTACGAAAGCCCGGGCTTCCGTGAGAGTAAATGGAAGCAGTCGGAACGGTTCAATACCTTTGATAATAAGGACGGGGAAATTGAGATCTTCTACCTGAAGGAGTTTCCGGAACTGGATGAGGGCCCGTTCCTGAAAGAGGAGCGACACCTGCTGGATAACCTGGCCAGCATCATTTCAAACTTTCTGAACAGCCATGAGGCCCGGAAGCTGATGAAAAGTTCGGTGGACGAAGAGATTATCAGGAAGGAGATCAGCCAGATGAAGAGCCCCATGGAGATCAACTCCAGGAAACTGCTCCAGAAATTCCTGAACAAACAGAATGCCAGCCGCGATATCTTTCACGATCTGATGCCCTACAAGGTGAAGGAGATCCTGTTGGTTTCCACACTCTATGATGCATTCAGTATCGAGAAGGAGGGGCGATTCTCCGAACATATCCTGGGGGAGTACCACCAATTGAACCTCACTTCCATGCCAAGGGTTACCGGGGCCTCCAGCTACGAGGAGGCGATGGAACAGCTTTCTTCACACCATTTCGACCTGGTGATACTGATGATCGGGACAGACAAGGTATCTCCCATGGTGATTGCCGGAAGTGTGAAACAGGAATACCCCTACATTCCCATCTACGTGATGCTCAACAATGATCGGGAGGTACTGAAATTCAAACATACCAATCCTGCCGTAGCCAACATGGATAAACTCTTTGTCTGGAACGGCGACTCAAGTGTCTTTTTCGCCATGGTAAAACATCTGGAAGACAGGGTGAACGTGGACAACGACACAAGCATGGGTATGGTAAAGGTCATCCTGCTGGTGGAAGATTCGGAAAAATATTACTCCCGTTACCTGCCTTTGCTGTACAATATTGTGATGGAGCAGACAAAAAGAATCATTGATGATGTGAGTTCCGACGACCTCTTCAAGGTACTGCAGCTTCGGGCAAGGCCCAAAATCCTTTTGGCGGGCAGTTTTGAAGAGGCGCTGGAGGTGGTAAAAAAACACAAGGATAGCCTGCTGTGCCTCATTTCCGATGTGGCATTTACCAAGGATGGCAAGCTCGACAATATTGCCGGGTTCTCCCTGGTGGAAAGGGTCAGGAAGATGATTCCCGGAATACCTACGGTGATCCAGTCTTCGGATACAACCAACTCCCGTAAGGCGTATGAACTGAAATGTACCTTTATCAATAAAAATTCCGAAACGCTGCTCCAGGATATCCGCAGCTTTATCTCCCACCACCTGGGATTCGGAAATTTTGAATATAAGGATGCCACTGGAAAGAAGATCGCCGTGGCCAAATCGCTGAAGGAATTTGAGCAGTATATCGATTCCATACCGCCCGAATCGATTAACTACCACGGGAACAGGAACCATTTTTCCCTGTGGCTCATGGCACGTGGTGAATTGAAAATTGCCAAGATGATCTACCCGGTAAAGGTTTCGGATTTCAAAACCCCGGATGAATTCAGGAGCTACCTCAAGCATGTGATCAAAAAATACAGGAATGAAACCAATACCGGCAAGATCATTAATTTTGAAGAGTCGGCCCTGCTGGATGAATCCAATATCGTGAGCATGGGAACCGGGCCCCTGGGAGGGAAGGGGCGGGGCTGTGCCTTTATCAATACCCTGATCTACAACCTTAATTTCCCCGAAATTATCCCCGACCTGAACATAAGGGCGCCCAAGACATGTATCGTGGGTACCGATGAGTTCGATATCTTCATGGAGCGAAATGAGTTGCAGAAGGTGATTCACGAGGATCTGAGTTACCAGGAGATCAGGAAGCTCTTCATTGAGGCAAAACTCTCCTATACCCTGGAAAAGAAGTTGAAATCGCTGGTAAAGCACCTGAAACAGCCGCTGGCCATTCGTTCATCCAGCCTGCTGGAAGATTCCACGTTCCAGCCATTCAGCGGAATCTTCGACACTTATTTAATTCCCAATAACGATCCATCCTTTAACAACAGGGTTGAACAGCTGGCCAACTGCATCAAATTAGTCTACGCCTCCATCTATTCAACCCATTCCAAAAGCTATTTCGAGGCTATTAATTTCAAACTCGAGGAGGAGAAAATGGGCGTTGTAATCCAGGAAGTTGTGGGTACGATTCATGGAGATTTGTTTTACCCACATGTGAGCGGTACCGCGCAGTCGCACAATTACTATCCTGTGGCACACATGGAGCCCGAAGATGGCTTTGCCCTGGCAGCACTGGGACTGGGCCATTACGTGATGAACGGAGGGAGATCGTACCGGTTCTCCCCGGTATATCCCAAACTGGAGGTGAGTTCTCCCCGGAAAATGCACAAAGATTCGCAGGTGGAATATTTTGCGCTGGATATGAAGAGTACAGATACCGATTTTGTTAACGAGGGAAGTGAAGCCAACCTGGTAAAATTGCCCATTTCAAGGGCCGAAAGAGATGGCGTACTTAAACACCTGGCATCAGTCTACCATGCCGATGATGACAGGATCGAACCGGGGCTCTCTTCAACCGGACCGCGCATCATCAATTTTGCCAATATTCTGAAATATGAAAAAGTGCCGCTTGCCAAAACGATCCAGCTGATCCTGGATGTGGGCAAAGAGGCACTCGGCTCCCCCATTGAAATCGAATATGCACTGGATCTGGAATTAGCCGAAAATGACAAACCGTCATTTCATCTTCTTCAGATTAAGCCGATGCTGGGCACAGGAACAGGATTCAGTTTTGACCTGGAAAAAATTGAAAGGGAAAACCTGCTTATTTTTGCCGAAAGTAGTATGGGAAACGGGAAGATCGATAATATCAGCGACGTGGTATTCATCAAAAGAGAGGTATTCGACAAATTCAGGACCAGGGAAATTGCATCGGAAATCTCAGTGCTGAATAATAAGTTCCGTGCTGCAAAGCGCGACTTCATCCTGATCGGTCCAGGAAGATGGGGAACGGCCGACCCGCTTATCGGCATCCCGGTTACCTGGTCGGATATCTCCCAGGCGAAGGTGATTATTGAAACCAGTATGGAGGATTTTCCGTTGGACGCTTCACTGGGATCCCATTTTTTTCACAACGTCACTTCCATGAATGTGGGCTATTTCAGTATCCAGCACGATGTGGATACCTCCTTTATCCAGTGGGATATGCTCGAAGGGCAACTGGTGGTGGAAGAGACTACATTTCTGAAGCATGTGGAGTTTCCCAACAAACTCAGTGTGTTAATGGACGGTAAAAAGCGGGTTTCTGCAGTACTGAATGAAAGCTATCTTTCAGATGATATAGCAAACAACAATTTATGGATCACAGAAACAAAGATTTAGGTCACCCGACAATCGACTTCAGTCATACAGCTTTCAATCTTCTGATGCAAAACCGTATTAGAAAGGTGTTGATTATCAGCAGTAACTACGACTTTTTCATGTTGGAAGAAGATGGCCGGATTGATGAACAGATCTTTAACGAGTATGTGTCCCTCAACCTTCGCTATCCACCCACATTTATCCAGGCAAACACCTCCAGTGAGGCGTTTGAAATACTGGAGGAGCAAGAGATCGACCTAGTGATCGAGATGCTGAACATTGCGGATATCGACCCCTTTAACCTGGCAAAAAGGATCAGGAAAGCGTATGAAAATATCCCCATCGTTGTACTTACCCACTTTAACAGGGAGGTTAGCCTGCGCCTTGAAAAAGAGGACCTTTCCGCCATCGATTATGTCTTCTGCTGGCTGGGAAACGCCGACCTTCTCCTGGCAATCATAAAACTGATCGAGGATGAAATGAATGCCGACCACGACATTGATGAAGTGGGAGTGCAGGCCATCATGCTTGTGGAGGATTCCATCAGGTATACTTCGAGTTACCTGCCGGAGCTGTACAGGATCGTACTGCAGCAATCACGGGAGTTCATGAAGGAGGCGCTGAACGAACACCAGCGGATGCTCAGAATGCGCGGTCGCCCAAAAATATTACTTGCCAAAACCTACGATGAGGCCATTGATATTTACCGCAGGTACGGGGACAACATGCTGGGAATAATATCGGATGTGAGTTTTAAGAAAAATAATAAACGGGACACCAAGGAGAAGCTGGGGCTGAAACTGGTGGAGGAGATACGCAGGAATGACCCCCATATGCCGGTACTACTCCAGTCATCGGATATAACCAACACCGAACTGGCCGAAAATCTGGGCGCAGGGTTTGTCCATAAATATTCCAAAGGACTCTCCCTGGAGATCAGGAATTATATTATCCACCATTTTGGTTTCGGGGAATTCAACTTCCTGGACCCCGACACAAGAGAGGTAATATGCAAGGCCCATGATCTGCAGACATTTCAGAAAAAGATTTCTGAAATTCCAGAAAGAGTCTTATCCTTCCATGCGGCCAAAAACGATTTTTCCAAATGGCTGAATGCCAGGGCGATATTCCCAGTGGCTCAGCTGTTTAAATACCTGAACAGCGAGGATTTCGGTAATATTGAGGAGATCCGCAATTATCTCTATGAAGCTATCTCAAGCTTCCGGATCAGTAAAGGAAGGGGGATCATTGCCGTATTCGACAGGACCACCTACGACAACTACAAAACTTTTTCCAGGATCGGGGAAGGATCAATTGGTGGGAAAGCGCGCGGTCTGGCATTTATCGATTCGGTTATTCAGAAACACAAGCTTTTCTACAAATATGAAAATGTGGCTTTTACGGTACCCAGGACCATCGTATTGAGTACTGATGTCTTCGATGCCTTCATGGAGATGAACGACTTATATAAAATAGGCCTTTCCGACAGGACAGATGAGGAGATTCTGGATCATTTCATCAATGCCAGGTTCCCGGGTGAATTACACCAGGATCTTTACACCCTGCTTTCGTATTTCTCCGCACCCATTGCAATCAGGTCATCAAGCAAGCTCGAGGATTCACACTATCAGCCTTTTGCCGGAATTTACTCCACCTATATGATCCCTGTCAACAAGAACGACCGGGCCTATACCATGGAAATTCTTACCATGGCGATCAAGTCGGTCTATGCCTCGGTCTACTTCAAAAGCAGCAAAGCATATATCGAGGCCACTGCCAACGTGATTGATGAGGAGAAGATGGGCATCGTCTTACAGGAAGTGTGCGGATCACCCTACGGAGATATGTATTATCCTACTCTGTCTGGAATTGCCAGATCCATCAATTTCTATCCCATTGCACCGGAAAAACCCGAAGACGGCATAGCCAAAATAGCATACGGACTGGGAAAATATATCGTGGATGGAGGGCTGGCCCTGCGGTTTTCACCAAACTACCCCAATAAAATATTGCAATTATCGTCCAATTCCCTGGCACTGAAGGAGACCCAACGCTATTTTTATGCGCTGGATATGGACGAGAAGAAGTTTACCGCTTCAACCAACGACGGGATCAACCTGCTGAAAGTAAATGTGCGGAATATAAAGGAAGACCCCTCACTGAAATACGTTGTTTCTGTCTATGATTATAACAATGATATTCTACGGGACGGCATACATGGCAAAGGAAAAAAATTACTGACATTTGCCGGAATATTACAACACAATACATTTCCGCTGGCAGATATTCTGAAGGACCTGCTTGAGATTGGGCAGAAAGAGATGAATCTTCCCATTGAAATTGAGTTTGCTGTGAACATGAGTAACAACAAGGAAAAACGACATGTGTTTAACCTGCTGCAGATCAGGCCGATCGTGGAGTCGGACCAGGCAAGTGATATCCGGATCGATGAACTTGATGAATCTAAGACTGTTATCAGTTCCAACACAGCCCTGGGCAATGGAATATTTCCCGGGATAAGGGATTTTGTATATATCAATCCGGAGACCTGGGATGCGGCGAAGAGCAAGAAGGTTGCCAAAAAGATGGATGAACTCAATGCCGGGTTCAGAGCCGGAAACCTCAATTATGTACTGGTGGGACCGGGACGCTGGGGCTCAGCCGATCCGTGGCTGGGCATACCCGTCAAATGGGCGCAGATATCTGAAGCACGTGTCATTATTGAATCGGGCCTTGAAAACTACCGCATTGATCCGAGCCAGGGAACACACTTTTTCCAGAACCTCACCTCATTCAGGGTGGGGTACATGACCATCAACCCATATATACAGGATGGGTTTTATAACCTGGGAATCCTTGCAAAGCAGAAGGTCATCTACGAGGATGACCTGATCCGGCACGTTCGCTTCACCCATCCCCTCAATATCAAGATCGACGGTAAAAGCAACCGTGGAGTGATCCTTGTGGGTGACGGCAAAAAAGTAACGCCGGAATCCTGATTTTCCCCATTAGTTTAAAAGGTCGAATTGCAGTCACTGTAATGTCCTCTATTCAGTATTTTTATGGGGAAAAATTAAACAAAACTGCCACTTCTATGTTACAAATAACAAACAATCAAATCACTATGGAAAAACAAATATTAAGAAAATCAGCAATCCTGCTTGGAGCAGTTGTGCTACTCACGGCGGTTGTCATCTCATCCTGTACCAATGCAAACGGAAAAGGGAAGGAATCGTATGTAGCATCACTTATTCCTGTAGGTGACGACGGATTTAAGCAGAAGGATCTGCCTTACAGTTTTGACGCCCTGGAGCCTTATATCGACAAACAGACCATGGAACTGCATTTTGGCAAGCACCATGCGGGCTATACCAGCAAGTTCAACGCGGCGCTTGCTGATGAGGAGGTCGCAACGAAGGATATTTACGAAATTTTCGCCAATGTATCCATGTACAGTTCGAATATCAGGAACAACGGGGGCGGGTATTTTAACCATGCACTTTTCTGGGACTTCATGTCGCCCGATGGAGGAGGCCTGCCCGAAGGAGAATTACTGGCTGCCATCGAAGAAGATTTTGGGTCATTTAAGGTTTTTCAGGAACTATTCTCTGGCGCAGCAGCATCACAGTTTGGTTCAGGTTGGGCATGGCTGATCGTGGATGAGGAAGGATCGTTGAAAATTACTTCCACGGCCAACCAGGATAATCCGCTTATGGATGTTGCCGAAGTAAAGGGTACACCCATTCTGAACCTGGATGTATGGGAACACGCCTACTACCTCAATTACCAGAACAAACGTCCCGAGTACATCAAGAACTTCTGGAACGTAGTGAACTGGAAAACGGTTGAGAAGCTTTTCGGGGAGGCGAAGTAGAAGCTTTCTTCGTACGTAGTACCTCACCCCCTGGCCCCCTCTCTCTGTTCGACCTCACCCCCTGGCCCCCTCTCCACGTGGAGAGGGGGAAGCGCTTCGTTTTTTATTCAGGGAATTCAACGATATTTTGGGAT
>JBBDIE010000109.1:0-23100 GCA_040880545.1 Bacteroidales bacterium | reverse complement strand
AAATAGTTTATTTTCAGCGGTATTCGTGAGCTCGTTGCACTCGGTTCTGCGTTACACTCGTCATTTTCAGGTAACTGGCTGGTTATTAATATATTCAACACCTTTTGTCTTTTTGCCGCCCATATTTCTTTGCGCAATGTTGAGGGTTTCATCTACTGTTCAATAATTTTTTCATATTGAGGAGCTCACTGTATGTCTGCTGGCCGGGTGCTGTAGCTGCCGCCTCTGATACAGCCGCAAAGGTAAATTCGGCTCCAAGTTCCAGGGCTGCCAGCCTTGTTATTTTACCCGCATCCCCCATACCAATTACAATTTTACGTCCAGGTTCCGCATAGAGAGACAACAGCCTGGCACTGTCATTCTTACTGTTTACCTTGCATGCAATCTTTGCAACATCACCACCCGCTGAATAGCAAGATGTCAGAATAGATTTTAATTCCTCCAGCGTTGGTGTACTATCAAAATTATGATAGGATATGATCACATGGGTCTGTTTTTCTCTTGCATAAGCAGCAATTTCCCTGATCGTTTCTGCTTTTGATTCTACTTCAATATCCACATATACCGCTCCGAGCTCAATAGCCCTTTTAAGAACAGCAATTCGCTGTTGTTCGGTATATATCCCCGGCCTGCAGGTTGCTACCTGTAATATACTATCGTTTAACTGCTCATTTATCTCATCCGGGACCTGCCTCATAAGGTCATATCTGATCTCCACCAGGGAAGGCTTCAGGGTATTAATCTCCCTGATCATTTCTGATTTGCCAATACTAATACAGATCATTGATTGCAGTTCTAAGTGTTTTCAACTCCATCTGATGTATAAAAGCTTCGCCAAGACTCTTTAAAAGAATAAAATCTATTTTTTCTCCTAACCTTTTTTTATCCTTCAATAACGTCTCAAACAACAACTCACTGTCCAAATCTTTAGCCACCGGTAAACCAGCTGAACGGATCATCTGCTCAAGCCTTAATGATTCTGACTTTTCAAAATATCCCAGGTTTACAGATAACCTCGCTGCCAGTACCATTCCCACAGCAATGGCCTCCCCGTGCAATATGCCTGTCAGTTTTTCAATGGCATGGCCCAGGGTATGTCCAAAATTGAGTAATTTCCGCTCCCCTCTTTCCATTACATCAGATTCCACGATCCCGATCTTAATAGAAGCCGATTTTGTTACAATAGTTTCCAACACCTCCGGATCCCTGTTCAACACCAGTTCATTATTGGTTTCTATATATTCGAATAAATCCCGGTCTTTAATAGCCCCGTACTTGATCACTTCAGCATATCCGGATACCAGTTCCTGCTGATCCAGCGTATTAATAAGATCAAGATCGCACCAAACAAATGTTGGCTGTCTGATCACACCTATCATATTTTTATACCCATCCAGGTTAACTCCGTTTTTTCCCCCGATACTTGCATCTACCTGTCCAAGCAGCGTTGAGGAGATGAACCCGAAATCAATTCCACGCATAAAGGTCGCCGCTATAAAACCTGCCACATCGGTGACCAGCCCACCTCCAATTCCAACCAGGAAGGAGGTTCTGTCTGCTTCAAAATCAACCAGCTTTCGCATCACCTCTTCCACGAATAAAAGACTTTTCTGCTTTTCACCCGACGGAATGATTATCTGATTCAGTCCTTTGAGCTTTTGTCCATGTAGTTTCTGTACCTGCTCATCTACCAGGAGAATCAACTTACGATTCCGGAATTCTGCAAGTTTCGCGATCAGATTTCTTCCCACATATAAAGTGGTGAAATGATCATCAATATGAAGAGATAATTCCTGCATGGACCCTATTCATCATTCATGATACTGGTTTGCTTATTAATTGATTCCTGGTGAACCGCCCTGAATATTTTGTTAATGAAGTCAGCACTTAGTCCTTTTCTCTCTCCAAGGATCAGCCTGCTTCGCAACATATCATCCCACCGCTTATTCTGCAAGATAGTTATATTATTGATTTTCTTATAATTACCAATATCCTCCACCACTTTCATCCGCTCCTCCACGAGGTTAATAAGTTTATCATCCAATTTATCAATTTTATCACGCAATTCAGCCAGGGTGAGCATCAGTTCATCATCGATCTCGGGATCACGAAGGATCAGTCGCTTCAGCACATGTTTCAGACCTTCCGGTGTTAGCTGTTGTTTTGCATCGCTCCACGCTTTATCCGGATTAATATGGGTCTCGATAATTAATCCATCAAAGTTCAGGTCCATAGCTTTTTGGCTAATGTCATAAATCAGTTCGCGGGTACCACAAATATGACTGGGGTCAGTAATAATAGGAAGTTCAGGAATTCTTCGTCTAAGTTCAATAGGTATTTGCCAGTGCGGGGCATTCCTGTAAATGGATTTGTCGTAACTTGAAAATCCCCTGTGGATGGCAGCAATCTCGGTAATCCCTGCCTGGTTGATCCGCTCTATGGCACCGATCCAGAGATCCACATCCGGGTTGACCGGATTTTTCACAAATACCGGTATATGAACTCCTTTCAGGCTATCGGCAATTTCCTGTACGGCAAAAGGGTTCGCCGAAGTTCTTGCACCGATCCAGATTATATCAATTCCATATTTAAGTGCTTCATTTACATGCTTCACATTGGCAACTTCTGTGGAAACCAGCATTCCAGTCTCCTTTTTTACCAGCTGTAACCAGGGCAACCCCACAGAACCGATTCCTTCAAATGCATTTGGCCTTGTCCGCGGTTTCCAAATTCCTGCGCGATAAACAGATACACCCAAAGTGGCAATCTCCCTGGCCGTTTGCAATACCTGTTCTTCGGATTCAGCGCTGCATGGGCCTGCCATCACAAACGGCCTCTTTCCTTCTATGCCTTTGATATTCAAAGGTTTTAACTCAACGTCAACTACCATAATATTTAAAAATTAATCGAAATAAACTTCACCTTTTATATATTCACCCATGACCATCAATCCTGAAGTAAACGGCTTGATCGCCTCAAGAGCCATCAGGTACATTTCATAATTATTCACCTCCAGGTCCACATAAAAATGATATTCCCAATCTTCGCCAATGATTGGCATCGATTGGATCTTAGCCAGGTTAATCTCATGAAATGAGAAAATGGACAATATCTTCGAAAGTGAACCGATCTTATGGGCAAGTGCAAAATGTATGGAAGATTTGTTTACACGCTCCTTCTCAATCTCATGTCCGTTCTCTGTTAATATGAGGAACCTTGTGTAGTTCATTTTGTTCGTCTCAATTCCTGCTGCCAGTATATTGAGTCCATATTTTTCTGCGGCTATTCTGCTGGCTATGGCACCTGCGTTCCTGGTTTTATTCTCACTTATATCTTTTGCGCTAAGTGCTGTATCAACACTTTCAATCAGTCGAATATGCGGATAATCCCCGAAGAATTCCTTGCATTGAAGGATCGCCATGGGATGTGAAAAAACTTCACTGATCGCACCGATCTCAACTCCATGATTTGCAACCAGGTTTTGCTTGATCCTCAGGTAAACTTCCCCAATGATACGCATAGGGGCATCCTTTAATAAGTTGTAATTAGGAAGAATACTGCCGGCCAAAGAGTTCTCAATGGCCATAATTCCAAAATCCGATTTATGATCCTTGATGGAACTGATCAGTTCCCGAAATGAATCCCTGGGAAGTATCTCAATCTCTTCATCATTAAAATACTTGTAAGCAGCTAATTCATGGAATGCTCCATACCCTCCCTGTATTGCAATTCGTTTCATGGTTGAGGTTCAGTTATCCGGTAGATCCTGTTAGTATAATTTCGAAATAAAATTCAACGCTTATTGGGTCATACAGCGGGCCTTAAAACAAAAATACCCGACGTATACGCCGGGCACCACTACACTTCTATCCCGACCTTTTCAGTGATCAAAAAAATAGAAATAATATGTTTCAAAAGCTCTCTTCATAATTTCACTGTGTAAACGTAACTATAATAATTTATAAATACAAAGAATATAAGCCTCTGCAGCTATTTTTTAATAAATTATTAATAAAAGTGGGGTAACAGGTTTGAAATATCCATTTCAACCCCCGCGTTTTCATAAATAAATAAAAATGGTATATTCGACAAACCATTGGCATGCCTTGATAAAATCAACATGATTATTCGACAAATAAGAAATTTAACGGAGTGAGAAAAGCTGATCTTTATAAACATGTAATTTCCTATTTCGAGGAAAATATGCCCATCGCTGAAACTGAACTTGTATACCAGGATCCATATGAATTAATCGTCGCGGTAATTCTGTCGGCACAGTGTACAGACAAACGTGTGAATATCATTACACCTGGATTTTTCAGAAAATTTCCAACTGCAAAAGAGCTTGCAGTACATGAGCCAGGGGAGGTATATGAATATATCAAAAGCTGTTCCTATCCCAATAATAAGGCAAAACACCTTGTGGGAATGGCGCACACGCTTATGACCGAATTCAACGGCAAGGTGCCGGATACCATGGAAGAGTTACAGAAACTCCCGGGTGTCGGAAGAAAAACGGCCAACGTGGTTCTCTCGGTTGCTTTTCAAAAACCGGCTATGGCCGTGGATACACACGTTTTCAGGGTCGCGGCCAGGATTGGACTTACAACCCATGCCAAAAACCCACGCGATACGGAATTTCAGTTGGTGAAACATATACCTGAAGCACTGATCCACAAAGCACATCACTGGTTAATTCTCCATGGCAGATACGTTTGCACCGCCAGAAAACCTGATTGCGACAACTGCGGTCTGACACCTTACTGTCAGTATTATAACAAGGTCATTAAATTGAAGAATGCATGATCTCTCAGGTTTAGATTCTATATGGTTATGGACTAACCATTTGGGTAATGAAGTAAGTAAGTCAGGTTCTCTTCTGAGCAGAAAACCATCACTTACTCCCAATTAGTCCACAAGCGCTCATATCTCCTTTTAAAGAAATTGGAAGCCTCTGTGTTTAAATCACGGAAACCTTTGTAATCAGTGGTTTTCGGTACTTTTTAATCACTTTTTGAAATTAAAAAAAAAGTGTTAATTTTACTTCATTAAGAAGCTTTTAATCAGAAATATTAAACCAATTTCTTATGAATAAATTTCCACCAGTTTCCGGTAAAGTTCTGATTCTTCTCTCAGCTTTCTTTGCATTTAGCATAGCCGGATGTAATTCAGGAACTAAGAAAAGTGAAGATGATCCTGGTCAGGAAGAGGAATTCGTTACTACGATTGATGATGCTACACAGGAAAAATTCCAGACGGCAAAACGAATTTTCTATTCCCTTCCATCTCCCATTGAGACTGCCAAGATACTTCAAAAAGCAGGAGCCACGTACGATGAAAGCCTGTTAAACCCGGTTGAAAATCAATCCGGATACATCACCAATATGGATATGGCACTGAATCTCGGTATTTACACCGCCGATCTGAGTTATGCCAGCCTTTTCGATCAGACACAAGTCACACTAAATTATATTGAAGTTGCCAAAAACCTGGCGGATGGATTAAATATCCTGGATGCCATCAATGAGAGTACCATACAACGATTGGAGGATCATATCAACGACAGGGAAATTATCATTGATATCATCTCAGAAACATTATTGAATTCAAGCTCCTATTTAAAGGAAAGGGGACTTGAAAGTACAGCAACCATGATTCTTGTGGGTGGTTGGGTGGAAGGTTTGTACATTGCCACCCAGCTGGTTGGGGGAAGTTCTATTGAAAATAATAAAATTGTTGAGCGGATCGTGGATCAGAAACTTTCCGTCGATTTCATGATAAACCTGCTTAAAGAATCGTCGGAGGACCCCGACGCGCAAAAAATACTTGCCGATATCAATGAGTTAAAAATTACCTTCGATAAAATCACCATTGAGCAGGGAGAAAATACGCCGGTTCAGAATCCGGAAACAAATATTACTACACTTAAGTCAAGTTCATCTCATAACCTCACTCAGGCAGTTTATGATGAACTTGCAAAAAAAGTGAATGAATTACGAAACAGCTATATATCCTAAAAAAAATATCATGAAGAGAAAAGGCATACTTTTAGTATCTCTTGTTGCGCTGATGATCTCGATGCCAACCTTATTAAACGGACAATGTAAGCAATTTGCCAAAAAGACATGTAAAGTAGGATTAAACCCTTACCAACATGATGGCAATTACCATGCAGCATTGCTCATAGAAGGTGAAGAAGCTGAATTATATAAAACCTTCTACTCTGAAACAGACTATCGAATCGGTGTATGTGGTGCCGGAAATTTGAATGATATTGAGTTCAGAATTATTGACAGCAATGGAAAAGTCCTGTACAACAACAAATACGAAGATTATGAATGGAAATGGGATTTTAAGCTTGAATCCAGTCAGCAGCTGAAAATAGTTATAAAAATACCCGTTTCAGAAGGTAATGTGACAGAACCGCAAGAAGGTTGTGTCGCTATCATGTTTGGTTTTCAGGATAATTAGATTTTTCCGGGTTTGCAAACATTAGGCATAAGCTGAATTATATTCGGCTTTTTTTATTGAAGTTTACTCCTGAGATATCCAGCTGTTACAGAGTTTTTAGCTTGCAGCATCTCCTCCGGGGTTCCTTCAAAAATCAATTCGCCACCTGCCTCACCCCCTTCCGGGCCCAGTTCAATTAGCCAGTCGGCCGACTTTATCACTTCCAGGTTATGTTCGATGATCAGCACTGTGTGTCCTTTTCTGATCAACGCATTAAATGCATTGAGTAATAATGAAATGTCATGGAAATGTAACCCGGTTGTAGGCTCATCAAAAATAAAAATGACTTTCATATCTTCTGCCTCCTTACTCAGGAAAAAAGCCAGTTTAACCCGTTGGCTCTCACCTCCGCTCAGGGTACTTGATGATTGTCCCAGTTTAATGTAACCCAGACCCACATTTTGCAGTGGTTTTAATTTTTTTACAATCCGTGAACCTGCATTTCCGCTGTCTTCATTGAAAAACTCAATCGCTTCATTCACTGTCATCTCCAGTACATCAAAAATATTCTTATCCCTGTATCTTACATCCAGAATCTCATCCTTAAACCGCCGTCCATGGCAATGTTCACATACCAGGTGAACATCTGCCATGAATTGCATCTCCACCAGAATTTCACCTTCCCCACTGCACTCTTCACACCTGCCACCATCAATATTAAAAGAGAAATGAGAGGCTTTGAAACCATGGTTTTTGGAAGATGACTGCTCTGCATACAGTTTTCTAATTTCATCATAAGCCTTCAGGTAGGTCACCGGATTTGACCGTGAAGATCTGCCGATAGGGTTTTGATCAACAAATTCAACCTTTTCCAATAAATGAAAATCTCCATGGAAAAGATCATGTTTTCCGGGTTTGTCCCCTGTACCATTTAACTTTCTTGATAACAACGGAAACAATATATTTTTCACAAGCGACGACTTCCCCGAACCACTGACCCCACTGATTACTGTGATCACCTGCAAAGGTATCTTAACATTAACCGACTTCAGATTATTTTCCCTGCATCCGGTCAACTCCAGGTAATTGTTCCATTTTCGCCTGTTTGCAGGCACCTCAATAATTCTTTTCCCTGTAAGATACTCTGCGGTAAGACCTGAAGGGGATCGGAGCAATGCCTTATGATCTCCCTGAAAAACGATCTCACCCCCATTTCGTCCTGCCCTGGGCCCCATATCAATGATCATGTCTGCCGAGTTCATGATCTCTTCATCATGCTCAACCACAAGAACAGTATTTCCCAGTTCCTTCAGCTCCTGCAATACTTCAATGAGTCTGCCCGTGTCGCGCGGGTGTAGCCCGATACTAGGTTCATCAAGAATATAAAGCGATCCAACCAGGCTGCTCCCAAGGGATGTTGCCAGATTTATCCTTTGACTTTCACCTCCTGAAAGTGTAGATGAAATGCGGTTCAGGGTAAGATAGCCCAATCCAACATTATTCAGGAACCGCAGCCTGGAATTTATCTCAGATATAAGTCTGCCCGCAATCACAGTTTCATGTTTGTCAGGTTTCATGGTATTGAAAAATTCCACCAGCCTGCTTACCGGCATTTCTACCAGTTCAGCAATAGTATTTCCATGTATCTTCACGTAAAACGCCTCTTTGCGTAACCGCGACCCGCCACATTCATAACAAATTGTTTTACCCCTGTACCTTGAAAGCATGACCCGGAACTGTATTTTATACTTCTTCTTCTCCAGGTAACTGAAAAACCTGTCCAGACCCTTAAAATATTTATTGCCTGTCCACAGTAATCTGCGCTGATCACCAGACAATTCATAATAGGGCTTATGTATGGGGAAGTCAAATTCATCCGCGTGCATCACCAGTTTTTCCTTCCACTTCTTCATCTTCTCTCCCTTCCAGCAGACCACAGCATCATTATAGATGGAAAGTTCCTTGTTGGGTATCACCAGGTCCTCATCTATCCCGATAACCATACCGTATCCTTCACATTTCAAACATGCACCAATGGGGTTATTAAAGCTGAACAGGTGCTCGGAAGGTTCCTCAAAAGTCATTCCGTCAAGTTCAAACCGGGATGAAAATTCAATTATCTCTTTTGTTTCAGGATCCCAGATAGTACAATAACCATGTCCGATCTGGAAGGCCGTCTGAACACTGTCCCCCAACCGGCTCACGGTATCTTCATCCTGCTTTACTTCAACCCGGTCAATAACCAGGTGTAAAATTCCCTGCTGCAGGAATTTCTTGTCCTCCTTTAACTCATCAATGTCAATCAATGTGTCTCCACGGAGCACCCGGGTCATTCCCTGCTGTGACAGGATGTCGATCTGTGTTCCCGGATCGAGGTCAGTTTGAATACATACCGTTGCCAGTATTACCAATCTCTTTCCTTCATCAAATTCAAGAATCCGGTCCACCACATCAGTTACATTG
Source organism: Bacteroidales bacterium (assembly GCA_040880545.1). Classification (GTDB taxonomy): domain Bacteria; phylum Bacteroidota; class Bacteroidia; order Bacteroidales; genus M55B112. The sequence goes on along the minus strand of JBBDIE010000109.1, from coordinate 14,187 downwards.
TCTTTTTTAACTTCTTTTCCGGATACCGGTGAAATCGTTCTTCCAATCCTGGCAAACAGCAGTTTCAGATAATCGTAAATCTCTGTAGAGGTACCCACGGTTGATCGCGGATTCCTGGTATTTACTTTTTGTTCAATGGCAATGGCGGGGGGGATACCATGTATAAAATCCACATCGGGCTTATCGATCCTTCCCAGAAATTGCCTGGCATAAGCCGATAAACTCTCCACGTATCGTCGCTGACCCTCTGCATATAACGTATCAAATGCAAGCGAAGATTTTCCTGAACCAGAAACTCCTGTGACAACCACAAGCTGATCTCTTGGAATCGTTACATCAACGTTCTTTAAATTATGTACCCTGGCACCCTTTACAAAAATATCCTGATCAACGTTACTTGGCATAATATTTGTTCCTATCTTACTTGTAATGCGAGAAACAAATGTAATACATTTTGTAAAAAGATTTTTTTTCGCTTATTTGCATTCGAAATACAAGTTTAACTAAATACTGAGCCTATCGAAACACCTATACGCTGAACCAATACATGATTAGTTTTGAAAACACAAAAACTGAACGACCAGGAGTTGGTGATAGCGTTTCTCAATGGTGATGAGACTTGTATAGAAACGTTGATAAATCGACACAGAACAAAGGTTTATACCTATATTCTACTAACAATCAAAAATCAGGCACTTGCTGAAGATCTCTTTCAGGAAACCTTTATTAAGGTTATCCAGTCCCTGAGAAAAGGAAAATACCGTGATAACGGAAGATTCCTGTCGTGGGTGATCCGGATTGCACACAACCTGATCATTGATCATTTCAGGAAGGAAAAACAGTTGAATTCCGTTTCAAATGATGATTCGGAGGCAGACCTTTTCAATAGTAAGAAACTTTCCGACGACAACATTGAACAGCTGATGGTAACTGAACAGATCAGGCAGGATCTCCGGAAATTGATCAATGAATTGCCAGAGGACCAACGGGAAGTTGTGCTGTTAAGGCATTTCGGCGGCTTGAGTTTCAAGGAGATCGCAGATCATACCGGTGTCAGTATTAATACAGCACTGGGAAGAATGAGATATGCGCTGATTAATCTTCGCAAAATGATTGCGGAACGCAACCTGATTCTTACCGAATTTTAAATAAAATATACGTACAATATTACCGGCAACAAGGACGTTATCTTTTTGAAAACCCAAACCTATGTTGCCTATGGTAGAAATATCTACACTTTATTATCTGGTGGATGATTTAAATTTACCGTCAGATATGATTCTAACACAATCACAGATTCACCTGCAAGATGAGGAACTGTTTTACAACTTCCTGGATTTGCTTGAGGTTGATCCTGGTGAAAACCTTGTAAAGCGTACAATGGAAATGTTAGAAATGACGTAACTAACCGCCCTAAAAGGGCGGTTTTTTTATTTATTTAGCTTAAAAGAAACTGCTGAACAGGCTACTATACCTGCCGTTTCAGTCCGAAGTCTGGATTTTCCCAGGGAGACAGCTTCAAAAGCATGCTTTTCGGCCAGGCGAACCTCTTCCTGTGTAAAATCTCCTTCCGGTCCAATGAGTATGGTAATGCTGTCTGATAAAGTGGCCTGCCATAAATTCTGCTTAGGGCTTTCCATACAATGTGCTATATATTTTGTGCCTGTATGGCCCGATTTCAACCACGTTGCATAATCAATATGTCTCTCAATTACAGGCTTAAATGCCCTGACTGATTGCTTCATCGCTGCAATAACAATTTTTTCAAGGCGGTCATGCCTGATCATCTTCCTTTCTGATCTGCTGCATATCAGGGGAGTAATTTTTGAAATTCCGATCTCTGTTGCCTTCTCAATAAACCACTCAAACCGGTCCATATTTTTCGTTGGAGCAATGGCAATATGCAGTTCATACGGCAATTTCTCAAAATTCTCTTCCACCGAAATAATTTTGATCCCACAGGCTTTACGGTCATCGGTTTCAATTTCAGCGGTATAATACCCACCTTTCCCATCGATCAGTCTCACGATATCACCTTTCCTGTAACGCATCACTTTGATACAGTGATTCGATTCTGCTGCATCAAGCACCAGACTTTTCGAAGTTATACCTGGTTTATAAAATATATTCATTAATGGCTGATATGCTTCAAAAATAGTAATTTCACGGCAAAACTTTTTTATATTATGAGAATTGGTGTTTTATCCGACACACATGGCTACCTGGATGACCAGCTTTTCGGTTTTTTTGAAAATTGTGACGAGATTTGGCACGCCGGAGATATAGGAAGTACTAAAGTTTCTACAGCACTTCAGGACCATAAAAAACTGGTGGCCGTTTATGGAAATATCGATGGAACGGACGTGCGCTCCCAATTCAGGGAACACCAACGTTTAATGCGAGCAGGAGTGGAAATATGGATGACCCATATTGGTGGATATCCCGGAAACTACGACCGGATGATCAGGGATGAGATCATCGCAAATCCACCCGATCTCTTTATTTCAGGCCATTCCCATATTCTGAAAGTGATGCATGATAAAAAACTCGGATTGCTCCACATAAATCCCGGAGCAGCTGGTTATCACGGGATCCATAAAATCAGGACGGCAGTAAGATTCGTTATTGCCGATAATAGAATTCAGGACCTCGATGTCATTGAACTTGGGCCAAGATCATTGAAATCCGGCTAATTATCCTGCTCCATCTCCTTTTCGAACAACAGGAACCTGTCGATAAACAGACCCATTCTCCTTGAAGATGATAGTGAATAGACATAGGATGGATCGCGCCCCCTGGATTTAAGTGTTCTTTCTTTGGCCGGAATATCCAGAATGATCGCATTAAAAGCCCGGTTCGATGAAAGCACCTGGAAACCACCAGGACTGTATGCCATGTAATACCAGGTATTGTCATTTAACTTAAGGTAAATATCAAAAATGTCCCCCGAACCCCTTTCAACAAACTCTATATAAGCATCAACCTTTTTATTTACCTGAATGCCGCCAATCATGCCGATACCAACTTTCCCATTATGCCTGTATGAACGTGACTCCTGATTCCATGTGAGTTTCAATTCATTAAACAGGATGGAATATTTCAAGCTATCGGGTATAACTGAATATTTCCCGTATAAACCTAGTTCAGTCTCCAGTTTGTCAGCCATCAGCTCACCCGCCATATTCCTCACTGCCAGGTTATAAAAATCTGAAGTCAGATTAACCGGTTCAAGACTCTGTAAACTGTCAAGTTCTCTTCCAAATAAAGCCAACGCTTCCTGACTAAAATGAAAATCCATACCCATCACCAGTTCCAGATCAAGACTGTTCTCAGAAAAACTATGCATTGCCTGACCTACGGTCTTGATGGAAATTCTGCCGTAGTCGAGATTCATGTCTATATCTCCTTCACCAAACAGCCTGCATGAATCGGTTTGAAGAGCCAGGTAATTTCCTTTTGACATTTTGTTTCTGAGTTTTTCCAGTGAAGCAATTTCGTAATCGTTTAGTGCCTTATTATAGTAAAGATATCCGTCTGAAAAGGTAACGTTACTGTCGAAATAATCCTTTCTGCCGGAAAGGAATGTGGGATAAATATGTGTGGAATCCCTGGCCTTGAGCGTTCCGGCGTAAATGTTATTAAGTTCAATATTCTGCATTCTTCGTTCAACCGGGATGAGGATACTGTCCGGATCTATTTCAGCGTCAAATTTCAGCCATAATTTGCTAATGTTACAATCGTGAGTCAATCTGACGCCTCCGGCAAAATGGAGAAATGGTTTGGTTGCCAGCATGTTTACCTGCCCCTGGTATTCAAAGTACGGACTTAACCTGAATGAATCGGCAATGGCTACTTCTCCCATCCCAAATGTGTTTATGGAAGTATCCACCTCCACATGATTCATTCGGAAGGTGTAAACATTACCAAACTCATCGGTATAATCGTAATCAGCCGAGCCTCTAAAATGCCTACGAGAATCTACCACCAGATTAGCATGATGCATAAGATGAAACCGCGATTCCTTATTAACCATTAGTTTAGCGTTACGCAATGGTTTGATTACTGCTTTTTCCAGGACCTGGACCTTTTTTTCATGGGGGAAAATATAAGAATCCCCAATTTCCATAAAGGGAACCTCTTCGGCATTTAATTCCTTCCTGCTGTAATTAAAATATACCACAGGAGCAACAAAATTAAGAGAATCCTGCCTTTGATGATACGAAACATACGTTGGACCGCTGGTAATCAACGAATCAATACCAATATCCACGTGATTTTCCTGTAAAGGAACGGTCTGTTTCATTATCACTTCATCTCTGGCCATGAACCATGTAATCTGATTTAACCTGGTATTATAGAGATTAGCCGGCATATCGATCAGCGTATAATCCTCCCTTGAAGTGAAAACTCCCTTTTGCTGCAGAATATCCACATTAATGGAAATATCGTTTGTGATCAACGTAAAATCATTTGTCAGGGCTTTTTTCAATTTCACACCTGCTGAATCAGCAAGGACCCTCTGATCCTGGAACTTAAAATTGTCTGAATCAAACCGGGCATCAGGAAATGCCAGTCCGCCAGTACCGGTCAGACCTGTGGATCTCAGAGCCAGGTTTCCTCCAAAAAAGGTACTGTCATTATACATGCTGAACGTATGTTCGATTCTGTTTATTCGCATTACATCATGGGTGGGATAGTACCTGATGCTGGCTATATCATTTTCAACCAACGGGTATGAAATAGTACCCGAACGTTCCGATGCCAGAAATTTTCGTGAAACTGCCATAATGGAATCGGGATGAAATATAAAATTATCTGACCATGTGGTAGAGGTGATATAATCCAGTGATCCATAACCCCGTAAACCTGAATTACTCATTTCAATGTCGCTGTAGAAAGTTGCTTTACCCCCAAATACAGGTATTCCTTCTTCCGGGGTTGTCATATGAAATCCAAGGGAATTATCCGGTCGTAATGACATTTCCATTTCAATTGGTGGCAGAATATCAGCCGAAATAAAAGTTCCTTCCAGCTTCAAAGCCTCCCTCTGAAAATCATACATACTGTCTATGGTAAAGGGGAACAACTCGAAATAGAACCGTTCTTTATCATAGACACCTTTTTGAATTGTTTTTTCGTCAAAAAACACATAGGAATTCTCACGGCTTGAGAAGATAGGGTACTCAGGATAAGATTTGCTGCCCGATTTATTGGTCGGGGCATCTATTTTCAACTGACCGGTTATCTGTTCTATCACATTATCAAGCGTAGTCGTCATCATCTGCCCTAAATTGTTCCTCCGACCGGTTCTCGCACTAATGGCAAGGGAATCGATGTTTTGCAGGTTTATCAGGAAACTGTCGTACTCAAAGAAAAAGTTTTTTCCGTAAAATTTAAACAAACCGGCATCAATGGTTCCATCAAATTGAAAATCCCGGTTTCGTTTCATAATGATCCTGTTTTTTGCCGGTACCAGTTTCACATTCTGTGCATTGCTCAGGAAAATTGCAGGAATACCACTGATAGTAAGATCTTTGGTTGCAAGATCGAGCGTGGCATTTTCTGTCCCGGCATTGGTTCTGGATACAAACCTGATAATATCGTAATCGCGTCGCTTGATACTTGCATCAATAAAATCGTATAGCTTTTGCCTGATGGTCACCTCATCGTTCTTGAAATCGAAGTAAACGAATCCCTGTTTGCTGAACTCCATCAGTTGATGTCTGATCAGATAGGCGGCCTTTCCCATATTCGAGGCATACGCTTCCACTGAAAATGTATCACCACCAATCATTCTTGCAAATGTCCACAAGTCTGCCAATGGATTCTGATATTCCATACCCTGCAGACTTTCATAATACCCCTGATCAAAAAAGTCATAGGATTCAAACAGTCCGTTACCCAGTGCAGTTCCCAATGCTGCCTGCATCTTAATTACAGGCTCGCTTCTTACCCAGTTCAATTCATCAAATGCCATGTCTATCCTGTGGTAGGAATTTGAATAAGGCCCCTGTGAATTAAAGTCTTTTGACTTGGTAAGACGCAGCAATTCGCTTTTAATGTTGTAATTCATGACAAGGTCCGGGTGATAGACAGAATCATTCTCTATGTAAATGGATATCTCGGCATTTGGAGATTTAATAAGCTCCTTGCCAAACAGAAACAGCGTCGAATTCATTCGCACACGTAATGTATCATTATAATTAATATCCAGTTCAGCATTTTTCCCTCCGGTTGCCCTGCCTGCCAGGTTTGCCCCTTCCATGGCGATAGCTCCCCTGTAATCCAACCCCTCCACAATATCCCTGAGTTCATAATTTCCCTTATAACTGGAAAATTTTGGATAAACAGCATTTTCAGGTTTTTTAATTTGTGTGATCCTGTCCTCAACAGAGCCCAGTGCAGGCTGGTCCAGTAATTGTGTATGGTAAAAAGTAACCGAATCAGCCTTGTAGCCTGGGTTACTAAAATCGATCCTGAAATTGCTTAAATCTGCCTTTACAACCTGTGGATCCAACCCGGCCCGATCCCAGTAAACCTTACCCGCCTTTCCTGTAAATTGCTGACTTACAGGGTCAATATATCCTTGAACCTCATGAATAATAATGCTGTCACCGGAAGAATGACCGGTGATTGTATTATTCCCGGTTACTATCCTCAGCTTACCGTCATATCCAAAACTGTAGTCTGTACCCTGAAACTTCCAGGATAAAGATACAGTCTGGTACAACACCAATTGATCAAGAAGAAGGAAAATTAACTGATTAGCATTGTTTATCTCTTTGATCAGTGTCTTTTCATTTTCCATGAATGAACGGTAACCTTCCACCCATGCATCATAACCCAGGTGAAATTTATCTTCCCGATGAAATTCCTCCAGAATTTTCAGAAACATTATGAACTGTGGCCTGGGGCGACAGCTTCGTTGTCGCATCAGCTCTGAAATGATCATGATATCCTTCCTGTGGGCGAACTCCATTGAATCCCATGTCGCAATAAATCCATTGAATACATGCTTCTCATTTTCCACGAGTGAGGTTCCGAAAAGCGTGGTAAGCTCCTGGATATATTTGGAAGTGTCTTGTGAAAAATCCCTTACATACTGTGCATTAATCACGAATGTGGTCAGGAAAAAAAGTGCCAGGAAAAAAAACTTCTTCATACGATATTTCAATTTGTTCCTTAGGGTCCTTCAAAAATCTTCTTAACCAAATTACGAAATTATGTACATAACTTTATATCCTCCTTCCTGAAAAGCGAAAGAGGACGAGCCGAAAGATGTTGAATGCTCCGGTGTTCTACTCCAAAAATATGAACTTTGAGGTATAATACTAATTTAATCTGTTTGAAGATAGCTGTCATTGTCCTGTTTTCAAACCCTCTTTTGACGAAGCAGAACGATGGCGATCCAGTTTTCTTCCATGAGCACGGTTTGCATCTCAAAGCCTGCATTCATTGCATCACCAATTCCCAATGGTATGGTATCTGTTAAAACGAATTTACGATCTGGATAAAATCATCAGCAACCAACGCGGCTCCTCCAATTAGTCCACCATCAACATCGTTGTTTGCAAAAAGCTCACGTGCATTGGAGGGTTTGCAACTACCTCCGTATAAAAGAGAGGTTGAATCTGCAACCTCTTTCCCAAACAGTTCAACCAGGATATCCCTTATAAATTTATGCATCTCCTGCGCCTGTCCGGGCGATGCAGTAACCCCGGTTCCAATGGCCCAAACCGGTTCATAGGCAATAACCACGCTCTCCATGTCTGCACCTGATAACCCTTCCAGCCCAACGGTGATCTGCTCCCTGATGACTTCAAAGTGCCTCTCTGATTTCCGTTCCTCAAGCAACTCCCCACAACAAAAGACAGGTGACAAACCTTTCGACAGGGTGAGCTTTACCTTCTTATTCAGCATCACATTATCTTCATGAAAATAGGAGCGCCTCTCTGAATGTCCGATAATGACAAATTCTACACCAGTGGATTTTAACATATCAGGGGAAATCTCTCCAGTGAAGGCACCACTTTCCTCTGTCGAGCAATTCTGTGCCGCAAGCTTCACACTACTGATCACCTCCTGCACCTTTGCCAGGTGGGTAAATGGCGGTGCTATGATAACTATTGCATCACTTTTATTGCTTTTTGATGCCGCCTCTACCGCCTTTGCAAGTTCAAGCCCTTCATGCAGCCGGGTATTCATTTTCCAGTTTCCTGCAACAATTTTCTGTCTCATAATTAATTCTGCTTTTTTATTAAATATTAAAAACTAAAGATACGAATTATTCACCTGCCGGGGCCGGAATGTGCCGTGTTCATACTTGACGAACCCTTGGATCCAGCATCGCGTATGAAATATCCACAAGAATATTCACAACCACAAAAATGGTGGCAATGGTGATCACAGCACCAAGTACTACCGGCATATCATATTGATTAAGCGCATTTACAATCAGATAGCCCAATCCTTTCCAACCAAAAATATATTCCACAAATACCACTCCGGCCATCAGTGAGGCAAACCAACCACTTACCGCCGTAACGATCGGATTCATTGCATTCCGTAATGCATGCCTTGTAATGATCTTTGCAAATCGTATTCCTTTTGCCTTTGCAGTGCGGATATAATCCTGTCCTAGAACATCCAACAGGGCATTCCTTGATAGCTGTATGATTATTGAAAGTGGCCTGATACCCAGGGTCAGTGCCGGCAAAATCATATTTTTCAATGTAAGTATCCTGCCCGAACCCAGGTTGTCTATCTCATAAATATTGCCGGTTAGATTCAGGTTGGTCACATCGGCCAGTACAAAAGCAAAAAACCACCCGAAAAGAATAGCGGTGAAAAATGAGGGCAGTGAAACACCAATGGTGCTGATTATTAAAGAAACTCTGTCGAACCATGAATCTTTCCAGACTGCACATAATATTCCAATAAAAAGGCCCACCATAAACGCAAAAACCATGGATGTGATGGCCAGTAAAAAGGTGGCAGGAAGGACATCCCCGATCATACTTCCCACATTTCGCTGATTCTGGTAACTCAGACCAAGGTAGGGTGATTTCAATACCACTGCCCGGTTTTTCATCTGAAGCAAAACAGCCGATCGTGGATGGACCTCTTTCCTGAAGAAAAAATAATTTGACTCATCATCCGTATGATGAACAGATACTGGCGATAGGTTATTAAGATACCGGACATATTGCAACCCGGTACTTTTATCGAGTCCCAATTCCTCCCGGATAATCTCCAAGGTTTGCAGATCAGCCCTTTGTCCAAGCATCATACGGGCGGGATCACCGGGTAGAACATTGAAAAGCATGAAAACAAGGGTAACGACTCCCCAAAGCACGAGCAGTCCATAGAGAAATTTGCGGATAATCTTTTTAGCCACGCCGGTTCATTTTCTTCCCTGGTAAAAACTGGGGTATTATTAACAGAAGCAGAACGGATAATAAAAATATCTTCCAGACACTTCGGTTGTACCTTTTTGCATACCAGCCCGTGATCATACTATTTGCAGCCTGGTCAAAATCGATCATTTCCCAACTCAGATCCTCCATGTACCCTTCTTCAATCAGCATTCTGATCTCCGGATCCTGCTCCTCATTATACCGGCTGATCAGGTCCTGCCATTGGTTGTTCCATACAGAAAATTCAGGAAAATCTCCAGAAGCCCACTTGGCTACAATTGTTCCGTTCTTCACCATCATGAACCCGGGATTGGACCTGATCATGGTTTTGAGCATGATCTCATCCCCGGCATAAAATTCAAATTCCAGTCCTTCCAGCATTGATACCTCTTCAATCAGATCAGAGGAAGATGCAGTGATGGGAACAAATCTGAAGTCCGCCGCAAATTTTTCCAACTGTGACCAGAGATTCCCCTGGACCAGTATCTCATGGTCGGCTGATGCCAGGTCATGACTGATCATCATTAGTGTATATCCCGGATCGGTTAAAATTTCATCCGTCAAATCCATCCCGTCCTGATCCATAATCCCGAAATCAGTTATAGCCGGTTCAAAACCTTTTTTCACCAATTTAGATTCACTGTTCACAAAATCGTATTTTGATGTATCCTGTGGATAGTTTTCAATAGTAAACTCTTCCACCTCACCAGTTTCAAGGTTTTTATATAAGAGTATCGTACTGTATTCATCGGCGGAAGCCCCTTCCGGAATTTTCATTTCATCAGGAATGTGGGTACCTGTATCATAGGGGCGGAAATCCAGGGCCGGCAGGTGCCACAGGGAATTTACCGACAGCAATACAGAACCTGTGAAGAAAAGCAGTATGAGCATAATCTCCAGCGGGGCAAACAATACATTATCAGCATTTTTACGGGCTCTGAAAAGAATCAGAACAAAGACCATCAGTACAAGGTTCTTGAAAAATGTCTGCCAGTTGGTCAAGATAAGTGCGTCGCCAAAACAACCGCAATCTGTCACTGGATTTGTCAGTGCCAGGATGAAAGTCAGGATAGTGAAAAATCCCATGAAGAATAGTACAATCCAATAGGTAATTCTCTTTTGATATCCAAGGATCAGAACTATTCCCAGGACGAGTTCAAAAGCAGACAGTACAATCGCCAGCAGCAGGCTTAATCCATCAAGAAATTCCAGACCAAAGGCGTGAAAATAGTCAGAGAATTTATAGGCAGACCCCAACGGATCTATGGCTTTTACAAATCCGCTGAAGATAAATAGTGTCCCCAGAATAAAACGACTAACAATCAGTATAATTCTCATAGCATTTAGATTCAGAATAATTAAACACCAATCACCTCTTTAAGGTTCTCAAAAATATCTTCCGGGCTCCTCATCGCTCCTGATTCGTTTGCACAATTAACCATGGTAAGATTACCCAATTTACTACATACGGAATGATAGATACCCCTCACCTTCTCCTGAAATTCCAAATCGGCCTCATGTATATCCCTGCTCCCTTTCAAATATGACCTGTCCTCACCAACACGATCCATAGAAAGACGTTCCTTTGTAAAGTGAAAGGGTACATCCAGGAAAATGTTCATATCCGGTACAGGTAGTTGGTGCACATTATATTCAAGATCCATGATCCACCGGGCAAGGTTTGTCTGTTCGGAGGTATGGCTGTACTTGGCACATTGAAAAGCGATATTGGAATAGACATACCGATCTACAATAACCAATTGATCCTCCTTCATCCATTGCTCCATTTCGGCTTTTGCATCTTTCCGGTCGCCGGCAAAAATGAGTGCTACAAGGTAAGGATCCACATGTTCATTACTACCCATTTCTCCACGTAAAAATCGGGCTACCAGTTTCCCATAAATTCCCACTTCGAGTCTTGGAAAATGTAAAAATTTGAACTCTATACTTTTCTTTTCAAGGTGCTTGCATAACAATTCCACCTGGGTTGATTTTCCCGATCCGTCCAATCCTTCAATAACTAGGAATCTCATTGGCTCTTTTCAGTTGAATATGAATAATTTTTACTTAATTTGCCTTCTGATTTCCAGAACACAAATCGTTGGATTATAGTTCTCCGGAAATTTATATACTGCAATAAATTGTGGTATTTTCCACGTAATACATATGCTGAAAAACAAAGCTAAAGATACATTTTTTTCGAAGAATCACAGTCTGAATTGCAGAGGGCGATTGCTAAAGCTGGATACTCCACGGGTGATGGGTATATTGAACATCACACCCGATTCATTTTACGATGGGGGAAGATATGATGAACCTGCTGCTGCTGTGACCCGGGCCCATGAGATGATTTCGGAGGGTGCAGACATTATTGATCTTGGAGCAGCCTCCTCGAGACCGGGCGCTGAACTGGTACCTCCCGAACTTGAAATAAGCAGACTGGAACCAGTAATATCAGCAATACGTGATGAATACCCGGAGATCATCATTAGTATCGACACCTACAATGCTTCCGTCGCTGAAAAAATGATCAACACCTTCCACGCTGATATGATCAACGATATTTCAGCCGGTAATCTGGATCCTGAGATGATCCCCCTGATTTCCCGGCTGAATGTGCCCTACATTATCATGCATATGAAAGGGACCCCAGGTGATATGCAGAACAACCCGGTGTATGAAAATGTTACAGATGAAGTAATTCAATATTTTGCGGAACGAGTATATTTACTGCATGACAAGGGTGTATCAGATGTGTTAATCGATCCGGGGTTTGGATTTGGAAAGACGATGGATCAGAACTATGAACTGCTGGCACAAGCCAATACCCTGCAGATGTTTGAATTACCTGTGGTAGCCGGAATTTCCAGAAAATCAATGATTTACAACTTATTGGGATCCACACGTGAGGATGCACTTAACGGAACCACTGCAGCCCACATGATACTATTGCAAAAGGGGGTTAATATTATCAGGGTACATGATGTAAAAGAGGCAAGAGAGGCGGTATCCATATTCAATGAGACCCGGAACCGAAGAGATTGAATGCTTTAGACATCTTTTTGTACATTTGTTAATCTTTAAACGAACATGGTATCGCTTTTCATTCATATAAGATTGCTGGATATCATTGATATTCTCCTGGTGGCAATACTCCTTTACCAGCTATTTATGCTTGTAAGGGGTACAATTGCCCTGAATATTATTATCGTAATCGCAGTGATCTATATTTTCTGGTGGGTGGTAAAGGCACTGCAGATGGAATTATTAAGTTCCATTATCGGGCAGGTAATCGGTGTGGGTGTGATTGCCCTGATTATCGTGTTCCATCAGGAAATACGCCGCTTTCTCATATATATGGGTTCCAAGTATGTGGATGGGAACATGGTGAGCCTGGACCGCCTTTTCAATATACGGTTTGAACCTAAATCCAGGATTCCTGTCAAATCAGTTCTGAAGGCTGTTATGCAGATGTCTCAGACAAAAACCGGTGCACTCATCGTGATTCGGCGAAAATCGAACCTGAAAATGTATACAGAATCAGCGGAGGTTTTGAACAGCAATACATCCAGCAGACTTATCACAAGCATATTTAATAAAACGGGGCCGTTGCACGACGGTGCCGTTGTTATCGACCGTGATCAGCTCGTGGCGGCCCGGGTAATCCTGCCGGTAACCGATAAGCCCAATCTGCCACCGGAGTATGGTTTAAGACACAGGGCCGCTCTGGGTATTTCAGAGGTGACTGACTCATTTGTAATCATTGTTTCGGAAGAGACAGGCCAGATTTCCATCGCTGATAACGGGGCACTACAAAAGAATATCGGAATCAACAGTCTGGCAGAAAAGCTGGAAATATATTTTGGCGATTAATTTCCGTTAACTGAATTCATAAAATATTCCTCCGGGCAGTAAATTACAGCACGTAAAATTACTGTCCGGACTGTTTTTTATATAAAAATGTAGCCTTATTTTCTTCACCCCTGGACAATCTGTAGATGTTCCTGCGATGTGTTACTACCAGCAGGATCGCTGCGACGATAGAAAATATCCATAAGGACCTGTGGGCAGATCCGTACACACTGATGATCCAGACCGGAAATGAAAGACCTGCAACCATTGAACCCAACGATACATATTTCCAGACAAGCAGTACGAGGATAAATACACCCAGGGCAGATACCGTTGCCAATGGATGCAGCGCAAAACAAACCCCCGCGATGGTAGCCACACCTTTGCCCCCTCTGAATCCGGCTAACACGGGAAAAATATGCCCTAACACAGCCACCACGCCGAGTCCTATGCCCAGGATCATGAATGATTCATCCTCCCGGATGAACAGCTGTTGATAATTGCCCAGCATCACCGCAAACCACCCTTTCAGCATATCCAGTACCAGCACCGGGACACCGGTTTTGACCCCTAATACACGCATCACATTGGTGGCGCCTGCATTACCGCTTCCATGTTCACGTACATCAATTCCATGAAATATCCTGCCAATCCAAACAGCTGTGGGTAATGATCCAAACAGGTAGACAGCAGGTAACATCCAGGCGAGAAAAACAAAGTCTGTAATAATATAATTCATGGAAAAAGTTTAATCATGTGTATATCAGTAATAAAAGCATTCATCCTGATCATAATTCGGGTCCCTCAATACCGACAAGTGGCACGTTCTTAATGTTCGGGGGCATCGTAAGAATCAATTTGTTTTAACCACAGAGAATGCAAACCAACAAGCTGGTACAGCGTTAATTATAAGTTTTCA
>JBBDIE010000108.1:0-23428 GCA_040880545.1 Bacteroidales bacterium | reverse complement strand
CAAAGATCGGAGGATATCGAAAATATAATTAATACCGCTATGTTAGCACCATTACACGAGAGGGGGCCAGGGGGTGAGGTTGAACAGAGAGGGGGCTAGGGGTTGAAGTGTTACGAGCATAACCCAGAACCGAGTGCAACGAGCTCACGAATACCGCTGAAAATAAACTATAAATGAGTATATCGGACATTATGGACAGCCACTAACCAGAGTCAACAACCAACTTATATCCCTTCCCATGTACATTGATAATCTGTACCTGCGGATCCTTCTTCAGATATTTCCTTAATTTCGTAATGTAAACATCCATGCTCCTGGCGTTGAAATAATTATCGTCGATCCAGATCGCCTTCAGTGCAAAGTTCCGCTCAAGTACCTCATTCATGTTATTGCAAAGCAGTTTCAACAGATCCGACTCTTTGGTGGTTAGCTTCTGAACTGTATCTTCGTGTAACAGTGCCTGCTTTTTTACATCAAATGTAAATTTCCCAATGACCCAGGTTTGTTTCTCCTCCCCTTTTTTTCCTTTTGTTCTTCGCAAAATTGCCTCTATTCTGAATAAAAGCTCTTCCATACTGAAGGGCTTTGTGATATAATCATCCGCACCCCGGCTGAAACCTTCCAGTACATCATCTTTCATCGATTTTGCCGTTAGAAATATAATCGGGATCCTGCTGTTCATGATCCTGATATCAGAAGCAAGTGAAAACCCGTCTTTCAGCGGCATCATCACATCAAAAATACAAAGATCGTAGTGGTACTGCTCAAAATAACGAAAAGCCTTATCACCGTTCACAACCCAGTCGGTTTCGAAATTCTTTGCCTGGAGGTACTCCTGTAGCAGTGAACCCAGATTTTCATCATCTTCTGCAAGTAAAACGCGTAACTTAATTTCATTCATGACAATTGCTTTTCAGAATATTTTGGAAGTATAATTTTAAATTGCGTGCCTTTATTTAAGTCACTGGCCAGGCTAATGGACCCTCCATGCTGTTCCACGATCAGCTTCACATAACTCAACCCAAGGCCAAACCCTTTTACATCATGCACATTGCCCGTAGAAACTCTGAAAAAACGATCAAATACCTTCTTCTGATTATCCTTGCTTATACCGATGCCCCTGTCTTTTACCGAAAAAATAAATTGTCTTCCTGTATTGTACATTTGAATGGTAATTTCAGGTTTTTCCCTGCTGTATTTGATGGCATTATCCATCAGGTTCGTCACCACATTCATCAGGTGAACCTTATCTCCATAAACCACACCGTTGTCCGACTCATCAAGAACTTCCAGTGAACCCCTGCTATTTTCCACTTGCAATTTAAAATTCTGAACAACATTGGATATGATTTCCTTCATGTCAACTTCCTTCTTCTTCAGTACAAGATGACCCTGATCCAGTACAGCCATTTGTAATACCCTTTCCACCTGGTACCCCAGCCGCTTGCTCTCTGTCTGGATAATCCTGGAGATATTACCTGTATTCTTCCTTTCAGCCGGAATACTCTCATCATTCAACATCTGCGAGGCAAGACTGATGGTTGAGATCGGGGTTTTAAGCTCATGGGTCATATTATTGACGAAATCATTCTTGATATCCGACAGTTTCTTCTGTTTAAAGATAACATACAGTGCAAAAGTGAACAGTATGATCATAATGAGTGTCAGCACAACGGTAGAGGTGCCCAGGAAACCCAGCGATCCTCTGACAAGTGCTTTCTGTTCCGGGAAATAAAGATAGAGATAAGTGATTTCATCCATTACCTCATCACTCAGTAGTCCGGTTCTGAAATAATGACTGTCGGTATGAAGTTCAAATGCATTCGAGGAATAGATCTCCTTCTTGTTATCCTTGATCACCGTATACTCATAATCAAGATTTATTCCCCTGTCAATCAGGTTTTTATGTAATACCTTCTCCAAATACTTCTGGTCTATCCTCTTTTCAAAGGAAACATCTTCCAGGAGCATTTTTTTCATGATGGTGGAAACCAGCAATTGCTGCTCCAGCAGAGATTTCTCAAATTTTCTCCTTAATTCCTGGTCCTGGTATCCTGAAAGGTTAATAGTATCAATAATTTCTCCCCCCTTTTGTGAAATGATAAATATTGTATCTCCTATCACCTCAACCAGCCCATTATCATTATCCGAAAACAGATGTTCCTGTAGATTATTATGATCGCGCTTCTCTCCCAGCACAACGCTGGGTTCCCTCTCTTCCATCTCCCGTTGCCATTCCTTCTTTGCCTCGGAAGTAAGATTCTCCTCAATGATTGTATTCATCCGTATGGATGTATAATAGTGGTCCACCTGTCGGGAGAAATCCGTTAAGGTATTATTCACCAGTTGCTGAAATTGCTTGTCTTTCAAATCAACTGCATTGCGAATCCAGCTGATCTGAATGAAAATCAAACCCAACACTGTAAGGCTCATTGCAATGGTCAGTATCCATAAAATCCGCTTACTCATGTTTCAAAGATAGGACTACTTTCTACAGGATATTAACAGGCTTAACAATCTTTAACATCTGTTAAGGCTTGCTAACGCTTTTCTGCAGTAAATTTGTATCGAAAGTTAAGACAAACGTATAAATTATAAAATAATTAAGGTTTAGGTTTAGGTTTAGGGTGCGTTAAAGAGGTCGTCTGTACTGAACAGGCGGCCTTTTTATATAATAATCGGTCCGGTACCGCTCAAACCGACAACTTTAGCAACCAGGGTCCCGGATCCGTCAGGCAAGTCTGTAAAATCAGAAAGAAAAACATTACATTCGTTCTTCAATTGCTTCTCAAATGTATTCCAATGGCAACAGCCTCTTCCTATACAGTTCTTGGGTTGAAATCCGGTGCTTCCGGGAAGGAAATAAGGGCCGCTTACAGGAAACTGGCTAAAAGGTACCATCCGGATATAAACAGTACTCCAGAAGCGGCCAGGAAATTTCAGGAAATTAAAAATGCATACGAGGACCTGACAAAAATCGAGGAGGTCCCTTATGGGTACGCAAAAAAAGAAACAGGGACAGAGGATCTCAGAAGAACGGTGCGGGAAAAAGCGCGTGCGTGGGAACGAAGAAGGGAAAGCAGGGAACGGCAGGCGGAGGAAGAATTCAGGAAAAGCGGGTTGTACGATTTACTGCTTCTTCTCAATTATTTGTTGCACGGAGTCATCGTGCTTTTCAGTCTGGTGGCTGTAATTCTGCCTGTTATCCTCGCCCTGTTCGTTGATCCAGTTATATTTGTGGCTACCTTTTATTTTGTAATCCTTGGAATATTTCTGATCTGGCACATCTATAAGAGGAGGAAAACCTGGTTCAGATTAGGTACATTGAATACCAGCAGGAATTCATTCTTTTCCCTTTTCCGAAAACCTGTAGCGCACGACTCTAATGTGTATTGTTGCTATTCCAGCCAAAGCAAAGCCGACGGGAAGCCGTATACCATCCGGCTTATCCGGACAGAGAACATCAGGGTGTTTTCCAGGGGGATTATGGATCACAGGGCCACCTATACCAACAATGCCAAAAAATTAGTCATTCCCCGAAGTGCCAGGGCTGAATATATTCACCGGATTAGCAGTATTACAAAAATTTTATTGATTTTGGCAATCATTGCCTTTCTGCCCGTTACCAGTGTATATTGGCGGTTGGTTACAGGTCTGGTTGTTGCTTCACTCATCTCATTCCTGATACTTCAAATCAGCAGGGTCAAATCCAAAACATCCTATCTTATGACCCCCGCCCTGATCATTAAATTAACTGTCTGGTCACTGGTTATCCTGGCAATTAGCGAAACCGGGCCGGGCCCGGACCTTACACTGAATAGCTACAAATTTATTGTGTTTGCCGGGTTGTTTTTCCTGTTGGATATGGTATTTGACCTGCTTTTGGGATTTTTCCCCTTTTACCAAAAGTTGTTCATACCGGTTGTTCCGCAGGGAAAAATCCTGAGCAGGCTGTATCAGGATGGTTTCCGGAATTACATGGAATATCCTTTCTATTCAATCCTTTTCCCGCTATACAAGTGGATATTCTGAACAAATATTACCAAAGATGCAGTTTTTCCCTGTCCCGGATCTTTTGAAGATCCACAGGAACACACATGCGTACCTTCTCCAGTCTGTTTATGTTCCTGATAACCTTATTGATATCGTCGGGAATGATCTCTCCCTGCATATGCAGCACATAATCGATATTTTTCAGATCCGGAAGAAAATATCCGGAAGGTGTACGATTGCCAATGATCCGGTAGGTAACCATTTTTTTTTCATCGTCATATAAAAACAGGGAAACCGATTCCTCCTCATTCAGTCTCTTATTGAACAATATCAGGTCCTCCGTTTTTACAAATGCGGTATTCATCTGCTGATTGATCATCCAGCAGAGCTTATAGTCAGGTTCGTCGGAAACAATGCCCAATAAGCAATAATTTTCATCAATAGAAACTGACAGTTTATGTTTCTTAGGAGACAATAGTTTCTCTTTTCCAGATAAAAATAGGAAAAAGGCTGGTTAAATTGAAATCTCTTTAAGTGCAACTTTGGCGGCCTGTTGCTCTGCCTCTTTTTTGGATCCTCCGTTTCCGGTTCCGGATTCAGCCCGGTCTATGTGCACTGTAGCTTCGAAAGTGGGTACCTTGCCTTTTGCATCATATCCTTCATGGCTGTAGAACACCACATTTTTTTTGTTTTTCTGGGCCCATTCGATCAGCTGACTCTTGTAATCCGAATCCCTATCCGCCAAACTCATCAGGTCAATGTGTTTTCCGATCATCCTGTTCCTGAAAAATCTGGAAGTACACCGGTATCCCTTGTCCAGGTAAATTGCTCCGATTAATGCTTCAAGTGCATTGCCATACAAGTGTTTTGATGCCGTTGCCGGATTTGGGTGGGAAGTTACCAGCACGGGGATACCCATTTTTATAGCGGTGGCATTCAAATTTTTCCTTTTTACGATACGGGCCCGCAGTTTGGTCATGTAGCCCTCATCGCGATGATCGTATTCATTGTAGATAAATTCTGCCGCGATTGCCCCCAACAGCGCATCGCCAAGATATTCCAGCCGTTCATTGTTCACAACGGTGCCATCTTTTAACCTGATTGAAGCTGATTTGTGTGTAAATGCGATGCGGTAGAGGCTTATACTGACAGGTAAAAAGCCAAGAATACCGATCAGATTATGATAAAATTGCCGGTCTTTTTTGAACAGGTAAACCAGGTAGATGAATCCACCGCGTACCATTTTATTCCTCGTATTTTCTGAAAACAACAGATGTGTTGTGTCCTCCAAATCCGAAGGTGTTGCTTATTCCAATCTTCACCTCTCTTTTTTGAGCGGTATTAGGCGTGAGGTTCAATTTCGGGTCAATGGCAGGATCAACATTCTTTAAATTAATTGTTGGTGGTACTATTCCATCCCTGATGGCAAGTATTACTGCAAGTGATTCAACAGCGCCGGCAGCTCCCAGTAAATGGCCCGTCATCGATTTTGTTGAGCTGATATTCAGATTGTAGGCATGTTCCCCGAAAATTCTTTTAATGGCCTTGGTTTCTGAAAGATCACCCAGTGGAGTGGCTGTGCCATGAACATTGATGTAATCCACCTGTTCTGATTCAATTCTGGCATCCTTGAGTGCATTTTTCATCACCAGTGCAGCACCATTTCCTTCAGGATGTGGTGCTGTAAGGTGATAAGCGTCTGCCGAAAGGCCTCCTCCAATTAATTCAGCGTAAATCCTGACTCCCCTTCGCTTCGCATGTTCCAGCTCTTCCAGGATCAGGCCTCCGCCACCTTCACCCATAACGAAGCCATCACGACTTTCATCAAAGGGCCGGGATGCCGATTTATACTCAGCATTATTGGTGGATAGCGCCTGCATGGAATTGAATCCTCCCAAACCGGCTTCGTTAATCGCAGCTTCTGAACCACCCGTTATAAACAGGTCAGCCATGTCAAGTCTGATCAGATTGTAGGCATCGATTATGGCATTGGTTGAAGATGCACATGCCGAAACAGTTGCATAATTAGGTCCCTGATATCCATACTTCATAGACATCATACCGGCTGCAATATCGGAGATCATTTTGGGAATAAAGAAAGGGTTAAATCGAGGGATACGATTTCCCTCGACAAAACTCTCAATCTCGTTCTTAAATGTCTCTATTCCACCGATACCGGAGGCCCAGATAATACCAGCCCTCTCCTTGTCAATATCGGCGTCTGCCAGACCAGCCATCTGGTATGCCTCTTCTGCAGCTATCATGCCATATTGGGCATACTTGTCAAGCTTACGCGCTTCCTTGCGGTCGAAGTGATCCATCGGATCATAATTCTTCAACTCACAGGCAAACTTTGTTTTAAAAAATTCTGTATCGAACCGGGTGATCAGTTCGGATCCACTCACTCCATTAAGTAAGCTATTCCAAAAATCCTCTACATTATTTCCGACAGGAGTCAATGCTCCCATGCCGGTTACAACAACCCGTCTCATAACAGAATAGTTAGTTCAAAAATTACTTTGAGTTATCTTCAATGTACTTGATAGCCTCTCCTACAGTGGAAATGCTCTCTGCTTGATCGTCAGGGATACCCATGTTGAATTCTTTTTCGAATTCCATAATGAGTTCAACAGTGTCAAGAGAATCAGCTCCCAGATCATTCGTGAAGCTAGCTTCTGTTGTTACCTCGTTCTCATCAACACCCAGTTTGTCAACGATAATTGCTTTTACTCTTGATGCAATGTCTGACATGTCTTAAATTTTTAATTAATACTATGTTAATTTCAGAGATGCAAAGAAATGAAAAATTTTCGACTATTTTCAAAATAATTAATGATTTTTCTCAAATTAAAAGGTAATAAAAACAGCGGAAAACCTATCTTTAACAGGGATTTTATACAATATTATATATCTGTTTATGAGTAATATAGCTATTTTTGCTTCAGGGTCAGGAACCAATGCACAAAATATCATCCGCTTTTTTCGACCGAAGGAAAATATAAATGTTAAACTGGTTTTATGCAATAAGCCGGAAGCGGGGGTAATTGACCGGGCAAAAGAACTGGATACCGAAACATTCATTTTTACCAGGGATGATTTTTATAATACGGACCTGGTAAACGATAAACTGGAACAATACGGCATTGACTATATCGTTCTGGCTGGCTTCCTCTGGCTGGTTCCTGAATCGATCGTTAAAGCATACCCCAACGCAATTATAAACATTCATCCGGCTTTACTGCCAAAATACGGGGGCAAAGGGATGTATGGTTCAAAAGTTCATGAGGCAGTAATTGCTAACGGAGAAATGGAATCTGGAATTACCATTCATTATGTGAATGAGAAATATGATGAAGGGAACATCATATTCCAGGCCAGATGTTCAGTGGACCGTGCAGATACACCTGAAACACTTGCAAAAAAGATTCATCAGCTTGAGCACGCCCACTTTCCGTCGGTAATTGAGAAGGTCTTGGCCGGGAAAAAGTTACTGTAGCCCTGCAACCGGCGATTGTGAATCCACGATACTCTCCAGGGCAGACATCATACTCCGCCTGACCAGCTCATAGTCGGGTAAATTATCCTGATGAATGGGCTCCACCGGCGGCGCCTCCACCGTTAGCGGATTGATCGCCTGTCCGTTTTTATAGAACCTGAAGTCGAGATGGGGCCCGGTGGACAACCCTGTACTCCCCACATAGCCTATTACATCACCCTGCTTCACATACACACCGCTTCTTATACCCTTTCCAAACTTGCTGAGATGCAGGTATGCCGTGGTATAGACCCCGTTATGCTTGATCTTCACATAATTACCGCCTCCCCGTTGGTATGTCGCCGCAATTACCTGTCCATCACCCACCGCCAGAACCGGGGTGCCGGTGGGTGCCGCGTAATCGACTCCATGATGCGGCCTTCTGATCTTCAGAATAGGATGCATCCTGGAATGTGAAAATCCGGAACTGATCCTGGAGAATCTCAACGGTGCTTTCAAAAAGGCTTTCCGTAAACTGTTCCCGTTTTCATCAAAGAAGCTGATCACACCGTCCTGTTCGAAAGGAATGGCCCAGAATTCGTGACCTGCATGCCTGAACCAGGCGGCATGGATCCTTGTAATTCCCACAGATAAGGTATCAACAAACGATTCGTCATAGATTACCTTGAACCGGTCGCCCTGCTGTAAACCGAAAAAATCGATGGACCATGCATAGATCTCACTTAACTCAACGGAGAGCATCGGGTTTGTATTCATATCCTGAAAAGCTTCCCACAGGCTGGAACTAATCTCCCCTGTAACTTCCCTGGTTTGCTTAACGATCTCTTTCTGGTGGGATTCTACATGCAGACTGTCCTCCAGGTGCAAAACAGTATAGTTTACCAGATTCTGCTCGTATACACAATACCGTACGCCCAGGCTGTCCAGGAATAATGCATACCTGTTTCCCGCTTTTATTTTTCTGACATCAAATACCTCGCTCGGTAACAGGGAGAGTTCGTAGATACGCCTGTTGGATACCCCATGGTCATTCAATATATTTCCAAGTAACTGATTTCTGCCGATGGTCCCCTTGATAACCTGGAAAGAGTCCACAGGAATACCATAAAAATATTCCACCCGATGCACTATATTATCACTGATCTCTGGTGGCTGTACCGCCTGGTCAGTCCAGACATCAGTTGAGCTGACAATCCAGAATCCTGCAAGGACCACAATTATGAAGGAGACTCCAAGTATTATCTTTTTCATCACGGTTTGTTATACAACAATATTAATGATCTTTTTGGGTACTACGATCACCTTTTTTGGTGGTTTCCCATCCGTCCATTTAAGGGCAGTTTCGTGCGCCAGGGCATTTTTTTCCAACTCTGCTGGCGTGGTGTCTGCTGAGGCTGTGAGTTTGAAACGTAACTTTCCGTTAATCATCACCGGGTACTCTATGCTCTCTTCCAGAAGGTATTTCTCATCATAGGCCGGCCATACAGACTTTGAAACAGATTCAATTTCCTCCAGTATTGCCCATAATTCTTCAGCAAGATGAGGTGCAAATGGCGCAAGTACCCTGATAAAAACCTTACCTGTGTCCCTGGTAACCGTACCCTTCTTAACAGCAAGATTGGTAAAGATCATCATCTGTGATATGGCTGTGTTGAAATGGAGTTTTTCCACATCCTCTTCAACCTTTCTGACAGTCTGATGGAGACTCTTCAATACCTCAATATCCTCATCCCCATCCCTGTAATGATTCTCATCAGCAAAAAACCGGTAAGTTTTGTTGAGAAAATTAAAAACCCCTTTTACCCCGTTTTCCACCCAGGGTTTTACCGCATCCAGCGGTCCCAGGAACATTTCATACAACCGAAGGGCATCGGCCCCATAACCCTTCACAACGTCATCAGGGTTCACCACATTCTTGAGCGACTTGGACATTTTTGCAACGATTTGCTTGAGCTCCTCCCCTGTTTCCGTGTGGAAAAACTTACCCTCCTTCTCTTCCACCAGGTCACTGGCAACTTTCGCCCCTGTGGAGGTTTCGTAGGCGAATGCCAGGATCATCCCCTGGTTGTAGAGTTTTTGATAGGGCTCATCGGTTGACACTATACCAAGATCATAAAGTACCTTGTGCCAGAATCTGCTGTACAGTAGGTGGAGTACCGCATGTTCGGCCCCACCGATATAAAGATCCACCGGCATCCAGTAATTCTCCTTCGCCTTCGAAAACGGCTCCTCATCATTCTTCGGATCGATATAACGAAGGTAGTACCAGCATGATCCTGCCCATTGTGGCATGGTATTGGTCTCTCGTCTTCCCTTCCGTCCGTTTTTATCCACCACATGCAGCCAATCCTTCGCGTTGGCCAGGGGTGATTCCCCATTGGCACCCGGTGCAAACTTTTCCAGTTCCGGCAATTCCAGCGGCAGCTCCTCATCTTCAAGCACGGTGATCTCACCATCCTCCCAGTGGATCACCGGGAAGGGTTCTCCCCAGTAGCGCTGACGGCTGAAGAGCCAGTCACGGATTTTGTAATTGACCGTTGCCTCTCCCAGTCCCTGCTCCTCCAGCCAGGCATTGATCGTAGCAATTCCTTTTTTCTTGTTCAGTCCGTCGATGCTGATTCCCTTATCCTGGTTCGAAGAGTTAATATAGGTCCCGTCTTCGGTCCAGCAAGCTTCCCCTGCCAGCACTTGTGTACGCAGATCCGCATCTGCAACTGCCGGATCCATAATGCATACGATGGGCAGTTTAAATTTCTGCGCGAACTCGAAATCCCGCGTATCGTGCGCGGGCACGGCCATGATCGCCCCGGTACCATAGCCGGTCAGGACATAGTCGGCCACCCATACCGGGATCTTCTGCCCGGTGACGGGGTTGATGGCATACCGGCCTGTAAACACCCCGGTCTTCTCCCTGGAGAGATCAGTGCGGTCGATCTCGGATTTCTTCCCGGCAGCTTTGATATAGGCATCTACTGCATCTTGCTGTCCGCCGGTAATGATTTGATCCATCAGGGGATGCTCCGGGGCAACTACCATGTAAGTGGCACCGAAGAGCGTATCCGGACGCGTGGTAAAAACACGCAGCTTCGCCTCCAGCCCGTCGAGCTCAAAATCCACCTCAGCACCCAATGATTTCCCGATCCAGTTCCGCTGCATATCCTTCACCCCTGCTGGCCAGTCGAGCGGTTCAAGCCCGCTAAGCAGCCTTTCCGCGTACAATGGAATACGCAACATCCACTGTTTCAGGTTTTTCTTCTCAACAGGATTGCCGCATTTCTCATGCGTACCATCCGTAAGAACCTCTTCGTTAGCGCACACGATCCTGCATGTGGGGCACCACCAAACACTGGCATTCTCGTAATAGGCAAGCCTTTTATCGGAAATATACTCCCTTACTGCTCGCTCCCCTTGATTTTCAATCTCATTCGGAATTTCCAGTTCACTGATGGGTCTCCCCTTCTGCTGCTTTTCATCAAACCAGGTATTGAAAAGCCGGGTAAATATCCATTGTGTCCATTTAAAATACTTCGGATCCGTGGTATTGATCTCCCTGTCCCAATCGTAACCAAGGCCCAGGCTCTTTATCTGCCTGCGGAAATTATCACAATTCCTGTTGGTTGTAACGGCAGGATGCGTTCCGGTCTGAATGGCATATTGCTCCGCCGGAAGTCCGAATGCATCCCAACCCATGGGGTGCAATACGTTGAACCCCTTCATGCGTTTGTATCGTGCCACGATGTCGGTGGCGGTGTACCCTTCAGGATGCCCTACGTGCAATCCCGACCCGGAAGGATAGGGAAACATATCGAGGATATAGAATTTTTTTGGATTCGAATAATCGTCCAGCGTTCTAAACGTTTTATTCTCCTCCCAGTAATCCTGCCACTTCTGCTCTATTTCTGTAAAATTGTATTGCATCTCAATAATCCGGTTTTGCTGAGTGCGAAAATAGGAAAAGTTTAGGACATACAGGGTGCGTATGGCTGCCTAACACCTCTCTGAGATGACCTGAAATAAACTTACGGAGATACAATTTCATTTATTCAGGTACAAATTACCGGTATTATTTCCTGTAAATGCAGATGACCCAATCTTTGTAATCTGTTACTCCGGGGTAAGATTCGGGACAGGAAAAGCTCACTTGTTCTGCAGACATGAAGCTCTTTTCATCATATTTCCTGCCGTTGGCCGGGTTATAAAAATAGTAGCCATATTCCACCCCGGAAGATTCCATCTTCAGTTTAAACCCACCGCCATAACGAAGGTAAACCACATATACCTTACCAGGATCAGCCAGGCAGAATGGCTGTGGGTAATCCGAAATCAGTTC
This sequence comes from Bacteroidales bacterium, assembly GCA_040880545.1. GTDB lineage: Bacteria > Bacteroidota > Bacteroidia > Bacteroidales > M55B112. Next base: position 11,609 of record JBBDIE010000108.1, on the reverse strand, counting down.
CGGATGCGGCTCCATTTCCCACCATGGTACATGGCTGAAAAATGAAGCCAGGTGTTGCATGGATACTGCTCCCGCGTAATCCAGTGTGCTCCTTTCAAAACTTCGCTCCAGCGGCCATGGCCCTCCTCCCCCGGGAGATTCTGGTACATGGGCCAGCCATACATGGCCACCGCCATAGGTGTGCCCCGCTGCTCCCGATAAAATAGCCGACCATGCTGCCAATCGTACATCCATCCCGGTTGGATTTCCCTCCACAAATTCATACCACGGTTCGGTAATGACAATTGGTTTTGCCGGTTCCCGCTCATATTCCTGCTTTATTACCAGGGGGATCATTTCGTTGGCATACTTCCCGTGGCCTGTCTGGCTCTGGTTGTAATCGAGCCAGGGTTCGTCATGAAGAACACTGCCTGTGGACCACTGGGGCGCTTCAGCACCGCCGCTCCAAAATGGCGGTGTGTTGTGAAGGCTGATGATACGCTGGTAAGGATCTTCCCGGTCGATCATCTCCCCCATCCGCTTCCAGAAATCCAGCTCAAATCCACCGTTGTTGTGCATATTATATTCTCCCGCCAGCACCCAGATCACATTGTATGCACCCAGGCGATGCACAAGGTATCGCCACCACCGCAACATCTTCTCCTCACCGATCCGCTCATTCATCTCTTCCCTGCTCCACCAGCCATGGACCCAAACGGTAATTCCCTTTGAATTGGCATAAGCAATCATCTCCTCTATATGCTGCATGTGATCTGTGTCCAGCTCATTGTATGTTTCATCCAGCGCCGAACTCCCCCTGCCCCATCCGTTCCCGGGAACAAAAAGCTGCCCAACCGTGAACCCCTTTCCGGCCCTGTCGTCCACCAGCTTTTTATAGGTTTCGAAATGAATTTTTCGCTGGGTCCAGTTCCACCAGGTGTCACCGATCCATAAAAAAGGAACCCCGTTGGTATATGTAAAATAATGCCCGGCGTTTTTCCCCGATTGGTCCACCACAATAAACCCGTTCCGCGTGGGATTCGATTCAAGTTCATCTGTGGTCCAGCCTGTAACATCAATGGTCCCGGACCTTCCATCCAATCCCCTGTCGGCCGATGCGGTTTTATATTTCCATTTCCCGGCTGCCGGTGCCGCAAAATTTACACGCCACTCTTTACCCCCGCTCCAAAACCCCGTCAGACGTATAACATGCCCCTTTGCTTCTCCGGATTTCCCGGTAAATGTAACGGTCAATTTATCATCTCCGCTTTTTACCGGAATATCCTGGTAAGGATTTGTTGAAACCAATTCAGATTCAAAAGAAATTGTTACCACCTCCCAGGGCCTGTGTACCTGCGCCTGTACTGAAATTGTAAGGAAGATTATGAACGAGGTAATTATACGCGGCTTATTAATCATGGTCTTCAGATTTTAGGTTTAAACATAAAGATAATATAACGAACTTTTCTCTGCACTGTCCGGGTTTTTTAATTCCACTTTTAAAATCGATATATTTGCCGTCAGATTTTAACCAAATGGGTTTAGAGAAAAAAGACTATCCGCTGCACGACTTTTACAAGAAGATATACCAGAGGTATGACCTTGTAAACCGGATATTTACCTTTGGACAGGATGTGAAATGGAGGAAAAAAGCGGTTGCCGAATGTTTACGGAACAACCCGGGTAAAGTGCTGGATATTTGTACCGGGACAGGGGATCTGATTCTCGAAATTTCTGCAAGTGCCGAAAAGACTATCCAGTTGACGGGATATGATTTCTCAGCGGAGATGTTGGAAAAAGCAACGGAAAAATCAAAAAAAAGAGGGGGCTCCATTGATTTTATTCAGGGAGATGTTGCTGCCATGCCATTTCAGGACAATTTTTTTGATACGGCCGGAATAAGTTTTGGTATCAGAAACCTGGTTTATAAAAACTCCAATGCGGCACAACACCTTGCCGAGATCCACCGGGTATTGCGTTTGGATGGCAGATTGGTGATCCTTGAAAGCAGCAAACCTGAAAACCGGATCTGGAGATTTTTTAACGGATTGTACCTGCGATTTATCCTGCCTTACCTGGGAGGAGTCATTTCAGGAAACCTGAAGGCTTACAGGTACCTTGCCAGCTCCTCCGAAAACTATTATTCCAGGAGTGAAATGGGAGAGATCATGAACAAGGCAGGTTTTCGTATTGCCGGTAGCCAATCGCTTTTTTTTGGCTCAGTTATGCTGGTTATTGTTGAAAAACAGGCAATAACAGGCACCAATTATTCCGGATCTAACCGATGAATGTGTACCTTTGAAATAGAAGTCTTATAAGATGACATTAGATGATTTAAATAATTTCTCCAAAAACTCCTTTGTGGAAAACCTGGGGATCCGGTTTACGGCATTCGACGAAGGAAGCATCACCGGGCAGATCGACATTACCGGATTTCACCTGCAGCCCTGGGGATATGTGCATGGCGGGGTATACATGGCGCTTGCTGAAACAATGGCCGGTGCAGGTTCGGCCATACTGGTGGAGAAACAGGGGAAAGTTGCCCTGGGTACCAACATTAACAGTCAGCATATTGCTACGGCAGGCCCTGGCCGAATAACTGCCACGGGTGAATTGATCCACCGTGGTATTTATAAACATATCTGGGACATCAAAATTACCGATGATACGGGAAAACTTATTTCCATAAGCCGTGTTACAAATAGTATCAAAGAAAAAGAAAACCCGCATGAACCGGGAATGATCAGTGATGAATGAGAAGAGAATAGCAATTCACAACCTGTGCATAGAGAAAAACCTGTCTTTCGCAACATACAGACTGCCGAGACAGGATTCCTCAACTATCTATATTCAGACTTCCCCCCAAACCATCCAGTGGAACTCAATTCACGACATCTCTGAAAAGAGAGGGTTTATTATGGCCCCGTTTGACACGAAAAACGGGAAAAAATATATCATGGTGAAGCCTGATATTGTAATTGATGGAGATAATTATACAGCTGAGACGGTAAAGATTTTGCAGTCGGTGCCTGACAATGGTTCCCCGGACTGGAATATTGAAAAACCGGTAGTTACATCCAGAAAGGACTACCTGGAGCAGGTAAAAACCATCAAGGAGAACATCTCAAACGGGGCATTTCAAAAGACGGTACTCTCCAGGATAAAAACCGTGGAGGGTAATTTTGAGGGGGTGATCACAAAGATTTTCGATGAGGTGTGCAAAAGACACCCCAATGCATTCGTCTATATGTTCAAAAGCGACAACAATTTCTGGCTGGGTGCCTCACCGGAACCATTGCTCAGGCTATCGCAAAATAATTTATCCACAGTCTCTTTAGCAGGAACAAGAACAGCCCGTAAACAGAACATGGATATCAGCAACTGGAGCATGAAAGAGGTCCTGGAGCAGGAATATGTGACAAGATACATTCACGATATATTGCGGGAGTTTAAGATCAGGGATTACCGGGTTACTTCACCCTATGTGAAACAGGCCGGGGACCTGGTGCACCTCAGAACCGATTTCAGTTTAAACTATAAGCATGTATCGGGTCAGATATGGGAACTGCTGGACGCGCTCCATCCCACCCCCGCGGTTGCCGGACAACCCAAGGAAGATGCCATCTCTTTTATCAAGCAGTTGGAACCACATGACCGGGAGTATTATGCCGGATTTCTCGGACCGGTACAGTCTGATGATAACCTCGATCTGTTCGTTAACCTCCGTTGCATGAAAATCACACCTGGATACCTTGCCCTTTATATCGGTGGCGGGATCACCCTGGAAAGCGTACCTGAGGAGGAGTGGGAAGAAACCCAGTTGAAGGCTAAATCCCTGTTAAGTATCATTGATTCCTTTTCTAAACTGACCGATGACAAAAAGACCCTTCAAGCAACACATAAATGATCTGGCACAGATTCTGAAGCAATCCGGGATCAGCCATGTTGTAATTTGTCCCGGATCCAGAAATGCACCGTTGATCCAGGTCTTTCAACAGGACAGCCATTTCACCTGTTACAGTATCGTCGATGAGCGATCGGCAGGATATATCGCCCTTGGAATGGCCAGGCAGCTTGGCAGGCCGGTGGTTGTTGTAACCACCTCAGGAACCGCCACACTCAATCTTGCTCCCGCTGTTGCCGAAGCATATTATCAACATATTCCCCTGGTGGTGTTAACTGCCGACAGGCCCCCCGAATGGCCCCCCCAGTTTGGAAACCAAAGGATCAACCAGGAAAATATCTTCCTTCAGAATTCAAAATATTTTTATAATCTTCCCCAGGAAACAGCAAGTGAACCAGCATTACAAAATGCGCTGAATACTGTATCGCAACTCATAAAAAGCGCCTCCACGGGAAAACGGGGCCCTGTACACCTGAATATACCATTACTGGAACCGCTTTATGAACCTGTTCCAGAAAACACGTCCCCTGAATATCCTGCTTCACCGGACTCTAAAATCGACGAAGTCCCCCCGCCACCTGAAAAGGATCAGAAGCAGGTCAGGGATGCCTTCCTTTCTGAAAAAAATATATTGATCATCGCCGGCATGGGTGCATACAGCAACATGGAAAAAGAGCTGCTTGTTACACTTTCTGCCAAATACCAGGCTGTGGTAATTGCAGAAAATATTTCCAACCTAAGCCACGAGAATTTTGTAGGTACCCCTGAGCTGGTACTTGGCGCACTGGAAGAGAATGAGAAACAGGCGATCGAACCGGATCTGGTCCTGTTATTTGGTGGACAGGTGGTTTCAAAACGGACACGGTTGTTTGTGCAGGGATTAAAATCGAAACCGGTGACAGATTTTGAGATGTTCCCGCTGCAACTCTTCAGTGAGCTGGCAAAAGTGGATCGTGAAAGGGAAAACCGGTATTCGGGACGCTGGAAGAAGATTGAAACCGAAACAAGGCAGTGTGCCCGCACATTTTTTCAAAACGGGGAATATTGTAATCTCACAGCACTCCACGCAATTCTCGGCAGCATCCCGGGAGGTTCAACGGTACACCTGGGTAACTCGGGAACCATAAGGTATGCACAGCTACAGCCAACCCGGCAGGATCTGGCCTATTATTCCAACAGGGGGACATCCGGTATCGACGGGTCACTCTCTGCTGCTGTAGGAGCTGCCATGGTCTCTACGGGCCTTCATGTGATCGTATTGGGGGACCTCAGTTTTGTTTACGATTCCAACGCCCTCTGGAACAGGGAATTTCCAGGAAACCTGAAAATAATTATACTGAATGACAAGGGAGGCGGAATATTCCGTTTGCTTGACGGACCCGACAGGATGCCATTCTTCGAAAAATTCTCTGTCGCGTCACACCCCGTTACAATACAACATATTGCAAAAGCTTTTGGGATAGACCACAAGTATGCCAATGATAAAGCTACCCTGCTAACAACGTTGCCAACACTGTTTTCAGCTGATTCAGGTGCCGTTGTATTTGAAGTGGACACATCCGAAAGTGAAAATAGTTCTATATTTAAGCAATTTTTTAAATCTATTCATAATCAATATTATGCCAAAACGTGAATGGAAAACTATCAGGGAATTTGAAGAGATCAGATTCGGGTATTTTGAAGGGATTGCAAAGATCACAATTAACCGGCCGCGTTATTACAACGCCTTTACACCGGACACCACCCGTGAGATGAGCGAGGCCCTCGTGATTGCCAGGGATATGCAGGAAGTGCGAGTCGTGATCCTTACCGGGGAGGGCGACAAAGCCTTTTGCAGCGGTGGCGATCAGAATGTGAAAAGCTTTGCAGGTTATGTGGGAAAGGATGGTGTACCGAGGTTGAATGTACTTGATGTACAGAAACAGATCCGATCGATACCCAAACCGGTTATTGCCATGGTTAATGGGTATGCCATCGGCGGAGGTCATGTGTTACATGTGGTTTGCGACCTTACCATAGCATCGGAAAATGCCAGATTCGGACAGACCGGACCAAGAGTAGGCAGCTTTGATGCCGGTTTCGGTTCTTCCTATCTTGCCAGGCATGTGGGACAGAAAAAAGCACGTGAAATCTGGTTTCTCTGTGAGCAGTACACCGCACAGGAGGCGCTGGATATGGGTCTTGTGAACAAAGTTGTTCCACTGAAGGAACTGGAAGATACGACGGTACAATGGTGCAGGAAGATTATGGCACACAGTCCCATTGCCCTGAGAATGATCAAAGCCGGGCTGAATGCAGAACTGGATGGCCAGGCCGGAATCCAGGAGCTGGCGGGAAATGCAACCATGCTGTACTACATGACCGATGAAGCGCAGGAGGGTAAAAATGCATTCCTGGAAAAAAGAGATCCCGACTGGGATAAATTTCCTAAATTACCCTGACCCAATGTCGACCATCAGGATCTGGATAAAAGCATTCCGTTTGCGTACACTGCCTCTGGCAATGTCGGCAACCATTCTGGGGTCATTCCTGGCCTATGCCAATGACGCCTTTAAATGGGCTGTATTTATCCTGGGATTGATTACAACGCTCTGCCTTCAGATCCTCTCTAACCTGGCTAACGACTACGGTGATGCAATAAAGGGTACCGACAGCGCTGAGAGGCTCGGTCCGCTCAGGGTTACCCAGACCGGACTGGTTAGCAGAAAACAGATGCGCGGAATGATCCTGCTTTTTGTCATTTTAAGCTTTGTCTCAGGTAGCCTGCTGATCTATTTCGGACTGGCTGACAATGGTTCATTGTTATACCTCTTGTTCTTTTTGTTTGGGATCACGGCCATCGTTGCCGCTGTAAAATACACCATTGGCAAAAACCCTTACGGTTATGCGGGGCTGGGCGATGTCATGGTATTTATCTTCTTCGGAATTATGGGGGTTTCAGGTACCTATTTTCTGCACAGTCTGTCATTTTCATGGAGCATCCTGCTGCCTGCCTCAGCCATCGGGCTTTTCAGTGTGGGAGTGCTGAATCTGAACAACCTGCGGGACAGGGAAAACGACAGGGCCAACGGGAAAATGACACTGGTAGTGAGAATGGGACACTCCTGGGCAGTCCGGTACCACGTAATGCTGCTCATAGCAGGTTTTTTCCTCAGTCTCATCTATACACTGACCAATTACCAGTCGGTATACCAGTTTCTATTTATCCTTGCCCTGCCGTTGGTGGTTTCGGATATTAATAAAGTCATTATCAATACCGTGCCGGTGGAACTTAATGCTGAATTAAAGAAACTTGCACTGGCCACACTTATCTTTTCGCTCTCATTTGGAATCGGATTAATCCTTTAATGTACCAGGTCAGCTACATAAAATATCCCATGAAGTTCATCAAACCAGCAGGAACTTCCAGGGGTGTATTGACCAAAAAGGATTCTTACTTCATCATTCTCCGGGATATGGATGCTCCTGGAAAATTCGGGATCGGGGAATGTTCACTCATCCCAGAGTTGAGTTTTGATAATGTTGAAATATTTGAAGCACAGCTTAAACGGGTTTGCAGGCAAATCACTTCAGGGGAAGTAGGTTTAGATGTGGAATTCCCCGATTTCCCTGCTATTCAATTTGGCCTGGAAACGGCCCTTACTGACCTGCAAAATGGTGGTAACAGGATACTATTTCCTTCTGACTTTACCATGGGCAAAAAAGGGATTCTCATCAATGGATTGATCTGGATGGATAGCAAACAAGGGATGTTGAAGCAGATAGAAGGGAAGTTAGCCGCGGGGTTCACCATTTTGAAGATGAAGGTGGGAGCCCTTAATTTTAAGGATGAACTGGAACTACTTCAGATGATCAGGGAAAAATGGAAGGAGCAGAAACTGGAGATCAGGCTTGATGCAAACGGGGCATGGAAGCGGGAGGAAGCCATTGAAAAATTAAATCTCATCTCCGCATACCGGATCCATTCCATTGAACAACCCATCAGGCCAGGATTCCCTGAAGATATGGCTGAAATCTGCGAAACTTCCCCCATACCTGTGGCATTGGATGAAGAGCTTATAGGAATCTCCTCCCGGGACAAAAAGGAAGAGATACTTGCTACCATAAAGCCTGCCTATATTATTCTAAAACCATCGCTGCTGGGGGGGATCAGTGCCTCTGAAACGTGGATTCAACTGGCTGAAAAGCTGGGCATTGGATGGTGGGTAACCTCCGCCCTGGAATCAAACATCGGGCTGAATGCCATTGCACAGTGGACCGCCACGCTGAACACCACCCAGCCGCAGGGACTCGGCACCGGCTCGCTGTTTGCCAACAATTTGCCGTCACCGCTAACGGTCACTGGCAGCCGGCTCATCTACCGGCCCGAAAAATCATGGAACCTCTCATCCCTGAAATTCTGATCGATGGTAAACCCGGCTCCATACTGGCTGAATGGCACCGCATACTCCCGGGAGGAGCTGATCTCCTTCTGTGAAGCACAGCTACGCGCACCCGGTACCCTATCATGGGAGCTGGCAATCTTCCGATTCATCCGCGACTACTTCGATGAAACGATCCCCCTGGTGCAGAAAACCAGTGGTACCACAGGAGATCCAAAGAACATAGTACTCAACCGGAACTCCATGATCCGGTCGGCTCAGATGACTATCAACCATTTTCATCTATTGCCCAGGTCAGGTGCACTCTTGTGTCTGCCTGTGGCGTATATTGCCGGAAAGATGATGGTGGTGCGGGCGCTGGTCGGAGGGCTTCACCTGGTGACCGTCGAGCCGTCGGGGAGTCCGCTCAGGAAGCTGGAAGAGACGGTGGAGGGAGAGTTGAATGAGCTGGGGTCCCTGGATTCGGTAGATTTTGCTGCGATGGTTCCGTTGCAGCTGCATGAAACGCTGAAGGATGACGGGGCGCGTGCAAAGCTTGAAAAGATCGGGAAGCTGCTGATCGGCGGCGGAGAGATCAACCCGGCGCTCCGTGAAGAGATCGGTAAGCTGCGCAGCGTGGAAGTTTATGAATCCTTCGCCATGTCGGAGACCTACACCCACTTTGCGGTACGTCGGATCAATGGAGAACAGCCCGATCCCTTTTTCAAAGTACTTGAAGGGGTGCAAATCGGGACAGACCGGCGGGGGTGCCTGGTGATTGATGTCCCCGGTGTAACCGACCGTGCTGAGGTGAGCAATGACCTGGTACGGATAGTGAGCGATCAGGAATTTGAATGGCTCGGGCGAATCGACAATGTGATAAAAAGTGGCGGGGTAAAGATCGTTCCGGAGATCCTGGAAAAAAAGATCGCAGAGCTCACCGGCAGGGAGGTGCTGGTTCTGGGTGTGCCGGATAAAAAATTGGGGCAGAAGCTGGTACTCGTAGTGGAGGAAGGGAAGGTGCAACAGTCCGACAGAAATACTGGAGATCTTAGGTCGGCAACGACTGTATCACAACCCACCCGGCTGAAACAAATATTTTCAAAAGCCGCGCTCTCAAAAGTACTGCATGACCATGAGATCCCGAAAGAGATCGTTACTGTTCCAGCGTTTCCTCGAAACAGCTCGATGAAAATTGACAGAAAAGCTGTCAGGAAGATGATGGATGACAGGTAGATGAGGAAGCTAAAGCTTAGTGAGAGTTTAAAGTAAAGTTCAAAGTCATGGCATGCAAGCTCGCTACACCCACGATTTCACCTTTTCCCAGTCAAATTCCAACGGAACCTCTTCAAAATCTTCATCGGGGATATACTCCAGCACATGCCGGATCCGGGAGGTGAAATTGGGATGGGAGGAGACAATCTCAAATTTCTCAAGCAGTTCATTGTCGTTGTTGTCTCTTAATTTCCGGAAAAAAGTGGCCAGCGTACGTGGTTCAATACCGGCCTTTTCCAGCAATTCACATGCGAAAAGGTCCGCATCTTTTTCCTGGCCTCGATCAAAACCGGTGGAAGTAATAATGCGCGTTACCTCTCCCAGAACAAACTGATCACCCGAAGTGAGAATTGCCAGTCCCAGTTCCTTGACAAGCCTGGCAACAACATGTCTTTCTTCAACATGTCCCATTTCGTGTGCGATCACGGAAGCCAGTTCCTCGCCAGTTTCGCAATATTTAATAAGTCCTGTTGTGATGATAATGTTGCCCCCCGGCAATGTAAATGCATTGATCATCTTTTCTTCCACAACCAGGTATTTGTAATCGTAGTCAGATTCGCCCAGTGCCTCTTCCAACTGATCACCAATGCGATTGATAACCAAATTAACACTGTCTGATTCGAGTTCACTGAACTCTGAAGCTTTCAGAAGCATCTCCAGGTATTTTTCACCCAGCTCCTGCTCCCTTTCTATACTCAGCAACTCCACTTTTTCCGGGAATATCGGAAAAAAGGAGATGATCCCCCAGATGAATCCGAAGATCACCAGGAGGATCACCAGATCCCTGATAATTGATTTTCTCATAACTTACATCTTTGGCGGCCTGTTTTCAGGTGTTGCAGATGGTTTTTCATCCCTTATTCTGTAAACCTGGGCATAAGAGGCTTTCCCAAAGAAAAGAAAATAATAGAACAGACCTTTTCTTGCCTTTACAGCACCAATTATACTGAAGATTAAATAAACAATATTGGCCACGGCCACCATAACCAGGTATCCCCAGAATACTTCCGTAAACTCAAAATCCCTGACCAGGTTGGTAATAACCCAGACAATCAATCCGATGTTTAATAAAGTAAGCGGTATCTGACTGTACAACGACTGTAATGTATGAAACTGTACGAACCTGCCTTTGGATTTGTTAACAGAATAGTAGATGATCGCGGCAACCATATTTATAATAGGCAGCGGCAGCCCCAAAGCTGCAGTAGCGAACATCATAAAATAGGCGCCCATGGCGTCCTCTCTTTCCCGTATTTTGATCTCTTCAGGCTGCGGCAGCGGATGATATTTCATGGTATAATGTTTTGGTGCAGGAACGGATAAGCCTATTTTTCGTCGGGCAATTCATCCCCTGTAAATGCCGGATATACATCGGTCATGTAATACAGATAGAGATTAACCCGCATCTGCCAACGTAGTTGTCCTACAATCCAATTGTGAAAATTCTCGGGAAACTTTCCGGTAAACAGAACGATCCACCAGGCTAAAAATACAAGTATGCCTACATAAATTCCACGGAAGGCCAGGATGAAAAAATGGGGAAGAGCCACATAAAATACCCCGAAAAACAGTCTCAACAGTACCAGGCCCCTGCTAACCGATTCCGGATACGGAATCTCAAGGTCTGTGTATTCATCGGTTGCATTAACACCAAATGCAGGATAACCGTCAGATACATTGTACATCCTGGCTGAGAGTCGCAGGGTCCATTTCATCACACCCGCCTGGTACTCGAACATACTCTGGGGGTAGCGTCCGGTAAACAATATTACCCAGAACGCCACGAAACGCAGAATCGCGGCCCATAAGCCCACAAAGAAAAGGAGAAAATAATGAGGCAGAACAATATAAATCCACCCAAAGAAAGTTCTTAACAGAAGCTCACCTCGCGAGTAACTCTCCTGCCTTTTAACGACTAATTTCATAGTAATTCAGGTTTGGTTAATAATTCCGATAAAGTTCTGAAAAAATATGAAACATACAAATTTGAAGGGAGAATAATAGCCGGTTCAACCTCCTTTGTATTAGGAAGGCAAATAAAGGGAGGATTATATTTCTAAAAATAGAACAACTGCTATGCTCTGGCATTG
>JBBDIE010000107.1:8989-23445 GCA_040880545.1 Bacteroidales bacterium | reverse complement strand
CAATAAGTGCTGAAATCTGTCCATTCTTCTGTTCATATCCTTTAATTTCTGTGTTATAATGTACGGTGATATTCATTTTCTCCATCTCCTCCAAAAGCCCTTCAACGATCTTGTACATGCCGCCCCGCACATTGTAGTACCCGTCGTGCACCAGCTCGGTGTAAGTAAGGAGCGTGTAGATCGCCGGAGTGTCGTAGGGTGTGGCGCCGAGGAAGAAAGCGACCAGCGAGAAGATCTGTTTCACCTGTTCCGAACTGAAATGCCGATCCAACTCCTTCCATACGGTGCGGATCATCTTCGGACTGTGGTGTGCCGGCACGCTGGCCAGCGTAAGCAGGTACTGTATCATGGAGTTGTAGTTCTTCCTGATCACCAGATCCTCGGTGTCGTGAAAAAACTTCCCGGCCGATTTCAACAGCTTTTCCATGTTCTTCTTGAAATCGGGCTCGATCTCTTTGAACTCCTCCGCCAGCTTGTCGAGGTCCTTGTAGATCGTGTACTTGCGCGGATCGTTCATGATGTTGACCGTATAAAGCGGATCGAGCTCCACGAACTCAAACGGCGCCTTGATGCCGATCTCCCTGAAGAAATTATCGAACTCATAGCTCATGCTGAAGAACGACGGACCGAGGTCCCACGTGAACCCATCCTTTTTAATCTGGTTTAACCGTCCCCCTGCCTGGTGGAATTTTTCAACCATCTCGACCTTGTACCCTGCATGGGCCAGCCGCATGGCAGTGGTAAGTCCCCCCAACCCTGTTCCGACAATAAGTGCTTTCCTGTTCACTGTGGTTTCATCCAATTTTTGTTCATTTATCTAAAGAGAAAGTTAAACAATAATTTTATAAAATTGTTTATCTTGGTGTTATGAAATTGAATATTTCTGTCATAGGGGCCGGAATCGGGGGAATTGCATCAGCCATCAGACTGGCGGTGCGGGGTCATGCGGTGACTGTTTACGAGCAGGCATCTGCACCGGGCGGCAAGATGGGTGAGCTGCGGAGGGACGGGTACCGCTGGGATGCAGGACCATCCCTTTTTACGCTGCCCGAGCTGATGGAGGAGTTGTACATGCTGGCCGACGAGGAGATGAAGGTATCAGCGCGGTACAATCAGCTCGACATCATCACGAAATATTTTTACGAGGATGGTTTAGTGCTGAATGCATATGGCGACCCGGAGGCGTTTATTGCTGAGGTGGCGGCGAAGACCGGTGAGAAAGCATCGCGCATCCGCCGTTTTCTGAGAAAGAGCAGGAAGATGTATGAGCTTACCCGGGATGTCTTTATTTTCGGCTCGTTTCAGGCATGGAGAACTTTTGTTTCAGCGAAGTTCATGCGATCGCTGCTGCAGATCTACCGGCTGGAGGTGCTCTCGACGATGCACGGCGCCAACAGTCGCCGGTTCAGGTCTCCACACCTGGTACAGTTGTTCGACCGGTATGCGACCTACAATGGCAGTGATCCTTACCGCGCACCCGGCACGCTGAATGTGATCTCCCACCTGGAGCACAACCTCGGCGCATACTTCCCCGAGAAGGGGATGTATACCCTGGCGAAGGAGCTTTACCGGCTGGCGGAGCGGGTTGGTGTAAAGTTTGTGTTTAACACGCGGGTTGATCGCGTGGTATTGCATGACCAGCGGGTGGGAGGAGTAGAGGTGAATTGCGAGGTACATGCGGCCGATCTGGTGGTGAGCGACGTTGATATCTACTATCTTTATAAGGACCTGCTGACCGATTTGCCGTTCCCGCGAAAATATTTTAAGCCCGAGCGGTCGACCTCGGCGATGATCTTTTACTGGGCGGTCGACCGGCAGTTTCCGGAGTTGGAGTTGCACAACCTCTTTTTCAGTGCCGCGTATGCGGAGGAGTTCAGGCACTTGTTCGAATCGAAGACGATTATTGATGATCCGACAGTTTATCTTTTTATCAGCTCAAAGTTGGTAGAGGGTGATGCTCCGCATGGGTGTGAGAACTGGTTCGTGATGATCAATGTGCCGGAGAATGTGGGTCAGGATTGGGATGCGGCAGTGGAGACAGTGCGTGAGAATGTGATTGTGAAGCTGGAGCGGATCCTTGGGACGGGGATCAGGAGGCATATTAAGCATGAGACCGTACGTGATCCGCGGCACATTGAGCAGGAGACCTTCTCCTACCGTGGCAGCCTGTACGGCAACAGCAGCAACAGCAGCATGGCAGCGTTCAACCGGCATCCGAACCACCGGAAGGATCTGAAGGGTCTCTATTTTGTGGGTGGAAGCGTCCATCCCGGCGGGGGAGTGCCACTCTGTTTGGCATCGGCAGAGATTGTCGACCGGCTTGTGATGGAGCATTATGGGTAGATGACATCGTGCTGTTGATGTTTTGGGAGAGAAAATTTTAAAATTATAATTATGTAAATGATCAATTTCCAGGAGACCGTATCACAGTAAACGGACATGCTGGACATTCACAGGTTAATTTACTGATATAGATGAGAGAAATTTTTGAACGAATACGGAACTACAACCTGGCACCCTGGCTGGTTATTTTTTACAGCGTTGGGGTGGCGGGAATGATTATTCCACAGACACGTGAGCTGTTCAAAGCAATGGTGCCGTTGAACCTGCTATTGAATGTACTGCTGCTGCTGATCTACCATGGCAGGCTGGACCTGCGATTTGCCTGGAAGGTACTGTTGATCTACAGTGCGGGGTTTATTGTTGAGATCGCCGGAGTAAATACCGGGTTGGTCTTTGGCAGTTATACCTATGGTCCGACACTGGGCCCGACACTGTTTCATACGCCGTTGATCATCGGTGTTAACTGGCTGATGTTGGTATATTCCAGCCTGGTGATCACCTCGCGATTCATTGAACAGCGGTATTTCAGGGTGATCGTCGCTGCTGTGCTGATGGTGGTATATGACTTCGCGCTGGAGCCGGCGGCGATCGAACTGGATATGTGGGATTGGGGTGGTGCAGTGTCGATGCAGAACTACATCGCCTGGCTGGTGATCTCGCTTGTTTTGGTCTGGTTCGCCGATCGCAACGAGATGGTTAACAGGCAGAACAAAATCGCTGCTCCACTGTTTTTCGTACAGCTGGGGTTCTTTATCCTGCTGGATATCTGGATCGTAATACGTGAATTATGGGTGTACTGATCGCTCTGCTTATCATGTTGTTGTGGCTCGGCCACCTGGTTTACATTCTCTTGAACATACCCGTGGCGTGGGACAATCCATGGATGTACCTGCATATTGTAGTACAGGCCTACCTCTATACCGGACTCTTTATCACGGGTCATGACGCCATGCACCGCCAGGTTTCGAAAAACAAGTTTGTAAACAACGCGATTGGTTATGCAGCGGTGTTTATGTTCGCGGGGATGTCGTACAAGCGGCTGATCAAGAACCATTGGGACCACCACAAGTATCCCGGCACGGAGCAGGATCCCGATTTCTATACCCGCTCGCAGAATTTCTGGGCGTGGTGGTTTAAATTCATGGTGCGTTACACTACCATTTGGCAGTTGATCGCCATGGCGGTGATCTTCAACGTGCTCGACCGCCTGGTGGGTATTGGGGTGCAGGCACTGCTGGTACTCTGGATCGTTCCGGCGTTTTTGGGCACATTACAACTTTTTTACTTCGGTACGTATTTACCCCATAAAAGACCCCATACCGGGGAGATGGGGAAGCACAAGGCGCGCACCCTGAAGCGGAACCATCTCTGGGCGATGCTCTCCTGCTACTTCTTCGGCTACCATTACGAGCACCATGCATCGCCGGAAACCCCCTGGTGGCAGCTGTACAGGATCAAAGAGAAAGGCGTACAGGCACATGATCATTAAGGCACGACACCACTGGTTCTTTTACCCTTTTTTCAAAGGTTATTCGAGGCTGCTGCCGCGGCTCGACTTCAGGAAGGTGGGGTACCATGCTGAGGTGGAATACCGTGGACTGCCGGTACCATGATCGGGTGCGTGAGCAGAACGTGGAGGACATGGCGATCATACGGCTGATGCGGATGCTGGTGGCGTGGGTCAGCCGGCAGCCGTTGTTTTGGAACGCGGAGTTGCAGCCGCTGCAGCAGGCGATTTTTGGCGGCAGCAGTGTGGAGGCGGCGAAGATTTACAGGAAATCGGAGAAGCTGTATGAAGCTGACAGGGAGGGATTAAAGTACAACTGGCTCTATCTGAACACGCTGAGAAGCCTGGCTGATGCTTACATGGCTTCGGAGATGTACCGCGAAGCGAATGAGGTGTACCTGAAGATGTTGCGGGTGGAGCCGCGGCTGAAATGGATGACAGAGAAGGTGTACCCGGAGTTTTTGAAGCGGTATCAAGGTAAATTTTGAGGCGTTAACTTGACGCCATGGGCTGAATAGCATATATATGGCTATGCAATTTTCAGTCCGGTATTTTTTACTAAATCAATCAACGGAGAAGTGTCGGTGCTATTAAATCTTCCTTTTCCCACGGTGTAAGGTTCAATTTTTGAATTTACTTTTCTGGTTAAACTCCAGATTTTACCTGTTAAATAGTCATCCTCATTTTCTGTTACAATCATAATATCAATGTCGCTTTCATCAGTAGCTGTATTCGTCAAATAACTGCCATATAAATAGGCTTTTTCGACAGATATTCCTTCTGAACGTAATAGGTAAATATATTTTTTTAATGTTTCTATAACCTCTCTATCAGCCATAAAAATATAGTTTTAGTTTTTTCGAAATATTCATTCACTTTTAAAATATCCGGAAGTTCAGGATTATAATCAGGATACCGTCCTTGTAGCTGATATTTCATTAATATCCCAAGAAAAATTTGCGCCTCATCATCAAAATCTAAATCAGCTATCTCTGATAGATAAATCAAGTTATGCGACCTTGGAGCAACCTGTCTTGATTTTTTTACAATATGAGCTTTGATAGCTTTTTCGATCACTAAGTGACATAAAAAACAATCCGTGCATTATTCGTTTTTCCCGAATCAGCAAATCAGCTGTTAATAAATCGTCTTCAGCTCCCCTTGACCAATACTCAATCTGTTTAGTTACATTCATCATCATTTTTTAATCTAAACAATCAAAGTTACTAAAAAGACGCAATGTGCGAGTTTAGTATTATAAAGTTTTTATGCTTATGATGCAGTTCAAAAAACTGGTCATAAAACTCTCTCCATTAATCCTTATCTTTGCAGTTAAACATTGAGATTATGAATGAAGTACGGGTACGTTTTGCACCGAGTCCGACCGGACCGCTGCATATTGGCGGATTGAGAACAGCATTGTTTAATTATCTGTTTGCTAAAAAGCATGGGGGAACGTTTATTTTGCGGATCGAAGATACCGACCGGTCGAGATTTGTTGAGGGAGCCGAAGAATATATCCGGGAGTCGCTGGAATGGTGTGGAATAATTCCGGATGAGGGTCCGGTTACAGGGGGTGAACATGGACCTTACCGGCAATCGGAGCGACGGGACAAATACAGCAAATACGCGGAAGGACTAATTGCTTCGCGTCATGCATATTATGCATTTGATACACCTGAAGCGCTTGATCGTGCCAGGAAGGAGTGTGAGGAGCGAAAGGAGACCTTCACCTATGATGCATACACCCGGATGCAGATGGAAAATTCACTCACACTTTCGGAGAAAGAAACCAGGGAACGTATAGAAAGAGGCGATCCATTTGTGATCCGGTTTAAATTCCTGGAGGGGAAACCCGTTGAGATGGAGGACCTGATCCGGGGCGATGTGACGGTGGATAGTTCGACACTGGATGACAAGATCCTGTTTAAATCAGACGGTATGCCCACATACCATCTGGCCAACGTGGTGGATGATTATAAAATGAAGATATCCCATGTGATCAGGGGTGAAGAGTGGCTGCCTTCGTTACCCTTGCATGTTTCGCTTTACAAGGCGCTGGGTTGGGAAGCGGTGATGCCTGCATTTGCGCATTTACCGTTGATCCTTAAGCCCGACGGGAAGGGAAAACTGAGTAAAAGGGATGGAGATAAGGGAGGATTTCCGGTATTTCCGCTGGAGTGGAAGGATCCCAAAACAGGAGAGGTTTCAAGCGGTTACAGGGAGGAGGGATATTTCCCCGAGGCGTGCATCAACATCCTGGCATTCCTTGGATGGAACCCGGGAACGGAGCAAGAGCTTTATACCATCGGGGAGTTGGTAAAAGATTTTGAACTTGAAAAAGTGGGGAGATCGGGATCCAAATTCGATCCTGATAAAGCGAGGTGGTTCAATCATCAATATTTGCAACAAAGGCCGGTGGAAGAACTGGCAAAACTTTTTCAACCGGTATTGAAGAAGCATGGTGTGGAAAGAGATGACCAATATGTAAGGGAGGTAATCACACTGATCAGGGAGCGGGCAACTTTTGTATCGGAATTCTGGGAGCAATCATCGTTCTTGTTTACCGCACCCGGCAGCTATGATGAAAATGTTGTTAAAAAGCGGTGGAAGGAGGAGACCCCGGGGCTGATGAGGGGCCTTTCCTCGGTATTGAAGAATATTGAGCCATTCGAATCTTCTGTCATTGAAAAAAAGGTTAAAGAAGAGATTGAATCAAATGGGTGGGGAATGGGCAATGTAATGACAGCCTGGAGGCTGGTTATGGTAGGCACACTCATGGGTCCGTCTCTGTCTGATATGGCTGCAATACTTGGCAGGGAGGAGGTTTTAAGGAGAATTGAAAAGGGAATTTCAGAAATAGGATAGCGATGTTGATAGCAAAGGACCAATACGTGAACATTCACGCCCACCGGGCCCCGGCGAGTCCTCATGAGTGGGTATTAAGGAACCTGGCCAGTGAGGATTATCCGCCGGACCAGGATCCGGAAGCCAGTTATTCAGTCGGGCTTCATCCCTGGGATATCGATAAAGTGGATATTCCGCATACATTAAAAAAGATCCAGCTCGCCACTGAGAACTGCCAGGTCCTTGCACTGGGGGAGGCGGGGCTGGATAAAATGAAAGGGGTATCCATGGACCTTCAGCTGAAGGTATTCAAAGCCCATGCTGATCTTGCAGCACTGGTGGAAATGCCGCTAATCATTCACGCGGTAAAAGCGGACCAGGAGCTGATAAAATTCGCAAAAGAAGAAAAACCATCAATTCCCATGGTGATCCATGGCTACATGGGCAATACCACCAGGGCAATGGAGCTGCTGAAGCACGGATTTCAACTCTCCTTTGGTGAATCCCTCCTGCTTTCCCAAAAGAGCCGTGAAGCGTATGCAGCCTTGCCGTTGGAAAGCACTTTTCTGGAAACCGACATCTCTGATCGTTCCATCAGGGAGATCTACAGGGCCGCGGCGGAATTGAAAAAAATAGGTGTTGAGGAGCTTTGCAGGATAATGGCGGAAAGGGCTAACAACCTACTTACCAGAAAATAAAATTCAGGAAATAAAGCAACAGATGAGCAACAGGAACTTCCCGGAATGGATGTCGCGAACGATACAGCTCCTGGGAGAGGAGAAATGCGCTATCCTCAGGGAGGCCCATGTACTTGTGGCCGGCATGGGGGGTGTGGGATCCATGGTTGCGGAGTGCCTCGTACGGGCAGGCGTTGGCCGGATAACCATCATTGACAATGATACGGTAAACCCTTCAAACATCAACCGCCAGGTGCCGGCACTGCACTCCACTATTGGTCAATCCAAGGTACAACTTATGAGGGACAGGCTAACCGATATAAATCCGGCGCTGATCATTGAAACCGTTGAGACCTATCTGAATGAGGAGACCCTGGCGCAAATCCCCTTCTCTTCCTTTGATTTTGTCGTTGATGCCATTGATACACTGACCCCAAAGATCCTTTTGATTGAAATAGTATATAAATCAGGCATTCCCCTGACCAGTTCAATGGGATCAGGGGGAAAGAAAGATCCAACGAGGATCGGCATTGCGGATTTTAAAAAATCATATAATTGTAAACTGGCCTACCTGTTAAGAAAGAAGTTGCGGAAGAGGGGTGTTCACGGTGGATTCAAAGTAGTTTTTTCCACCGAATCAGTAGAAAAGGAAAGTTTATTACTTACAGAGAATGAGCCGAATAAACGTTCGATCCCGGGAACTGTTTCATATATACCTGCCATATTCGGATGCATGTTATCATCGGTGGTTATTGAAGGATTAACAGGTGATAGGGAGGGGCCACCTGTGGATAAAAACTAATAATAGTGCAACTATTCATTGACATTTAACGTTTAATAGTTGTAAATTTAACGCACAACTAAATTTTAAATTATTATGAAGAAAATTGTATTTATTTCAATAGCCGTGCTATTTATGACCATCTCGGCCAATGCCCAGTTGTTCCAGTATGGTTTGAAAGCAGGTGTTAACTTTTCATCCATTGCCATGGATGATGTTACCGGTATTACAGACGGAACCCAGGTATATGACCTGGTAACTGGTGAAACAGTTGCCGGTTATCAGTTTGGTTTGATGACCAGGTTAAAAGTAGCCATGGTATTTGTACAGCCTGAACTTTATTTCAATACTACGGGGGGTACGGTAGAGCAGGTGATTCAAGGCGGTGCAACTGAAGTCCTGAATGTTAAATTTAACAGGATTGATATACCGGTGCTTGTGGGTGTAAAACTCGGACCTGCCAGGCTCAATGCCGGTCCGGTTGGATCCATCGTTATAAGTTCTGTGAATGAGCTTACAGAGGCAATTTCAGAAATTGAATCTGTTCAAAGCGGAATGACTTTCGGGTTCCAGGCAGGGATTGGCGTGGACCTTTTCAGTAAGTTAACAGTTGATGCACGTTATGAAGGATCCCTTTCAAAATATGCAGATACTTTCACCGTAGGAGGGTCTGATTATAATTTAGACGCCAGGCCCAATGCATGGATACTTGCGCTCGGCTACTGGTTCTAAACAATAAAGGAAGATTAAAAACAACAACTGCATCAAAAGATCAGAATCAATCTGGTTTTTTGATGCAGTTTTTAATTGTCTGTCTGTTCAGCACAACCACTGCTTTTCACTTGTTGTATGATCAAGAAGCCTGATATTCAGAATTTTAGCGATTTTCATACCCTCCTCAAGCATGGCAAGCCGGTTCCCGTAGGTCAGCGATATGTACCGTTCCTTTCCATCAACCACCAGGTTCAGCTTATAAGCTCGTGAAGCCTTGCCAGATTCAGGCATGGGAAGGGGCAACGGACTTACGCGCCTGCCGCTTAATTTTATTCTGACAACTGTGACATAGAGCGGCTTGGGTATTTCCCGCCAACCTCCGATATAGAACCACAAAAACCGGTCGTATTTACGGATAAGGGATTTCTCTGCATCAATATTGAATCCGCTGAAGGAGATGGCTGAGATAGCGCCAATGGAGCCTGAGATTCCTGCCTCAATATACATTTTCGAAAGGGTAAAGATGATTCCCAGGATCAGTAAAAACCATGGAAACAGACGTATATTAAATTTTTCGTAGGTATACATTACATTATATTGGAGCTGGTTGGGCATTTGGCATGCAGGCAATTTACATTGCGTACATTTTAAAAATACGATTTTATTTTAATATGAGGAGGGCACGGCAGATGGACCGACATTTCCAGTTCTTCAGGTGTCCTTGTATTTTCACGGCTCCACACCGAAACCCGGGGCCCGATGGGAGCGTGCATTCTGATCATTTGCCCGTTCTCCCTACAGTGGATTGCCCACTTGACTGATTTTACCCAATTCAAGCTGCCGGGCCTCGGATGAATGTATGACTGTTTTGAATTCGAGCATAACGCAGCTATTGACGTTTTCTTGCAAGCACTAAATAATAATAGAATTAAATTTCAGATATTTGTGACATCAGTAAAACTGATCTGAAATCCTATAAGCCCGTTACCGGGATTTTGTATAAAGAGATACATATAGATTTTTTTCCCTCCTTCGCGAAACGCCAAGGAGAACGAGAGGGTTAACAATTTAATCATTCCGAAACCATGAAATATATAAAGTATTTTTTTCCAGTCATCCTGTTCCTCCTGATACAAGTGCAGCTACCGGGACAGTTGAATGTTATCACCTATAATATCAGGCTGAATACACCCGGCGACGGTGAACATGCATGGCCGCACAGAAAGGCCGATGTGATCAACCTCTTGAAATTCCATAGAGCAGACATTTTTGGTTTGCAGGAGGCAAAACACGAGCAGGTTATGGCAATAGACTCAGCCTTTCCCGGGTTCAGTTTCGTTGGTGTGGGACGTGATGACGGGGCCACCGCCGGTGAATATACCCCGGTATTTTACAACCACAATAAATTCAAATTGCTGGATTCGGGCAATTTCTGGCTCTCTGAAACTCCCGGTAAACCGGGATTGGGATGGGATGCCGTGTGCAACAGGATCTGTTCCTATGCTTCCCTGCAGGAGCGATCCACGGGCAAACGGATCATGGTGTTTAATACCCACTTTGACCATGTTGGCGTGGAGGCAAGGAAAAACGCAGCGGACCTGATCATCAGCAGGATCAAGACGATGGCCGGGGATACTCCGGTAATCCTCACCGGCGATTTTAACCTGCCGCCCGAATCTGTTCCCATCGGTAAGCTTTCCGGATTTCTGAATGATGCATATCATGTAACGAAGCTTCCACCGCACGGAGCTACAGGAACGTGGTCGGGTTTCAGGTATGAGGATGCGAAGGGAAAAAGGATCGATTATATATTTGTCTCCGATGGGGTTACCGTGAAGCGATATGGTGCATTGACAGATTCGAGGGATGGGAATTTCTTTTCCGATCATCTGCCGGTGTTGGTAGAAGTTGATTTTTAGGGAGATGGTGCATAGCCCTTGGAACATGGGCAGGGGTTGTTTCGCCAATGAGCAATTTCCCGACGAGTGTAACGCAGCAAACGTACATTATGATCCAACCACTCCACTTAATGGACAGACTCTAATTTAAGGGTGACCAGAGGACAGATATTTTTGTCTGTTCCCGGTATTCTGTTAATTTTACGCAAACATTTCCAACCAACATAAAACAAATGCAAGATACAAGACGAAATTTTATCAGGAAAACATCACTGGCTGCAGGTGCACTGGCAGCTGCTCCATTGATCTCTTACGGAAGGAATTCCATACTTGGAGCGAACGACCGGATTAATTTTGCGGTACTGGGAATCAGGAGCCGGGGTCAGGCCCACCGAGATTCCATATTGGTGCATAAGAACACTGTAGTGAAAACAATCTGTGATGTGGATGACAGGTACTTTGGCGATTATTCAGCCAAAGTGGAGGAGAAATCGGGAAAGAAGCCGATATGGGAGAAGGATTTTCGAAAAGTGTTGGAAGATAAGGATATTGATGTAGTTACCATTGCAACCCCGGAACACTGGCATGCCCCTATGGCCATAGCCGCTCTGCAAGCCGGTAAACATGTTTATATAGAAAAACCCTGTGCACACAATCCTGCTGAAAGTGAGTTGCTGTTGGAGGCACAGAAAAAATATGGAAAGTTGGTACAGATGGGTAACCAGCAGCGATCTTCAGGTTACACCAATAGAATTATCAAAAAGATTCATGAAGGGCTGATCGGTGAACCTTATTATGGAAAGGCGTGGTACAGCAATAAGCGGGGATCGATTGGTGTTGGCAAAGAGGTTCCGGTACCTGGTTACCTGGACTGGGAACTGTGGCAGGGGCCGGCGCCCCGGAGGCCTTATAAGGATAATATTCATCCCTATAACTGGCACTGGTTCTGGAATTGGGGAACGGGAGAAACACTGAACAACGGAACCCATGAAGTGGATATATGCCGATGGGCACTTCAGGTTGATTTCCCGGAGAGGATCACTGCAAACGGAGGAAGATACCATTACCAGGACGATTGGGAATTCTACGATACATTGATCACCAATTTTGATTACGGAAACAAGATGATTAGCTGGGAAGGCAAGAGCTGTAACGCAGCAAAATTCTTTGGAAGGGGTCGTGGCTCGCAGATCGTTGGTACTGAGGGTTCTGTTATTATGGACAGGGACGGATATGTTCATATGGGAAATAATGGTGATGTGATTGAGGAACATAAGGCGGGCCAGGATGATGTTTCCATGGGACTGATCGGTGGAGGACCGATGACGGATGCGCATTTTGGAAACCTGATCGCGGGTATTCGTAATGGAGAAAAACTTAATGCTCCTATTGATGATGCATATATTGGCGTTCAACTGTTACTGCTGTCAAATATTGCATGGAAAACAGGGGATACGCTGGATATAAATCCTGCCAACGGGCATATGTTGAATAAAAAATATATGAGGAACTATTGGGGAAGGGAGTATGAAAAAGGTTGGGAATTGAAAGTGTGATCACAGACAATCATAGCACGAAGCACCCCCCTATTTATTACTCCAGGTATCCCGCAATGCCACCGTTCTGTTAAAGACAAGGTTCTCCGGCTTACTGTCGGGATCCAGGTTGAAATAACCCAGGCGCTGAAACTGGAAGTGATCGAGCGTTTTGGCAGATGTCAGTCCAGGCTCAACGAATCCGCGGATCACATTCAGTGAATCGGGATTGATGAATTCCATGAATTCCCGCTCCTTGTGTCCATCAGGTTCGGGATCTGTGAACAAGCGGTCGTACAGTCTGATTTCCGCTTCCACAGCATGTTCAGTACTTACCCAGTGTAAGGTCCCTTTTACCTTACGGCCCGCATTTGCCCCACCGCTTTTTGTCTCCGGGTCATAGGTGCAATGCAGTTCGGTTACGTTCCCTTCAGCATCTTTTTCAAAATCTTCACACTTTATAATATAGGCCGATTTCAGGCGTACCTCCCTGTCAGGACCGAGCCGGAAGAATTTTTTAGGCGGATCCTCCATGAAGTCCGATCGTTCTATATACAATTCCCTTGAAAACGGGATCGTGCGACTACCCATGGATTCATCTTCCGGATTATTGACCGTTTGCAACTCTTCGGTTTTCCCTTCCGGGTAGTTGGTGATGATCACTTTCAGGGGGTCGAGTACAGCCATTACCCTTGGGGCGGTCTTGTTGAGATCCTCCCGCACGGCAAATTCCAGGAGGGAATAATCGTTCAGCGCTTCAACCTTGGTATATCCGATGCTGTTGATGAAATTTTTAATGGAACCGGGGGTATAACCCCTTCTTCTCAATCCACTCAGCGTGGGCATCCGGGGGTCATCCCATCCGTTTACAACCCTGTCATTGACCATCTGCAACAGCTTTCGTTTGCTCATGACCGTATAGGTCAGGTTCAACCGGTTGAATTCAATCTGCCTCGGCCTGTATTTGTCTGTCATCAGCTTATCAATAAACCAGTCATACAAGGGCCTGTGTACCTCGAATTCCAGTGTACAGAGTGAATGGGTGATCCCTTCAAAATAGTCGCTCTGACCATGGGCGAAATCATACATGGGATATACTTTCCACGCCGTTCCCGTTCTGTGGTGGGGCCTGTTTATGATCCGGTAGATCACCGGATCGCGCATGTGCATATTCGGGGCCGCCATATCGATCTTTGCCCTGAGTACCCTGGTTCCTTCAGCAAATTCTCCCTTGTTCATTCTCTGGAACAGGTCGAGATTTTCATCTACCGTCCGGTTCCGGAAAGGGCTCTCCAATCCCGGCACGGATGTGGTTCCCTTTTGTGAGGCGATTACCTCCGATGGCTGGTCATCCACATAAGCCAGCCCCCGCTTTATCAGATCAACGGCAAAGTCATAGAGCTTGCCGAAATAATCGGAAGCGTAAAATTCCCGTCCTTCCCAGTCATATCCCAACCAATGAATGTCTTCCCTGATGGAGTCTATGTACTCCACTTCCTCCTTTACCGGGTTGGTATCGTCGAAACGCAGATTACACATACCGCCATATTTTTCGGCAGTTCCGAAATCGATATGGATCGCCTTGGCATGCCCAATATGCAGGTACCCGTTGGGTTCGGGCGGAAACCGTGTGTGGATTCTTCCTTCGTTTTTCCCCTCCCGGAGATCCTCTTCTACAAATGCATGAATGAAGTTCAATGATCTTCTTTCGCTCTTTTCACTGGGTGTATCGGTCATATTCATGGTAAATTAAGGTACAAAAATAGCAATAATTACGCGTTATGGTATTACATTCCTGGTCAGCCCGGAACAACCTACCATTTGAAACTGATATTCCGGAAACCTGTGATTCATAATTGCAAAAATATCGATTAAATAGTCGATAAAAGTAAAATATCTATTATTTAATCGATAAATTGTAAATATCGATAAAAAACTCTATATTTGGGGGATGTTACTGGCGAACGAGAGAGGGTACTGGTATTCACAATAAAGGCCCAAACGAAGAATAAATTGTACTTTGAATATCCAAATGGAAGGCTAAAAGAAACAGGTGAAATACGTGGTTTCTCGCTACCCTACCCAAACTCCAAGTACTCCAAGTACTCCAAGTACTTCAAGTACTTCAAGTACTCCAACTAAAACAGGTGAGTC